>NZ_MUMF01000020.1 GCF_002155905.1 Streptomyces tricolor | reverse complement strand
AGTACGCCCCCGTCGTGGACGGCTCGGCGGACACCGCGGCCGGCAGGTTCACCCTCACGTTCGCCTCGGGGGCGCAGGCCGGCGCGGCCTTCCTCGTCACGTCCGACAGCCGCACCGACGGCCCCTGGACCTACACCACCGAGGCCGGCAAGACGCTCTCGGACACCTGGAACTCGGCCTACTCCGGCGGCAACTACGACCTCGCCGTGCACGGCCCCAACGGCTTCCTGCGCCTCTTCAAGGGCCGCAACAAGGTCGCCGGACCCGAGGTCACCGCCCGGCACGCGGGCGACGACATCCAGCTCACCTTCACCAACAAGGGCTCCGGCACGGTGAAGCTGAAGCTGGCCGACGGCTACGGAGGCAGCCCGGTCACGGTGACGGTGCGGCCCGGCGCGACCGTGCGGCACACCGTCGCCCTCGCGGCCAGCAAGCGCTGGTACGACCTGACCGTCACCTGCGACGCCGACCCGGCCTTCCTTCGCGGCTTCGCCGGTCATGTGGAGAACGGACGGCCCGGCGTCAGCGACCCGGCGATCGTCACGGGCTGAACACGCGATGAACACCGTTCCGTGCGGACTGGTCAGGTACTGGTCAGATCAAGGTAGTGTGCCCCGGTGACCACGCAATCGAACACTCCTGCAGGCTGGTACCCGGATCCGCACGGAGCGGCGCAGACGCTCCGCTACTGGGACGGCTCGCAGTGGACCGAGCACACCAACCCGGCCGGGCAGCCCGCCGGGCAGGTTCCGCCGCAGCAGGCCCCTGCCCAGCAGGCTCCCTTCCCGCAGCAGCAGGCCGGCGACGCCAAGGTGCAGCGCCAGGTGCAGAAGCAGGCCGGTGTCACGGCCGGCGGCGCCGGCGGCGGCACTCTCTTCACCGAGCCCGTCCTGGTCGTGAACCAGAAGGCCAAGCTGATCGAGCTGACCAACGAGTACAAGGTCATGGATCAGAGCGGCCGGGAGATCGGCTCGGTCACCCAGGTCGGGCAGGGCATCCTGCGCAAGATCCTGCGGTTCGTCTCCAGCCTCGACCAGTTCCTCACTCACAAGCTGGAGATCCGTGACGCCCACGGCCAGCCGCAGCTGCTGCTGACCCGGCCCGCGAAGATCTTCAAGTCGCGGGTGATCGTGACCCGCCCGGACGGCTCGCCGGTCGGCGAGATCGTCCAGAAGAACATGATCGGCAAGATCAACTTCGCGATGATGGCGAACGGCCAGCAGGTCGGCGCGATCAAGGCGGAGAACTGGCGGGCCTGGAACTTCGCGATCGTCGACCACGCGGACAACGAGGTCGCCCGGATCACCAAGACCTGGGAAGGCCTCGCCAAGACGCTGTTCACGACCGCGGACAACTACGTCCTGCAGATCCACTACCAGCTGCCCGAGCCGCTGCTGAGCCTCGTGGTGGCCACGGCGCTGACCGTGGACACCGCCCTCAAGCAGGACGCCCGCGGCTGGGGCTGACCGGCGCCGCCGGAAGGCCGGACAGTACGGCGTCGGCGGCCGGTGCCCGCGGATCACCTCCGCGCACCGGCCGCCGCCGTATGTGCTCACAGAGCCGTGAGATGCCCCGGCTGCTCCGGCCGGCGGGGGAGCAGCCCCGGCTCGGCCGTCGCCGCCCGCTCCAGGGCCAGCACCGCCGCCACCGGGTGCTCCTCGGACGCGTCCGGCCCGCCGTACTCCTCGGCGCGGTGCCCGGGTCCGGGGGCCGCCCGGGTGAGCAGCACCACACCCCAGGCGGCCAGCCCCGCGCCGGCCAGGGCCAGCAGCACCCCGGCGGCGCCGCCCCGCAGCCCCTGCCCCAGCAGGGTGAGCCCGATCACCGCGGCGGCCACCGGATTGGCGAGCGTCACCACGGCCAGCGGCGCCCCGAGACCGCCGCGATAGGCCGTCTGGGACAGCAGCAGTCCGCCGACCGCGAACGCGGCCACGAGCACCGCGCCCACGACCACCTCGACGCTCAGCACCGGACCCGAGCGGTCCGTGGCCGCCACGGTCACCGTCTGGGTGAGCGCGGAGGCCACACCGGAGGCGAAGCCGGACGCGGTCGCGTGCCGCAGCCCCGGCCGCGCGCCGGGCCGGGACAGCAGCCCGATCGCGGCGGCGGTCGTCCCCGCGACCACCAGCGCCTCGGTCAGCGACAGCACCCGGGCGGGTGCCGGACCCGAGGCGGTGACCAGCAGCGCGGCCAGCCCGAGCAGGGTGAGCGCCGTACCGCGCCACTCCACCGCGCTGACCCGCCGCCCGGCCGCCCGCGCGCCCAGCGGCACGGCCGCGACCAGGGTCAGCGCGCCCAGCGGCTGTACGACGGTCAGCGGGCCGTACTTCAGGGCGACGACGTGCAGCAGCGCGGCGGCGGCGTTCAGCCCCACCGCCGACCACCAGGCGCCGGTGCCCAGCAGCCGCAGCAGGCCGCCGCCGGCGCTGCGCGCGGCCAGGCGTTCCTGGGCGACCGCGGCCAGCGCGTAGGCGATCGCCGACACCAGCGACAGGCCGAGGGCGGCCAGGGCGGCGGCGCTCATCGGCCCGCTCCCGCCAGGACGACCTCGCGGGTGCTCAGCAGGCCGGTGCCGCGTCCCGCCGTGACGGCGGTGCGCCGCGGCGGACGGATGACGGCGAGCGCGAGGCCGAACATGGCCGTGGCCACGATCGCGTCGAGCCAGTAGTGGTTCGCCGTGCCCACGATCACCAGCAGGGTGATCAGCGGGTGCAGCAGCCAGAGCCAGCGCCACCGGGAGCGGGTGGCGGCGATCAGGCCGATCGCCAGCATCAGCGCCCAGCCGAAGTGCAGCGAGGGCATCGCCGCGAACTGGTTGGAGAGGTGGTCGCTGGACGGCGGGCCGTACACGGACGGGCCGTAGACCCGGGCGGTGTCCACCAGGCCCGTCGCGGTCAGCATCCGCGGCGGGGCCAGCGGGAAGGTGAACGGCAGCACCAGGGCGGCCGAGGTGACGGCCGCGAGGACCCGGCGGGCCCAGACGTAGTGCCCGGGCCGCCGTACGTACAGCCAGACCAGGAAGGCGAGCGTGGCCGGGAAGTGGACGGTCGCGTAGTAGGTGTTCGCCAGGTGGACGAGGGTGTCGCCGTGCAGCAGTGCGGTCTGCACGGCGTTCTCGTGGGGGAGGTGCGCGGTCCGCTCCAGGTGCCAGACGCGGCGGGCGTTGCGGAACGCCTCCTCGGTATGTCCCGTGGCCAGCCGGCGGCCGAGTTTGTAGACCAGGAACAGCCCGGCTACCAGCAGGAACTCGCGTATCAGAGGCGGGCGTGCCGGGATCTCCGGTGCCCTTTGCGCTTCCGCAGGCTCGGTTCGGGCATTCATCCCCCGGCCCCTTCTGCTGACGGTGGTGCGTGTGGTGGTGCGTGCGCGTCCCGGTCCCCCACCGGAACAGATCGATACGTTGCCGTACCGATACGACAGTGTACCGATACGGTCCAGTACCGGTACACTGGCGTATCGATTGATGTGCGACACACTGGGAACAGGCACGAGTGAGGGGAAGCACCACCATGACGTCGCAGGCCGCGGACGGACCGGAGACGGTCGTCGCCTCGCGCCGCTCCAAGATCACGCCGGAGCGTGAGCGGGAGTTCTTCGACGCCGTGCTGGAACAGATCCGCGAGTGCGGCTACGACTCCGTCACCATGGAGGGGGTCGCCGCCAGCACCCGGTGCAGCAAGTCCACGCTCTACCGGCAGTGGAAGACCAAGCCGCAGTTCGTCGCGGCGGCGCTGCGCGCCAGCCGCAGGGTGCGGTTCGCCGGCATCGACACCGGATCGCTCGCCGAGGACCTGCGCCAGGCCGCGCGGGCCGCGGGCGACTGGTCCGGCAAGGACACCCGGCTGTTGCAGGCGCTGGGACACGCGGTGACGTCCGACCAGGAGCTGGCCCGCGCGCTGCGCGAGGCGCTGGTGGACCCGGAGATCGCCGCGCTGGAGGAGATGCTCGCCCGGGGTGTCGCCCGCGGCGAGGTCCGGGCCGGCCACCCGGCGCTGGAGTACATCCCGGCCATGATGTTCGGCGTCCTGCGGGTGCGGCCGGTGCTCAACGGGCAGTACGCCGACGCCGACTACCTGGTCCGGTTCGTGGAGTCCGCGGTGCTGCCCGCCCTCGGACTGAGATGAGACCCAGGCCGCCGTTCACGGGATGACTGGACGGTGACCTGCCCGCGCCGCACCGTGGGGACGGGGGCGGCGCGCACCCCCCGGCCGGGTGGGGTTCCTCTTGAGCGGAGGGGAATCCCACCCGGCCGATCCGTGTCCCGGCCGATCCGTGTCCCGGCGGGTCCGTGTCCGGGCCGGTCGGTGTCCCGGCCGGTCCCTGGGCCCGGACGTGTCGCACCCGGGCGTCCTTCTCGGTCCCGGTCTCCGAGGTCGCCCTGTCTCGCGGAGGTCGTCCGGGTTCCGCGGCCCTTTCCCGGGAGCCCAGCCCCGGGGCCCCGTCCCAGGAGCCCTGTCTCAGACGTCCTGGCCGTTCCCGCCGCCGGACGAGGGCTTGATGCCCTTCAGGATCTCGTCGACGACCGAGAGCTTCTGCCCGACGTCCAGGCCGAAGCGCACGACCACGATCTGCCGGGGGTCGCCGGGGGAGGGGAAGGCGACCGACTCGACGTAACCGTCGGCGCCCTTGCTGGTGACCGCCTTCCAGCGCACCAGGTAGCCCTTCTGCCCGGCCACCGTCACCGCCTCGGAGGCCAGCACCTCGTGCGAGGTGATGCTGCCGTAGGTGGTCCCGCCGTACGACTGCTTGGCGTTGGCCGCGATGTCCGCCTTCGCCACCGCCTCGGCCGTGTCGCCCTCGTGGCCCAGTGCCACGGCCGGCGCGGTGTAGGCGCCGCCCGCGGTGCAGGTCTTGGCCGTGTCGCCCGGGCACTTGTAGGAGTCGTCGGAGGTCACCTGGGCGCCGGCCGCG
>NZ_MUMF01000002.1 GCF_002155905.1 Streptomyces tricolor | reverse complement strand
GGACTGGCGCGAGCAGCTGCCGGTAGGCGGTGGCCAGCGCCCGCAGCTGCTCGCGCCAGTCCTCGTCCACGTGGTCCGGGTCGGGCAGCCGCAGCTCGGCGTAGGTCGCGTCCAGGGCGAGTTCGAGCAGGTCGTCCTTGGTGTCGACGTACCAGTACAGGGACATCGCGGTGACGTTCAGCTCGGCGGCCAGCCGGCGCATGGAGAACTTGGCGAGACCCTCGGCGTCCAGCAGCCGCACCGACGCCTCGGTGATCCGCTCCCGGTCGAGCCCGGAGGGCTGCCCGCCGCGTCCGCCGCGGCGGGTCCCGTCCTCCCGCCACACGCTGTCCCGCGCCGACCGACCTGCCTTTTTCGTCACCGGCGGCCCTTCCTCGTTTCCGCTCACTGTCCCAACCTAGGGGCGCGCGCCACTAGGCGGACACCCGCTCGGCCCGCCGCAGCAGCCCCGCCGCCACGAACCCACCGAGCAGCACGGCGACCGCGCCCACCAGCTGACCGGCGCCCAGCCCGTCGGCGAACGACTCCCCCGAGGCCACGGACGAGCTGAGCACCGCGCCCAGGACGGCCACCCCGAGCCCGTTGCCGAACTCGGCGAGCGTGCCGTTGATCCCGGCGCCCACTCCCGCCTTCTCCGGCGGGATCGCGCTCATGATGGCGTGCGCCATCGCCGGGTTCGCCACCGCGCAGCCCGCGCCGATCAGCAGCAGTCCGAGCAACGTACCCAGGTAGCCCCCGTTGTCCACCTCCGCGATGGACACCAGACCCCCGGCCATGCACACCATCCCCAGCGCGATCGACGCCGGCGTGCCCAGCCGCGTCGACCACCTGGCCGACAGCCCGCTGAAGTTGAGCACCACCACGGTCAGCGCCAGCGGTGCGGTCCGCAGACCGGCCTCCAGCGGCTCGTACCCGAGCACGAACTGGAGGTGCTGGGTCAGCAGGAACAGCGCGCCGCCCATACCGAAGACGATGAGCACGGCCCCGGCGACCGCACCCGTGAACCGCCGGTCCCGGAAGAAGTGGATGTCGAGCATCGGGTCCTCCAGCCTGCTCTCCCACCAGGCGAAGGCGCCCAGCACCAGCACCGCGACGGCCGCCGTGCCGAGCACCCGCGCCGACGTCCAGCCGTGTCCCGGCCCGGAGATGATCGCGTAGACGAGCGAGGCCATGCCGATGGTGGACAGCACCGCGCCCACCAGGTCCGGACGGTCGCCGCGGGGGTTCTTGGTCTCGGGGACGAGGATCACCACCGCGACCAGGCCCAGCACCGCGACCGGGAGGTTGATCAGGAAGATCGCGCCCCACCAGAAGTGGTCCAGCACGAACCCGCCGATCAGCGGGCCGCCGGCGAAGCCCAGCGCGTTGACCGCGCTCCAGATGCCGATCGCCTTCGGCTGCTCCTCGGGGGCGAAGATCTGCATCGCCACGGCCAGCGTGGTGGTCATCAGCAGCGCGCCGCCGATGCCCATGCCGGCCCGCGCGGCGATCAGCTGGGCGGTGCTGCCGGCGAGTCCGGCCACCAGCGAACCTATGCCGAACAGGGCGAGCCCGGTGGCCAGCATCTTCTTGCGGCCGTAGCGGTCGGCCGCGTTGCCCGCGCTGAGCAGCAGGCCGGACTGCACCAGGGAGTACGCGTTGATCATCCACTGGATGTCGGAGGTCTTCGCGTGCAGTTCGCGGGTGAGCGAGGGGATGGCCACGTTCAGGACGGTGTTGTCGAGCACGACGGTGAGCTGCGCGAGACAGATGACGCCGAGAATCAGCCAGCGCTGCGGGTGGCCTTGAGGTGTGGACATGCCGTACACCGTATAGCGGCTGCTATACGGTGTACAACACGTTTCTCGGCCAGCTGCCGACCGGGCATGGGCCGGGCGTCGGTCAGGCCTTCCGCGTCAGGTCGTAGAACGTCGCCGACCCCACCGTCACCTTCTTGAAGGTGCTCTGCACCCACGAGGTGATCCCGGAGGCGGTACCGCTGTCGCCGCCGCCCATGCCGCCTCCGGCGATGAAGTAGTGGATCTTTCCCTCCTCGACGTACCGCTGGAACCGGGCGAGCGTCGGGGACGGGTCGGTGCCGTTGAAGCCGCCGACCGCCATGACCGGATCGCCCGTGGCGAGCTGGTAGCCCGCCGCGTTCTGGGAGCCGACGGCCGCGGCGACCCAGGTGTACTTCCTGGCGTCCTTCTCCAGCAGCTTCCTGGCCTCGGACGACACGCTCGCGCCGTTCAGCAGGCCGCCGACGCCACCGCCGGGGAGGCCGTCACCGGCGCCGGCGCCGTTCTGCTGCCCCTGCTGACCGTTCTGGCCGTTCTGGCCGCCCGGCGCGCCGCCGCCGAAGCCACCGCCGCCGGGGACGCCAGGGCCCTGCCCGCCCTGCTGGTTCTGCCGGCCCGGCCCGCCGGGCACGCCGCCGCCGAAGCCGTCCCGCATGCCGCCACCGGCGCCGGGACCGCCGCCCCGGCCGCCCATCGCGCTCGCGCCCGCCGGACCGGCCGTGACGATCGAACCGGTGTGACCCTCCTGGAGCGTGCTCAGGGTGTACGCCGTCGGTCCGGCCAGCGCGGCCACGAGACCGGCCGCCGCCGCGCCGAGGGCGAGCCGCCGGGAGAGCCGGCCGGCGAAGACCAGGCCGAGCGCCGCGGCCGGCCCGCCGATCAGGACCAGCCACTTCAGCCAGGGCAGATAGTCGGGGGTGCGGTCGAGCAGGACGTACCCCCAGGCCGCCGCCGCGACCACGGACGCGGCGAGCACGATCGACGCCCACTGCTCCCGGCGCCGCTCCCACAGCAGTCCGGCGCCCATGCCGGTCACGGCCGCCAGGTAGGGGGCGAGGGCCACGGTGTAGTACTGGTGGAAGATGCCCGCCATGTAGCTGAAGACCGCCATCGTCGTCAGCAGTGAGCCGCCCCAGACCAGGAACGAGGCGCGGGTGACCGACGTCCGTCGCAGTCCGCGCGTGGCCACCAGGCCGGCGGCGAGCAGGATCAGTGCCGCCGGCAGCAGCCAGGAGATCTGGCCGCCGACCTCGGAGCCGAACATCCGGTCCCAGCCCGTCTCGCCCCACCTGCCGGTGCCGCCCGCGCCGCCACCGCCGCCCACGCTGCCGGTCTCCTCGCCGTTGAGGCGGCCGAGACCGTTGTAGCCGAAGGTCAGTTCCAGGAAGCTGTTGTTCTGCGAGCCGCCGATGTACGGGCGGGACGCGGCCGGCCACAGCTCCACGATCGCGACCCACCAGCCGCCGGAGACGACCAGCGCGAGCGTCGCCACGGCCAGCTGCCCGAACCGCTTCCGCAGCGGCACCGGCGCGCACACCGCGTACACGATCGCGAGCGGCGGCAGGATCAGGAACGCCTGGAGCGTCTTGGCGAGGAACGCGAACCCGATCGCGACCCCGGCCCACACGAGCCACTTCGTACGGCCGTCCTCCACGGCCCGGACGACCAGGTAGCAGGCCACGGACATCAGCAGGGCCAGCATCGCGTCGGGGTTGTTGAACCGGAACATCAGCGCCGCGACCGGGGTGAGGGCGAGCACCGCGCCCGCGATCAGACCGGCCCCGGGGCTGAACCGGCGGCGCACGGCGGCGTACACGACCGCGACCGCCGCCACCCCCATCAGCACCTCGGGCACGAGGATCGCCCACGAGTCGAGCCCGAAGACCCGCACCGACAGCTCCATGGGCCACAGCGCGGCCGGGGGCTTGTCCACGGTGATGGCATTGCCGACGTCCAGCGAGCCGAAGAAGAAGGCCTTCCAGGAGGTGCTGCCCGCCTGGACGGCCGCAGAGTAGAACGAGTTGGCGTAGCCGGAGGCGCTGAGGTGGGACAGGTAGAGCAGGAGGGTGGCGGCCAGCAGGCCGAGCAGGGCCGGGCGGGCCCAGCGCGGGTCCTCGGGCCGGCCGCGCCACAGCCGGCGAAGGAACGGCTGCCTCGGCTCATGGGGCGCGGGGGCCCCCGGGGGCGCGGCCGACGGGATCGGCGGGGCGTCGTGCGTGGTCATCGGGCGTCCCCCGGGTCGGTGTCGCGAAGGCACGCCGGCCGCACCCGCACGGTGGCGTCGATGGTGTCCCGCCACGGGCCGTCCGCGGCCTCACCGGCGCGGAACCGAGTGGTCCGGTACGGCTGCTCGTACGACCGCCCGTACGGCTGCTCGTGCGGGTCCTCGTACGGTCGCTGATCGCCCCGGTCCGGGAAGACCCAGGCGCGGAAGAGCAGGAAGCGCAGCACGGTCGCCGCGAGGTTGGCGGCGATGAGCACCGCCAGCTCGGTCGAGTGCGCCGGGCGGTCGGTGGCCGCGCCGAGGGCGGCGAGCGAGCCGCTGGTCAGGGCGAGGCCGATGCCGAAGACGACCAGGCCCTGCGCCTGGTGCCGTACCGCGCCGCCCCGGCCGCGCACGCCGAAGGTGAGCCGGCGGTTGGCGGCCGTGTTGGCTGCCGCCGACACCAGCAGCGCGAGCGCGTTGGCGAACTGCGAGCCGGTGAACTGCCGGAAGGCGCTGTACAGCAGCAGGTAGAAGAGGGTGGACAGGACGCCGACCACGCAGAAGCCGAGCAGCTGGCGGGCCAGGCCCCTGGGCACGTCGGGCAGTTCGCGGTCGCGCGGGTCGTCACCGAAGGGCCGGGTCAGCCGGTCCAGCGGCAGCGAACCGGTGGCCAGGGCCTTGCCGACCCGCCACACGCCCTTGAGGTCGTCGGTGGCCGTCTGCACGATGTGCACGGTGGAGTCCGGGTCGTCGATCCAGTCGACCGGCACCTCGTGGATCCGCAGGCCCGCCCGCTCGGCCAGCACCAGCATCTCGGTGTCGAAGAACCAGCCGGTGTCCTCCACCAGCGGCAGCAGCACCTGCGCCACCTCGCGCCGGATCGCCTTGAAGCCGCACTGCGCGTCGGAGAAGCGGGCCTGGAGCGAACCGCGCAGGATCAGGTTGTAGGTCCGGCTGACGAACTCCCGCTTGGGGCCGCGTACGACCCGGGAGGCGCGGGCGAGCCGGGAGCCGATCGCCAGGTCGGAGTGACCGGAGATGAGCGGCGCCACCAGCGGCAGCAGGGCGTTGAGGTCGGTGGACAGGTCGACGTCCATGTAGGCGAGGACCGGGGCGTCCGACACCGACCACACGGTCCGCAGCGCCCGCCCCCGCCCCTTCTGCTCCAGGCGGAAGGCGGCGACCTCGGGGATCTCCGCCGCCAGCCGTGCCGCCACCAGCGGGGTGGTGTCCGTGGACGCGTTGTCCGCGATCGTGATGCGGAACGCGTACGGGAAGGTGTGCGTGAGGTGCGCGTGCAGTCTGCGGACGCACGGCGGGAGGTCCTTCTCCTCGTTGTGGACGGGGATCACTACGTCGAGGACAGGCGTACCGGCGTCTCCGGCCGGGAGGTGCTCCCGCGCCGGCAGGGTGCCGGGAGAAGAGTCGGTTCGCATGGCACCGACTTTTCTGAAGTGCCCTGTCGCGCCCATGTGGTGGCACTGTGCTGTGCCTGTGAGTGCGGCGGCCGGACCAGGCCGGGCTCCGGCCGCGCAGCGGCCGGGCCGAGCGCGGGCAGACGCACGGTGAACAAGGTCCGCCCCGGCACGCTGTCCACGGTCACGGCACCGCCGTGCGCGGCGGCCACGGCCTGCACGATGGCGAGCCCCAGCCCCGTGGACCCGGTGGCCCGGGACCGCGCGGAGTCGCCGCGCGCGAACCGTTCGAAGACGTGCGGCAGCAACTCCGCCGGGATCCCCGGCCCGTTGTCCTCCACGTCGACGCACATCCACGGTCCGCGCCGCTGCACGCGCGCGGTGACCGTCGTACCGGGCGGCGTGTGGTTGCGGGCGTTGCCCAGCAGGTTGACCAGCACCTGCTGCAACCGGGCCGCGTCCGCCGACACCGGCGCCGGCTCGTCGGGCAGGTCGAGCCGCCAGGTGTGGTCCATGCCGGCCGCGCGGGCGTCGCTGACGGTGTCCACGACGAGCGGGACGAGATCGGTCTGCTCGAACTGCAACGGGCGCCCGGCGTCCAGCCGGGCGAGCAGCAGCAGATCCTCGACCAGCAGGGTCATCCGGCCCGCCTCGGACTCGATCCGGCCGAGCGCGTGCCGGGTGTCGGGCCCCACCTGCTCCCGCCCGCGCCGGGTGAGTTCCGCGTAGCCCCGGATGGAGGCGAGCGGTGTCCGCAGCTCGTGGCTGGCGTCGGCGACGAACCGCCGGACCCGGGTCTCGCTCTGCTGCCGGGCGTGCAGGGCGCCGTGCACGTGGTCCAGCATCCGGTTGAGCGCGGCACCGACCCGGCCGACCTCGGTGTGCGGGTCGCACTCCGCCTCCGGCACCCGCTCGCTCAGCCGCACCTCACCGGTGTGCAGCGGCAGCTCGGAGACCCGGGTCGCGGTGGCGGCGACCTTGCGGAGCGGCCGGGTGGCGACGCCGACCAGCACGTACCCGGCGATGCCGGCGGCGACGAGACCGGCAGCGGTGACGCTGACCTCGACCAGGATCAGGGTGTTGATGTTGTCGTCGGTGTCCTTGGTGGGCAGGCCGACGTAGAAGGCTTCGCCGCCGTCCCGGCTCGCCTTGTACGTGACGAGGTAGTTCCCGAGCCCGGGGATCTCCACGGTGTGCGCGGCGCCGTCCTTCGCCACCGTGCCGAGCGCCTTCTTCTGCGCGGCGTTCAGGCCGTCGGCCCGGGACCGCTTGAAGAAGCCGTTGTCGTCGTTCTGCTGGCGGGCGACGGCCGCGCCGGCGATCGAGGAGTCCGCCACGTAGGCGGCGATCGTGCCGAACGGGGTGGGCCCCTTCGTCAGCAGGTCCTCCACCTTGCCGCTCGGGGTGGAGGCGGTGTCCGGCACCTGGGGCGCCGGGCCGGCCCCGCCGTCCGGTTCCCGGAGGTGCCCGACCGCGCGCATCGCGATCTCGGTGACCTTGCCTTCCAGCTGGTCGTAGAGGTGACTGCGCAGGGCGAGGGTGGTCACCGTGCCGATCACGGCGCACACCACGGCGATCAGCGTCACGGACGCGACGACGAGCCGGGTCCGCAGGGTGCGCGGCTGCGCCGCCCGTCGCCTCCGCCGCCGCGGCGGACCCGGCCGCCGTCGCCCGCTCATGACGCGGCGGGCTTGATCAGATAGCCGGCTCCACGCCGGGTGTGGATCATCGGCTCCCGCCCGGCGTCTATCTTCCGCCGCAGATAGGAGATGTACAGCTCGACCACATTGGCCTGCCCGCCGAAGTCGTACGACCAGACGCGGTCCAGGATCTGCGCCTTGCTGAGCACCCGCCGGGGGTTGCGCATCAGGAAGCGCAGCAGCTCGAACTCGGTGGCGGTGAGGTGGATGGACTCGCCGCCCCGCGCGACCTCGTGACTGTCCTCGTCCAGGGTGAGATCGCCGACGACGAGCACGGATTCGGAGCGCCGGTCGGCGGCCCCCGACCGCCGGATCAGCCCGCGCAGCCGCGCCACGACCTCCTCCAGGCTGAACGGCTTGGTGACGTAGTCGTCGCCGCCGGCGGTGAGCCCGGCGATACGGTCCTCCACCGCGTCCTTGGCGGTGAGGAACAGCACCGGCACGTCCGGCAGCTCGCGGCGCAGCCGCCCGAGGACGGACAGCCCGTCCATGTCCGGCAGCATCATGTCGAGCACGACGGCGTCGGGCCGGAACTCACGGGCCGTCCGGACGGCCCCCTGCCCGTCCCCCGCACTCCTGATCTGCCAGCCCTCGTAACGCAGGGCCATGCTCAGCAGTTCGGTGATCGACAGCTCGTCGTCCACCACAAGCACGCGGACGGGGCTCCCGTCCGGCCTCAGCAGTTCGGTGCGCCCCTGGGGCGAGGTCGTGGTCATGGTGGACACCCTGTCGGGGCCCTCTGAGAACACGCTTTCACGAATCTGTGATTTCCCTGAGAAACACACAGGCGCCTCGCAGGGAACACCCGGATCAGAACAACCCGTCCGGTTCCCTCCTGAACTCCCGTACAGGCAAAGCGCATCCGGCCGCCGCGGGCTCCGAGGGCAGCAGCTCCCAGCCGGTCATCAGCCGGGTGTCCAGGACGACGACCCCGCGTCCGCCGACCGCCAGATGAAGGTCGGGCCCGGCCGCCGCGACCAGCTCCCCGCCGACGCTCCCGCCCGGAACGAGTTCCACCACCTCACCGAACGCCTCCAAAGCCGCCTCGATCCCGAAAGCCCTTGCGTGGTCGACCACGTCGCAGGGCGCCGGCCGCAGCGACTCCGGCCACCCGGGGAGCGCGACGGCCCGCGCGTGCAGCTCGCGCACCTCGGCGGCGCGCTCCGCCTCCGTCGCCGGCAGCGCCGACCGCACCGCCCGCTTCTCGGCGTACGGAATCCGGTCCGGCACCCGCAGCGCGGCCCGCAGCAGCTCCTCGGTGCGCCGCGCGGCCATCAGCGGGCCGGTGCCGAGCCAGCTGAAACAGACGGCGCCCTGCTCCAGCAGCCGCGCCGGCCCCCGCTCCGCGGCGGTGATGCCGACCTTCACCAAGCCCGGCCCGAACCACGCCAGATACACGCGGTAGGGCCGTGGATCGTCGGCGAGCGTGTCGGCGGCCACCGAGTGCGCCCGGTCCAGCCGCGCGCACTCCTCGCACCGGGCCCCCGTACTCCTGCCCGGCACGACCGCCCGCACCGCACAGGCATGCCCCCGCGCCCCCACGCACCGGCGCACGCCGCCCTCCGGTACGGCGAAGGCGACCCGCTTCCCCCGGGGCAGCGCACTGCGCCGCCCGCCGTCCCATTCCAGCACCGGACCGCCGCCCGCCGGCCAGCGCAGCCCGGAGCACTTCCACACCTGTGCCATCACTCGTGAGGGTAGAGGGTGGGTCGGACATCGGCTCGGGGGCCGAGGTGAGGGCCAAGGTGGGAGGAAGCCCTCAGGGCCAGGACGGGAGAAAGAAGCAACGCGCGTTCGAGGAAAGCTCGTTCACTCGACAGGGGACAGGGGGATCGGTTCGGCGGGAATCACTCCGGTCCCGGCGACCGGCTCCACGGCCCGCCGCCGCCCCCGCCCCGCGAGCCGGCAGCTGACGCATCCGGTATGCCCCTCCCGGGCCTGCGCGTCCCGCACCCGCATCCCCCACTGTCCGCGCGGCCGTACGCCCGGTGGCTTGCCCCAGCCGGACAGATGCAGGACCCAGGTGACCACGACGCTCGCCACCACGACGGCCAGCCCGCCGGCGATCAGCGTCGGGGAGACCGCGCACACCCCCCATCCCGCCACAGCACTGCCCACGGTCGCGATGCCGAAGCCGGTCCAGCCGGCGATCGTGTGACCCTCGTCGTACAGACTCATGGAGCCGCCTCCAGGGGACGAACCCAGTTCTCTCACGGGCTAAGAGATTTACCATCCGAATATCTCACGAACTAAGGGATTGCGAAAGATGCACGGCACGCCGCGCCCGCCCGCCACACCGGCCCAGGCGCTGGCGGCGATGGACCACCTCATCGCCGCCCACCTCATCGGACAGCAGGAGCTGGCCCGGCGACTGGGACTGAACGTCACCGACCTGACCTGTTTCGCCTTCGTCCTGGAGGCCGGCGACGAGCTGCTGACGGCGGGCGACCTCGCGGCCCGCGCCCACGTCACCACGGGGGCGGTGACCGGCATCCTCAACCGCCTGGAGCGCGCCGGCTACGTCACCCGCCGCCCCGACCCCGCGGACCGCCGCCGGGTCCGCGTGGCCGCCGTACAGGACGCCGTCGCCCGCGTGGAGGCGGTGTACGCGGGCCACTACAAGCGCCTGAACGCCCTCTTCTCCGACTACTCCCCGGAGGAACTGGCGATCATCACCGACTGGTTCACCCGCGCCACGGCCCTGGCCCACGAATACCTGGAGAAGCTGAACCGGAACGACCCGGACGAGGAGTGCTGACCCAGGAACGCCGAAGGCCCCGGCCTCTACTCGAAGCAGCGTCGGAGTTGGCACCGGCCGTAGGGCGACAGCTCGGCACCGGAAATGTCCCGCAACGCGGATGAAACTCCTGAAGCGGGTGCCGGAGGTCCAATCAGCCGAGGTAGGGCCGCTCGCGGTGTTCCAGGAAGTGACGGATCCGGAGCCGCTGCGTGTGGTGCATCGGCAGTTGGTCGATCTCCTCCGGCTGGACGAACCGCAGCTCCGTGGACTCGTCCGAGATCGCGAGCCGGCCCCCGACCACGCGGGCGGTGAAGCAGACGTTGAACTGCCTGCGCACCTCACCGTCCGAGTAGGCGATGATGTGGCGAGGATCAGTGTATGTACCTACAAGACCGGTGATTTCTACATCCAGACCGGTTTCTTCCTTCACCTCGCGGACGGCCGTTCCTGGGAGCGAGTCGGTCATCTCCATGCCGCCGCCCGGTAGCGCCCATAGATCGTTATCCCTGCGGCGCTGAAGGAGTACACGCCCTTCGTCGTCGGTGACCACGGCGGACGCCGCAACCACCAGGCTGTTCGGCTCCGGTGCCGCTGGGTCGTCGTAGTACTCGGTCCGCGCCACGGTCACCCTCCTCGTACCGGCGTCGCGGTTTCCCACACCGCGTCGAAGCCGCAGGCGTAGGTGTCGAACATCCCGCCCTTTCCGCTGCGCCGGAGATGCCACACGGGAGCGCCGTAGGCGTTCACACCCCAGACATGGGCATTGACCAGTGCCTGGTCATCCGCACGATAGATCGAGTTGTAGAGCGTGGTGGCATGGGTCCGAACCTCGATGCCAGGTACCCCGGCAAGGGGGCGATAGTGCATCAGGGCAAGTCGGCAACGGGACTCGATACCGTGGCCGAACCTCTCCTCTTTCCCGCGCTGTCGGACATTCGTGCTGTCGGGGTCGCCGATCGCGATACGGACCGCACACCCGTCGTCCGCTCGCTCACGCAGTAGGTCATTGAGCCGCGGGTACGCCTCGTGCAGGAACACGGCGGCGTACACCAGCACGTCGATGTGCTCGCGGGCCTGGGTCAGCAGGTCCACGAAGGTGGACACGGGGATGTCCGCCCGCTGGTCGTAGAGAGCCACAAGTTCCGGACTGACAGCGCGGGCAGGGCGTGCCTGCCGGAGCGCGGGCCATAGAGCGTGCACGTCTTCTCCCAGGATCTCCGCCGCCAGCATGGCCGTGCCACGGCGCGGCGTGCGCCCCAGATTGACCCATCGTTCAACGGACTTGGGATCGACTTCGACCTTGTCCGCAAGGGCGGCGTACGTCCAGCCGCCGCTCGCCATGGCAGCACGTAACCTCTCGTTCGGCATCCCAATCTCTCCCGACGCCCGGGGACGGCACCAGGGACGTTCTACCCGACGCGGGACGTCCCGAAGTGGGGTTTGTCGGAGGTTCCGACGTCCTGATGAGCAGCAGCATGCTCGTCCGCATGGCGAGCAACCAGCGGACCGGACCGGACATCGGCGAACTGGCGAAGGACACCGCCAGTGGACGTATGGCGTCGTCATGGGTGAGGTCGGCGCCAGGGTGCAGATCCGGCCCATCGGTGGCGGCCTCGAATGGGACGCCCTGCCGGACAACGTGGTGGCACCGACCACGCGGGAGGAACTGAGCGCCCGCCTGGCCATCAGGAACGGCAACAGCCGGGACGGCCTGTGATGCGCGTCATCGGCCAGTACGTGGGGGTTCTCTCCATCATCGTGATCAGCGGGTCGTGTGGCCTGAGGATCGGCGTGGCCCTCGGTATCAGCCAGTAGACCGGCCGCCCCGAACGGGATGCCAGTCCCCGGCCTCCTTCTCCGTTCGGGGTGGCCTCCCAAGCCCCGGCAATCGGTGGCCCATGCCGCGGCAACCGATGCGGGCGTAAGTGCCAGAGCACCGCGACACTCAAGGAGTAATCGCATGACGGCAACGGCCAACGACCAGAGGACCGGTCGCGCAGTAGCTGGTGAGGAGCTGTTCCAGAGCCTCACGCACTTCGTGGTCGTCCACAACGGGCAGTCGCCCGAGCGGGCACAGCGGATCGCGGACCAGGCGGTGGCTTTCGTGGTCACCGCGGCGACCGCCACCGTACCCATGGTCCCGTCGGACGACGTGGACCTCGGCCTCCACGCGCTCATCCTGCACACGAAGGAGTACGGCGAACTGTGCGATCGGTTCGCCGGCCGCTTCCTCCACCACAACCCGAAGCCGGGTGGTGGAGCGCGTGACCCGAAGCACGTCGCCGCGTCCGCGCACGCGATGAAGGCGGCCGGGTTCATGGTCTTCGACGACCTCTGGACCGTGAACGGCACAAACCTCGCGCAGTGCGACTCGGACTGCGGCCGGCCGTACGGTCAGGAGTAGCGACACGACACCCACCGACGCGGCCGGCCACGATGCGAGGCCGGCCACGTTGCCCGGAAGGAGAACAAACGTTGTCCGGGACACCCCCTGAACTGCCGATCGTCGTGCTCGACGCACTCATGCCCACGGCTCAGCGCCTGGTTCTCAATCGTCGGGGCTCCATGGTCTGGGAGGTCGAGAGCCACCGGGGCCGCTACGCCGTGAAGGTCGGCTATCCGGTCGAGGCAACGGCCGAGTGGCCCGCGCAGCCCTGGACGGCGCTCGCTCCCGCGCGTGAGGGCGCCGTACTGCATCGCCTCGGCTTCCATGACTCCGCGTACGGCGAGTGGGAACGCGGTACCTGGAACGTCCAACCCTGGCGCGAGGGACCGGACCTCTATCAGTTGTGGGGGCCCTGCCGTCCACCAGACTCGCACATCGAACCACACACCAGCGCAGCACTGGGCTGCGTGGAAGCGCTGGCCGAACTCCACACCAAGGGCTGGGCTCACGGCGACGTCCAACCCGCGCACTTCATCATCGGCCCGGATCGCACCCACCTCATCGACCTGGCCTTGGCGCGTGGCGGACACGTCCCCGAGGGATACGACTTCCCGTTCCGCGGCTGCCTCGTCCACTACGAGGCGCCGGAGATCGCGCGCAGTGTGCTGGCGACTGGAGAGGCTGAAGCCACGAAGGAAGCCGACATCTACGCGCTCGGCGCATCGCTGCTCATCTCCGCAACGGGCTGGCGGGCGGTCGAGTACCCGGACGACGCCCCGCGCCCCGAGCAGCGGAGAGCCGTCGCGAGTGGCAAGCGCCGGCCCGTGAGCATGCACGGCGAGCTGGGAGAACTGATCGACGCGATGCTCAGTCCCGCCCCTGAAGACAGACCCACGATCTACGAGGTCGGTAAGGCTCTGAGGTGAACCGACGACTCAGCAAGTGAAGACCGGACCACCCCTCGGCCTGGACAGCATTCAAGGTGGTCCGGTCGCGGAATCCCTGGTCAGGATCCCGGTGCCGGTGGGACCGGGGTCGTCGGCGTGCTCTGATGCGGGCAAGCTTGTTTGCTTTCTCAGCCGCTGGAACTTCGTACGGCTCGACTCCCAGCGGTCCGCATTCGATCACGTCGGCGACGCTCTGACGGGTGACGGCAACGGGCCAGCCGATGTCGACGGCACGGCCGGCGTCCCGTAGCCGTCTGATCGTCCCCGCTCTCACCTTCTGAGGCGGTTGCCGTCAAACACTGCGGCCGAGGCAAAAGTCAGAGGCCCTGTGGATCACTCCACAGGGCCTCTGGTCTGCTGTGCACTCGGCAGGATTCGAACCTGCAACCTTCTGATCCGTAGCTCTACAGAGATCGGTCGGAGAGGGTCATACAGGTCGTGTACCGGCCCCAAGGGGGCGCCACCGGGTGGGGCCGGTTGCTGTGGTTGCTGTATCCGGCTGCTGTACAGCAGGATCCCGGTGGGGGTGACGGCATGCAGCGGGAACTACTCGAACGGCTGCTCGTCGGCAACGACGAGGCGTCCGTGGCCGCCCTGGCTGCGCTCCGCTGCGGAGGTTCCCACGTGATCTGGGAGGGGACCACGTCTGCTGGGGCGCTCGCCCGTGTCTATGAACGTCGACTGCGGCACACACGCCGCCAGGGCATCGAGACCACGAACCTGGCGCACGCCGTGGATCTGCTCGGCCGGCATCAGCACCCAGTCCGCCTGGGGCAGATCAGGGCTGTCGATGGCGCCTGGACGTTCATGCTGTTCCTCACCGAGGACGGCAGCAGGCTAATCGCGTGCACCGGCGTTCGCCGGACCCGGGTCTGAACCGCAGCCGACGAAAGTCAGCCACGACGGCGGGTGTGCAGATCACTTAGGCGCGCGTATGTCTCGCTGCACCCCCCACCGGGCTCAGCCACGCCGCTGATGCCGTCGACCAGAGCAAGCCGCGACAGCCGGTGAGCTGCGTTCGCCGTGGTTGCCTCTGTTCCCCCTTCGATCTGGTGCGCTTGCAGTGAGGCACCTAAGGCAAGGCCAGCCGCTGGGTCTGGGTCCGAGATCCTGTCATGACACATCGGAACCTTGCCGTTGGCCACCAAGCTGCGTGTCGTCATACTGTCCGCCAAAAAGCACCATGCCACCAGGGTGTCAGCGGTAGTGTCGTCACCCTGGATCGCGCGGGTGAGTACCGCTTACTGATTTGGGGGCTATTGGTGGCCAAGGTAATCGCGATGTTCAACAACAAGGGTGGCGTAAGTAAGACGACTACCTGCTTTAACCTCTCTTGGATGCTGGCCGAGAGGGGCAAGAAAGTGATCATGGTGGACGCTGATCCGCAATGCAATCTGACCGGCATGGTCTTGGATCTGACGCAATCGGATGCCTTGGAGAACTTCTATAAGGAAAACCCTGACAGGAACCTCCGTGATGCCCTCGATCCTGCATTTCAATCACGCCCCCGGCCGCTCGCCCCGGTAGAGTGTGTAGAGGTGCCTGGACGTGAAGGACTCTACCTGATTCCCGGCCATGTAGGACTGGCCGAGGATGAGGTGTCCCTTGGCGTTGCGCAGCAGCTATCTGAGTCCATTCAGGCCCTGAAGAACCTTCCTGGGAGCTTCTCGCATCTCTTTAAAATCACCGCCGAAAAATACGACGCGGATTATGTGATTGTCGACCTAAGTCCCGGCCTTGGCTCCATCAACCAGAACCTCGTCGCCACATCAGACTACTTTATCGTCCCGGCGAGCCCTGACGTTTTCTCGGTAATGGCAATGGACTCACTTGCCAGGGTAATCCCTAAGTGGTCGAGGTGGGCCGAGAGGGCTTCCGAACTGGAGGCACTTTCTAGGGCCGACTATGTTTTCCCAAAGCCAGACCTAAAATTCCTCGGCGTCATTGTGCAGAGGTATCGACTCAAGAACAATGCTCCGACGATCGCCTTTAAGGAGTATTTCGATGCCTTGGATGCAACGATCGACGAGACGCTAGTACCAGCACTAACTAGTGCAGGGCTCATGCTGCCAGATGAGGCATACTCTGCCGCAAGCTTGGAAGCGTCCTACCGCCTGGCTTCGATTCCTGATTTCAACGCCTTGATCGCCAATTCTCAACAGAATCGGAAGCCCGTCTTCACGCTAACCCAGCAGGATGTAGGGCGAGGCGGCAGCGTGTGGGATATCACCCAGGAGAACATCACTAAGTTCCGCAATACCTTTGATGAACTTGCGGCTAGAGTTGAGCACTTGACCTGCCGGGAAGGCTGATGTCAACCGTTAGACTGGGGCAATTTTCGAGAGAAATAGCTCGGGCTCGCGATTTGGTTGGAGTTGGACAGTCTTTGGCGTCTATGACACAGGGACGAATTGATGGCTCCGACCTTTACCGGTCCGCGCTAGTGCACGCGGTTGCCGCCCTGGATTCTTACGTGCACGGCATTGTGCTGGATCGCGCCGTCGATATTTTGATGACCAGGATCCCTAGCGGCAGTGGCGGCAAGGTTGGGCTCCACTTCGGAGCGATCAGTCAGATCGTCGCTGCCGCAGCATCTAGTCCCGCCGAAATGGAGCTCACGGCCCGAACTTATGTGGCTGAACGGCTTGGACTTGAGACCTACCAGCGCCCGGATGACATTAGTAGTGGTTTAGCAATGGTCGGCCTGAATAAGATCTGGTCATCGGCTTTCCCCAAAGGTGCCGGAACCGTTAAGACCGCGTTGGGCGTGGTAGTCAGTCGCCGCAATAGAATCGTGCACGAATGTGACCTAGATCCGTTGAACCCAGGAAAAGTTACACCGCTTGCAGACGTTGACGCACTGGAAGCAATCGAGACCGTGGAGAATGTTGTCATGGCTATCGACGCCTGCTGTTGACGGGTGGCAGGTCGGTGAAGCGGCAGGTGGCTGGCTAAGGTCGTGGAGCCGACCGCTCCAGCCACGATGTACCCCTTCTCTGACATCAGGCGGCTGACTGCTCAGAGCGCGGCGCGGGCGTCGGCCGGGCTGGAGCGGGGCGGAGACAGGAGCGCAGGCCCGGCCGGGGGCCGGGCCGCGCGCGGTGAGCGGAGCGAGCCGCCTTGAACCAGTAGAGAAAGTTGTAACTCACTCTTCAGGGCGGGCCGTGAAGTCGTGTGCGCATGCCGGGAGTTCGGTGCCCTGGCGGTGCGCGAGGGGCAGGAAGAGCACCGGCTGGATGGTCCAGGTGATGCGTGTGCCGGCGTGGGTCAGGGACACCGTGCAGGGCTCGGCCCGCAGTAGGGCTCGTCGGGTGTCGATCCGGCCGTCGTACATCCACTCCCACGCTGCGCTGGAGGCGTCCGAGTCCAGTGCCGGGGAGATCGTTTCGAGGGCGATCGCTACCCACCGGTCCGCCTGCGGAGCGGAGTAGGCGTCGAACGATGCCACCAGTGTCGGCGGGCCCTGCTCGGTCAGGTTCTCCGTCCAGCACTCGCACCAGAACCCCCATCGGGGCAGCTTCATCAGCATCGTCGGCCTCCCGGCCGTGCGTCGGTGTACAGCTCGGCGGTGACCGTGTGGCCCTGGTCGCTGTCGTGGACGACGACCCGGTGGGCGAGCGCGCTGACCATGCCCAGCCCCCGGCCGCGTTCAGCGTCGTGGTCCTGGTGCTCGACCTTGGGGGCCGTGGCCGCGCCGCCGTCGTCCGTGACCGATACCGCGACCACCTGAGCCGAGACAGCGACGGCCAGGTGGAAGGTGCCGGGCTCCCAGCCGCTGGCCGTGTGGCGGATCGCGTTCGTGCTCAGCTCGCTCACGATCAGCTCGGCGTCGTCGGCCAGAGGGGAGCCGCGCAGGATGTCGCGGGTCCAGCGGCGGGCCCGGCTCACTTCTTCCGGCAATCCTGGGCAACTCAGCCCCCAGACCCGGGCTGTACTCGTATACTCGTGCATACAAGTTCCTTCGTGCTGGTAGGCCGCCATGTGCAGCGGGTTCGGGCTAGACGAGTTTCACGCCGTCGTGGGCGCGAACGGCCGGCGGGGTCGTAGCGTCGAGTGCGTCAAGGACGCGTATCGCGTACGCCTCGTCGGCAAGCTCGGTGACCTCTTCGCGGGTGGCCCAGCGCAGTGCGCGGGTCTCGTCACCGGTGGTGGGCACACCGTCGGCGGCTTCGCAGCGGAAGACCAGCGAGACGATCAGGCCCTTCATGTTCTTGTAGACGCCGGTCAGGGTCGCCGGAAGGGCGATCTTGATGCCGGTCTCTTCGAGGACTTCACGCTGGAGGGCTTCCGGGATGGTCTCCTCGCGTTCGAGGACACCGCCCGGCGGCTCCCAGTGACCATTGTCGCGGCGCTGGATCAGGAGGGCCCGGCCCTGGTCGTCCACGACGACCCCGGCGACGCTCACGGAGTGCGGGCGTTCAGTGCTCACGTTCCTCGGCCCTCTCGGCTGGCTAGGCTCTCCACCGTAGCAACAGCACTCGCCCACTCGTCTAGATACCTAAAGGAGTACTCACGTGAGCCCTCTTTCTTCGGGCCTCCTCGGTGATCTCGACCCCACGAGCGATCGTGCGGTCTTCCGGCAGATCGCCGACCAGCTTCGCGAGGCCATCGACCGTGGGCGATTCCGCGAGGGCGAGAAGCTGCCCTCCGAAGCCGACCTTGTCGACCACTTCGGGGTGTCCCGGATGACGGTCCGCAACGCCTTCTCCATCCTCCAGGGCGAGGGCCTGGTCCACGCCGAGCACGGCCGGGGCGTCTTCGTGCGGCCACGACCGCCCGTCAGGCGCCTCGCCTCCGACCGCTTCGCCCGCCGTCACCGGGAACAAGGCAAGTCCGCGTTCATCGTGGAGGCCGACGCGGCCGGCGGCCACCCCCAGGTCGACAGCTTGGAGGTCAAGGAGGAGAAGGCCAGCCAGGACATCTCCACCAGGCTCGGCTCCGTGCGCCGTGTGCTGGCCCGGCGGCGCCGCTACCTGCTCGACGGTCGGCCGGTCGAGTTCGCCACCTCATATCTCCCGCTCGACATCGCCCGCGGAACCCCCATCGCCGAACCCAACCCCGGCCCCGGCGGCATCTACGCCCGCCTGGAAGAGCTGGGCCACCGCCTCGACCACTTCGACGAGGAGATCCGCGCCCGGATGCCCTCGCCCGCCGAGGTCAAGACGCTGCGGCTGGCCGCCGGCGTTCCGGTCATCCATCTCATCCGGACCGCCTTCGACACCGAGGGTCGGGCCGTGGAGGTCTGCGACACGGTGATGGCGGCGGACGCCTACGTCCTCTCGTACCAGCTCCCGGCGACCTGATCATCACGATTTGCGGTGGTGCGCGGGGACGTTCTCCCGAACTCGTACACCCCAACACGCTTACTCGTATAGACGAGTGGGCGTGTTGTGTGGCAGGGTGATTCCGTGATCCCGATCAAGGGATTCGCAGGACCCATCTTGTATAGACGAGTAGATAGGAGTGTGTCTTGCGCACCATCCGCGTGGAGACCTCCGGCGCCACGATCCTCCTCACCGAGGCCCCCGAACCGAAGGTCCGCGACCGGCAGACCGGCGAGATCGCCAAGGACGCCAACAGCGGCGAGGCGCTGATGACCATCGGCGTCGTCTACATCGAGGACGGCGAGTCCTCGCTCATCAAGGTCACCGTCCCGGAGGGCGGCATCTCCGAGGGGCTGACCCTGGGCGCACCGGTCTCACTGCCGGGCCTGGTCGCCCGGCCCTGGGAGTCCGTCTTCAACGGCCAGCAGCGCCACGGCATCGCCTACCGCGCCGCCGCCGTCACCCCCGCCGCCTTCCCGGCCGCCACCGGGGCCGCTGCCTGATGTCCGACCTGATGACGCTTCTGGAAGTGGGTGGTCCTGTCGCCGCACTCGGCGGCGGGGCCGCCTACGCCCGGGCCAAGCACCCGGCGGCGTACTGGTCCACGGTCGGCCTCCCGGTGTCCACGGTCCGGCTGCTCAGCACGTACGGCTCGGTGATGGAGGCGTGCGGCCTGACCGTGGCGCCGTCCCGGCTCCGGGTGCTCGCGGCCAAGGCCATGGCCCGGCGTGAGGTGCGGCCCGTACCGCCTCGCCGGGGCCTGCTCCGGCTCAACACGACCGGGTTGCGGATACGCCTCCGCCTGGCCCCTGGCCAGGAACCCGCCGACTTCGTCGCCTCGGCCGAACGGCTGCGGCACGCCTGGGGCGTCCACGCCGTCTACGTCACCCCGGTCAAGCCGGGTGTCATCGAGCTGCGCCTCGTCGGCTACGACGTCTTACGGCGGGTCCGCATGCCGCGCAAGGTCCCGGGCGGCTTCCTCAAAGTGCCGGTCGCCCTGCGCGAAGACACCACGCCGTTCGTACGTGACTACCGCACGATCCCCCACCAGCTCACCCTCGGCGCCACCCTGTCCGGCAAGTCCATGTACCTGCGCCACCTCATCGCCGGCCTCGCCCCTCAGCCGGTCGCCCTGGTCGGCATCGACTGCAAGCGGGGCGTCGAGCTGGCCCCCTTCGCGCCCCGGCTTTCCGCGCTGGCCACCGACCCGGAACAGGCGGCCGAACTGCTGCCCGTGCTGGTCAAGGAAATGGAGGACCGATACGACCTGATCAAGGCCCGGCAGGGCATCGCCCCCGGCACCCCGGACGAGGAGATCACCTCTGACATCTGGGGCCTGCCCGAGCACGAGCGCCCCGTACCCGTCGTGCTGTTCGTGGACGAGGTGGCCGAACTCTTCCTCGTCGCCACGAAGAAGGACGAGGAACGCCGGGACGAGATGGTCACCCAGCTCATCCGGCTCGCCCAGCTCGGCCGCGCCGCCGGCATGTACCTGGAGGTCTGCGGGCAGCGCTTCGGCGCCGAACTCGGCAAGGGCGCCACCATGCTCCGCGCTCAGCTCACCGGCCGCGTCTGCCACCGCGTCAACGAAGAAGCCTCCGCCAAAATGGCCCTCGGCGACATCGCCCCGGAAGCGGTCATGGCCGCCTGCTCCATCCCTCCCGAACGGCCCGGCCTGGCCGTGGCGGGCGACACCTCCGGCGGCTGGTCCCGCATCCGCACGCCGTACCTCTCCCTCACCGACGCGGCCGAGACCTGCCGCACGTCCGCCGGACTGGTGCCCGACCTGCCTGCGCTGGAGCCCTTCCGCCCCGACGTGCCAGAACATCCGGTCGAGCACGCGGCCCCGGTCGTCCTGCCCCACCCGGTCACCGACTGACCTACCCCCGCCCGACTCCGGAAGGAGCCGCATCATGCGCGCCCACCTGGCCCGCGTCGACGCGGTACTCGTCCAGGCGCTCATCGCCGCCGCGCTGTCCTTCGCCCACCTCCACGACCTCGCGGTGGCCGCCGGACAGAACGACTGGAAGGCATGGGCCTACCCCGTCTCCGTCGACCTGCTCCTGGTCGCCGCCTGGCGACGACTGCGGACCCGACACGGCAAAGCCGCGGCCTGGTGCTGGTTCATCACCGCACTCGCAGCATCCCTCGGCGCCAACGTCGC
>NZ_MUMF01000198.1:11120-11315 GCF_002155905.1 Streptomyces tricolor | reverse complement strand
CGCCGAGCCCGGTCTGCCCGCCCTGGACCCCCGCTGACCGGCCACGGCTACGCCCGCGCCCCGGCCACCCCGAGGACGTCGAGCATGGCGCGGGTGGCGGGGCTGGGAGGGAAGCGGCTCCACGCCAGGTACTCCACGCGGCGCGGCCCGTCGGCCACCGGCACCAGCGCCAGACCCGGGTCGCGCGCGGCCAGC
>NZ_MUMF01000198.1:0-11080 GCF_002155905.1 Streptomyces tricolor | reverse complement strand
CCGCGGCGAACGCCTGGTCCGACTGGGCCCGGGCGGGCGTACCGGCCACGAAGTCCACGAAGGTCTCCTCGGCGATCTCCCGCAGCCCCACCCGGGCGGCCCCCGCGAGCCGGTGCCCGGCCGCCACGACCAGCACGTGTTCGTCGTGGTCGAGGACCACGCTCTCCACCCCGGAGGGCTGATCACCCTCCGGCAGCCCCAGGAAGGCGATGTCCACGTCCCCGCGGCGGATCGCCGCGGCCAGCTCGTCGCTGCGCCCGGACCGGAGCATCACCCGGACCTCCGGGTGCCGGGCCCGGTAGCGCTGCAACACCTCCGGTACGTCCACGGCGGCGGTGGTCACGATCACCCCGACCACGAGTCGCCCCCGGACCACCCCGCTCGCGGCGGACGCCTCGGCCACCGCCCGGTCGGCGGCGGCGAGCGCCTCCCGGGCCCGGGCCACGAACGCCTCCCCGGCGGCGGTCAGCTCCACCCGCCGGCTGGACCGGGCGAACAGCCGCACCCCCAACTCCCGCTCCAGGCCGGCGATCCGGTGACTGAGCGAGGACTGCACCACGTAACAGCGCTCGGCGGCCCGGGTGAAGTTACGGGTCTCGGCGACGGCGACGACGTACCGCATCTGCTGGAGATCCACGCATCCATCGTCGTGGTTCATGGTTGCGATGACAACCATGTCTTGGACGCATGGCCGCCGCCCCGCCGAGACTTCGGGACATGCCCCCGCACACCCACCGACCGGCCACCGTCCTGCTGACCGCCCTCGCCCCCGCCGCCTGGGGCACGACCTACGTCGTCACCACCGAACTCCTGCCGCCCGGACACGCGATGTCCGCCGGCCTCCTGCGCGCCCTGCCCGCCGGGCTGCTCGGCCTGGCGCTCACCCGTGTCCTGCCGCGCGGGGACTGGTGGTGGCGGGCCGCCGTCCTCGGCGCCCTCAACATCGGCGGGATGCCCCTGCTGTTCGTGGCGGCCGAACGGCTCCCCGGCGGGGTCGCGGCCACCCTGGGCGCCACCCAGCCGCTGCTGGTCGCCGCCCTGGCCGGCGCGGTGCTGCACGACCGGCCGACCCTGTGGCGCTGGACCTGGGGCGTGCTCGGCGTGGCCGGCGTCGCCCTCGTCGTCCTCGGCCCGCAGGCCCGTCTGGACCCGGTCGGCATCCTCGCCGGCCTCGGCCATACGGCGACCATGGCCGGCGGGGTCGTCCTCACCAAGCGCTGGGGCCGGCCGGCGGGGGCCGGCCCGCTGGCCCTGGCCGGCTGGCAGCTCACGGTCGGCGGGCTGCTGCTGCTCCCGCCGACCCTGGCGTTCGAGGGCGTGCCGCAGCGGATCGACGCGGGCGCCGTGGGCGGCTACGTGTGGCTCGGCAGCATGGGCGGGCTGATCGCCTACACCCTCTGGTTCCGCGGCCTCGCCACCCTCCCGGTGGGCGCCGCCGCGCCCCTGGTGCTCCTGTCGCCCCTGGTCGCCGCGGTCATCGGCGCGGCCCGGGGCGAGTCGCTGAGCCCGCTCCAGACCTGCGGCTTCGTCCTCGCCCTGGCGGCACTGCTGGCCGCGCAACTGAACCCACCGCACACGAGAAGGAGAACGGACGCGATGAAACCGCCCATGACGATCGCGGTCCTCGGCGCCACCGGCATGGTGGGCAGCCGGATCGTCGCCGAGGCCGCCGCCCGCGGACACCGGGTGCCGGCCCTGTCCCGGAGACCGGTGGGCGCGCACCCGGGCGTGATACCGGTCCCGGTCGACGCGGGCGACCCGGACGCCGTGCACGAGGCGCTGGCCCACTGCGGAGCGGACGCCGTCGTGGTGACCGTGCGCACCGACCCGGTGGACGAGGACTTCCTGCTCGGTGCCACCCGGACCGTCCTGGACGCGGGCGCCCGGCTCGGCCTCCGCGTCCTGGTGGTGGGCGGCGCCGGTGCCCTGCGCAGCCCCGGCGCCCCCGGCCTCCTGGTGGCCGACGACCCGGCCCACGTCCCCGCGCGGTGGCGGCCGGTCGCCGCCGCGGGAGTGGCCCAGCTCCGCGCCTGCCGGAGCCACCCCCACACCGACTGGGTCTACCTCAGCCCTCCGGCCCTCCTCGAACCCGGCCCCCGTACCGCCCGCTACCGCCGCGGCACCGACACCCTGCTCACCGCGGCCGACGGCCGCTCCTGGATCAGCGCGGAGGACCTGGCCGTGGCCGCGGTGGACGAACTGGAGGCCCCGGGGCCCGACCGGCACATCACGGTCGTCCACGCCGGCGGGGACCGGGAGCGGCCGGCGGCCTGCCGTCAGGCGGCCGTGCGGAAGGGCCCGGTGACCTCGTAGGTGATGCCGCCGGAGGAGCTTCCGGAGGTGCCGCGCTGGCTGGAGAAGTACAGCCGCCGGCCGTCGGGGGAGAAGGCCGGGCCGGTGATCTCGGACCCGGACTGGCCGTTGATACGCAGGAAGGGGGCGACGACATCGCCGGGCGTGATGATGCAGATCTCCATGTTGCCGCCGTCCTCGGCGACGAAGAGGTCGCCGGAGGAGCTGCCGGTGACGTTGTCGACGCCGGTCAGCGGAGCGGTGCCGTTCGTGACCAGGCTGTCGTCGTAGGCCAGTTCGTAGGTGCTGCTGAGCAGGTTGAGCCGCCAGACGCGGTTGTCGCCCTTGGTGGTGAACCACACGGTGTCGTTGGCGTAGTGGCAGCCCTCGCCGCCGTTGAAGATCTTGGCGCCGGAGACCTGGTCGCGGGTGTAGGTGGGGGAGCCGTCGGGGTCGGGCACGTTCGCCCAGGTGAACGAGCCGGTGGCGGCGGTGCCGGCGACCAGGACCTGGAGCGTGCCGGAGGACAGGTCGCCCCAGGTGGCGGGGATGAACCGGTAGAAGCAGCCGTCGGGCTCGTCCTCGGTCAGGTAGATCACCTTGCGCACCGGGTCCGCGGCGGCGGCCTCGTGCTTGAACTGCCCCATCGCGGGACGGCGGACGGCGGCCGTCGCCCCCCGCGGGTCGGTCTCGTAGACGTAGCCGCGGCTGACCTCCTCGCAGGACAGCCAGGTGTTCCACGGGGTGGCGCCACCCGCGCAGTTGTTGCGGGTGCCCGACAGGATGCGGTAGGCGCCCGTGACGGAACCGGAGGAGCTGAACCGGACGGCGCTCGCGCCGCCGCCGGTGGCCAGCTCGGAGTTGGAGACGTAGATCCAGCCCGTGCCGTCGGCGAAACACGCGCCGCCGTCGGGGGCGCCGTGCCAGGTGTACGAGGTGCCGGGCACCGTCTGGCCGGAGCGGGCGATGACTCTGCTGGTGAACCCGGACGGCAGCATGATGCCGTTGGCGTCGGCGGCCAGCAGACCGCCGTACGGACTGGTGCCGTTCTGGGCGGGGGCCGCGTAGGCGGCGCCCTGCATGAGGGTGCCGCCGAACACGGCGGCCGAGGTGCCGAACACGGCTCCGCGCAGGAAGGTGCGACGTTCCACAGCTACTCCTTCGTCGAGGAAGGGGCGGATGGCTTCGTGAGCGCCGCCGACTGGTCACAGGGACCGTAGGGCTCCTGACGACGGACCGTCAGGAGCCCTTGGGCCAACTCTGCGCGACCGGACGGTGAGCAGCCGGGGTCGCGGAGGTCAGCGGGAGCCGGGCCGCGGGGCGGCCAGGGTCTGGCGCAGCAGGGCGTACGGCGGGTCGGCGATGAGGTAGAAGTGGTTCCCGGGAACGCCGACCTCCCGCACGGGCCCCGTGCTCAGCGCGCTCCACGGGCGGCGGTCCGCATCCTCGTCCCGGTCGCCGACGATGGTGGTCACCGGGCAGGTGAGCAGCGGCTCGGCCGCCATCTCGTAGCGGTGGAACATGCGCCCGTCGGCGATCAGATACGGCAGGACCACCTCCTGGAAGATCGGGTCGGCGGCCATCTCCGCGTCGGTGCCGCCCATCCTGACCAGGTCCTCCAGCAGCCGGTCGGGGTCTTCCTCGGCGACGAGGCCGGTGGGCAGCGGGGCGTCCCGGGACCCCGAGGCGAACAGGTGGGCGACGGGCAGGCCCCGGCCCTGCAACGCGCGTGCCGTCTCCAGGGCGACCGGAGCGCCCAGGCTGTGGCCGAAGAAGGCGAGCGGCCGGTCCGCGAGCGGTTCGAGCGCGTCGGCGATGCCGGCGGCGAGCCGGACCAGGTCGTGCGGCGGTTCCTCGTCCAGGCGGTCGGCGCGCCCCGGGTACTGGACGGCGTACACCTCCGCCTCGGTCAGCGACGCGCCCCAGGAACGGTAGAAGGCGGCCGATCCGCCGGCGTGCGGGAAGCACACCAGACGCGTGGGCGCGTCCGGCCGGGCGGTCTCGCACACCAGCCAGCGTGCGGCGGAGGCGGTCACTGACGGGCCCCCTTCCGTGCGCGCTGCTGGCGGAGCCTGGCCGTCCGGGCCCTGCGGGCGGCCTCGGCGGAGCGGGACGGCGCCGCGTCCTCGTCCTGCTCGGGGCTGGTGCGCAGCAGGGCGACCTGTGCCGCCACGGTGGTCTCCTGGAACAGGGAGACGATCGACGGCCGCAGCCCGCAGTGCCGCTCCAGCGCGTCCTGCAACTGGAACATGGCCAGCGAATTGCCGCCCAGGTCGAAGAAGTTGACGTCCGGCGGCACGGTGGCCGCACCCAGCACCTCCGACCAGGCGGCGGTCACCCGGGCGGTGAGCGGATCGTCGGCCGGGTGCGCGGGCGCGGGAGCGGGGCGGTCGGCGGGCGGCTGCGCGGCGAGCGTCCGCAGCAGCGGGCGGTCGAGTTTGCCGTTGAGGTTGCGCGGCAGTTCCGGCAGGACCCGCAGCTCGCCGGGGACCATCGCGGGCGGCAGCTGCTCCGCGAGGGCGCGGCGCAGCGCGACCGGGTCCGCGCCCTCCCGCGAGGCGACGAAGCCGATCAGGCCCGCGCCGCGCGCGTCGGGCAGGACGGCGGCCTCCTGGACGCCGGGCAGCGGACGCAGCGCCGCCTCGACCGCGCCGAGTTCCACGCGGTGGCCGCGGACCTTGACCTGGTCGTCCGTGCGGCCGAGGAAGTCCAGCCGGTCGTCCGTGTTCCGGCGCACGAGGTCACCGGTGCGGTACATGCGGGCGCCGGGCTCGTCGGTGAAGGGGTCGTCGAGGAAGACCGCCGCCGTCGCCGCGGGACGGCCGTGGTACCCGCGGGCCACCCCGGGTCCGCCGATGAACAACTCGCCCTCCGCGCCCGGCGGCACGGGCCGGAGGGCGTCGTCCAGGACGTACAGCCGGGCGCCGGGGACCGGGCCGCCGATGCTGACCGGTCCGGGGCCGGTGAGGCGGTGGTAGGTGGCCCACACGGTCGTCTCGGTCGGGCCGTACTCGTTGATCAGCTCCACCGGGGAGGAGTGGACCGCGAAGTGCCGGTCGGCCAGTTCCTGCGGCAGGACTTCGCCCGCCACGATCACCTCCCGCAGGGAGGCCAGCGGGTCGGTGCCGGCGCGTTCGGCGGCGTCGAGCAGCAGCCCGTACAGGGTGGGCACGCACAGGATGCGGCTCACCCGGTGGCGGGCGGAGAGGGAGACCAGCCGGGCGGGGTCGCGCAGGTCGGCCGCCGACGCCACGACCAGGCAGCCGCCCGCCTGGAGGGTTCCCCAGATCCCGGCGACCGACGAGTCGAAGGCGAGCGGCGACAGCAGCAGGAAGACCGGCTCGCCCGGGTGGACCAGGAGGCGGGCCCGGGTCGAGGCGGTGAGGTTGCGGTGCTCGACGAGGACGCCCTTGGGCTCGCCTGTACTGCCCGAGGTGTAGATGAGGTAGGCCGGGTCCGCCGGGCCGGGCGTGGCGGCGAAGGAGTCGGCGGGGGCGGTGTCCGGTTCGTCGCCGGGGACGTCCGGGACGGTCACGACGGGCACCGGGGAGCCGGCCGCCCGGTGCCCTGCGTGTGCGGTGGCCACGACGGCCTTCACCCGGGCGTCGTCGAGGATCGCGGCGAGACGGGCGTCCGGCTGGGCCAGGTCGACGGGTACGTAGGCGGCGCCCGCGCCGAGGACGCCGAGCACGGACGCGATCATCGCGGCGGAGGGCTCGGCGAGGAGGGCGACCCGGTCGCCGGGGCCCACCCCGGCCGCGGCGAGGCGGTGGGACAGCCGCCGGGACCAGGTGATCAGCTCGCCGTAGGTGACGGCGAGGTCGCCGCAGCGCACGGCGACCGCCGCGGGACGGCCGGCGGCCAGCCGGGCCACCGCTTCGTGTGCGGGAAGAAATGGTTCTTCCGGTAGTGATACGCCGGTTATCGGGGCCGTGTGATGTATGGCCGACATGAGAAAAACTCCCCTTGTAAGGGACAGGGAAAGTGGAATTGGGTAATCCGTGCCGTGCGGGCGAACGGGGAAATCATTCGCCGGTCCGCTCGCCCATAAAGCTCCTGATGTGCGGTCAGCTTCCGGTGGTGTTTTCCACGTGCTCGTCCCGTATCCGGCGGACCACCGCGATATGGCCGTTCAGCGTGCGCCGGGTCAGCATCTCGCGCACGGGGACACGGATGCCGAACTCGCTGTTCACCCTGCGGATGAGCCGGGTGATCAGCAGGGAGTCGCCGCCCTGGGCGAAGAAGTCGGCGTCCGCCGGGACCTCGTCACGGCCGAGCAGCTCCGCCCAGATCCGGGTCACCGCCTCCGCCGGGTCGACGGCGACCGGGGCCGGGCTCCCGGCCTCCGGCTCCTCGCGCGGCGGTGCGGGGAGGGGAGAGGGGGCCGGGTCCGGCGCGGGCGAGGGGAGCGCCTCCGGGGCCACCGAGCGCGGTCCCGCGAAGGGGTAGCCGGGCAGCCTGGTCCTGCGCCCGCTGCCGGTCAGCCCGCCGAGCGCGACCGGCTGCCCCAGCGTCCACAGGGCGCCGACGCCGTCGAGCGCGCCGGCCCCCGGGGCGTCCTTGGCCGCGTCCAGGGCGACCACGGGGAAACCGGCCGCCTCCGCCAGCGGCGAGAGGGGGCGCCCCGGACCGATCTCCACGGCCAGGGCACCCGGCACCCGCTCGGCCAGCGCGTCGAGGGCGGCGCCGAACAGCACCGACCGCCGGACCTGCGTCACGAACAGGTCGCGGGGGAGAGCCGTACCGGGCGCGGCGATCCGGCCGGACACGTTCAGCGCGAGGGGAAGGACCGGCGGGCGCAGTTCGATCCGCTCCATGGCGCGGGTGAGTGCGGGCAGCGCGGGCTCGATCAGCCGGGAGTGGCCGGCGTGGGTGTAGCGCAGGCGCCGTACGAAGAAGGTGTCGCCGATCCGCCGCAGGTACTCCTCCACCTCGGCCACCGGTCCGCCCAGCACGCAGGACTCCGGGCCGTTGACCGCGGCCGCGTCGAGGCCGAGACCCCACTCCTCGGCGAGCGCGAGGGCCTGCTTCACCTCCGCCCCGACGGCCAGCATCGCGCCCTCCGGGCAGTCCTGCATGGCCCGGCCGCGCGCCGCCACGAACGCCGCCGCCTCCTCCAGGCCGAAGACCCCGGCCACGGTGGCCGCCGTGATCTCGCCGGAGCTGTGCCCGCACACCGCGGCCGGCCGGACCCCCAGCTCCGTCAGCGCGGTCGCCGCCGCGAGGCCGACGGCGAACAGGGCCGGCTGCGCCAGCGCGGGCCGGTCCAGCTCGGCGGCGGGGAAGTCCGGGTCGGACACCGCCTGCCGGATCCGCTCCGCCGACGGGGACGGGAAGGCCGCGAGACACCGGTCGAGCGCCCGGCGGAACCCGGGGAGGGCACCGAACGGCGCGGCCATGCCCGGGCGTTGCGCGCCTCCGCCGGGGAAGAGGAAGACCACCGGCGCGGGGCCTGTCACCGGCGCGGTGCCCCGGGACACCCGGGACCGGCCGGCCAGCCGCTCGGCGACCTCGGCGCTCGTCCGGCCCGTGACCGCGAGGCGTTCGCCCAGGGCCACGCGCCCGTCGGCCAGCGTCGCGCAGACCTCGCCGAGATCCGGGTCGTGGTCCCTGAGGTGGGCCGCCAGACCGTCGGCCAGGCGCCCGAGCGCCCCCGGATCCGCCGCCGACAGCACCACCAGGCGCTCGCGCGGCGCCTGTGCCGTGGCGGGTTCGCGTGGTGTGTGCGCCTCGGAGGGTTCGTGCGGTGTCCGGGCCTCGGCGGGTTGGTGCGGCGCCCCCGCCTCGGCGGCGGCCGGCTCGCGCGGTGCCTGTGCCGTGGCGGGTTCGTACGGTGTCTGGGCCTCGGAGGGTTGGTGCGGCGCCCCCGCCCCGGTGGCGGCCGGCTCGCGCGGCGCCTGTGCCGCGGCGGGTTCGCGCGGCGCCCCCGCCCCCGCGGCGGCCGGCGGGCGCGGCGGGGCCTGTTCGATCACGACGTGGGCGTTGGTGCCGCCGATGCCGAACGCGCTCACCCCGGCGCGGCGCGGACCCGCCCCGGTCCAGGGGACGGCCTCGGTGGGCAGGTACAGGGGGCAGTCCTCGGTCTCCAGCAGGGGATTGCGGGCGGTGAGGCCCGCGACGGGCGGGATCGTCCCGCTGCGCACCACGAGCAGGGCCCTGATCAGCGCGGCGACTCCCGCGGCGGCGTCCAGGTGGCCGATGCTGGCCTTCAGCGCGCCCACCGCCACACTGCCCGGCCGGGCCCCCGCCCCGCGCAGCGCGGCCCCGGCCGCCGCCCACTCGATGGGGTCGCCGATCCGGGTGCCGGTGCCGTGGGCCTCCAGGTAGCCGAGGGAGCCGCCGTCGACCTCGGCCGCGCTCAGCGCCGCGCCGATGACCCGCTCCTGCCCCGTGGCGGACGGCGCGTAGTAACCGGCCTTCGTGGCACCGTCGTTGTTGATCGCGCTGCCCAGGATGACGCCGTGGGGCTCGGGGTCGTCCGCGGTGACGTCCGACAGGCGGCGCAGCACCACGGCGCCCGCGCCGGACCCGGCGATCACCCCGTCCGCGTCGCGGTCGAACGGCCGGCAGACACCCGTGGCGGACAGCACGCCGCCCGGCTGGTGCAGATGGCCCGCCTGGGGGTAGCCGAACCCGGCCGCCACCACGAGGGCCTGGTCGCAGTCGCCGCTGAGCAGCGCCTGCACCGCCAGGTGGACGGCCACCAGCGAGGAGGAGCAGGCGGTCTGCACGGCGAACGCCGGTCCGGTCAGGCCCAGTTTGTAGGCCACGCGGCTCGCCATGAAGTCGGGTTCGGTCCCGTGGATCACGTCGTCCAGCAGGCCCGGATCGAGATGTCCGCCGCGGACCATCGCGCGCAGATACCCGCTGCCCGTCATGGACGCGTAGACGCTGGTCGTGCTCGTGTCGCCGCCGCGGGGCGCGACCCCCGCGTCCTCCAGGGCGTTCCAGGCCACCTCCAGCATCCAGCGATGCTGCGGGTCCATGAGTTCCGCCTCGCGCGCGCGGATCTGGAAGAACTCGTGGTCGAAGCGGTCCCAGTCGTCGAGATGGCCGCGTACGGGCACGTAGTCCGGGTCGGCGGCCAACGCGGCGGGCACGCCGGCCGCGAGCAGTTCCTTCCGCGTGTATCTCCTGCTGTGCACACTGCCGCGGAGCTGGGAATCCCACCATTCGGCGATTCCGCGGGGACCCGGGAACCGCATTGCCATGCCGGTGACGGCGATGTCCAAGGAGCGATCCCGATGCGTCACCACGTCCCCCATCATGCCGGCGGAAATCCGAGCCCTGCGATCATGGCATCCAACTCCTTTTTAGGAAAGGGAGGTTGGCAGGAAAGGATCGGTCATGGCACCGTCGTACGCTCGGAATGCGAAGGGGGTCGACGTGGTGCAGTCGAATGCCGCGCGGGCGGCGGGAGTCACCCGGGAAAAGGCGGGGGAAGGACTGCACGACGTCTTCGCCGCACACGCGCGCGCCCGGCCGAGCGACACGGCCCTCATCGCCCGGGACGCCCGGGTGTCCTACGGCGCGTTGGACGCCCGCGCCGAGGAACTGGCCGGCCGGCTCGCCGCCGCCGGTGTCGCGCCGGGGCACCTCGTGCCGATCCTGCTGCCGCGCTCCGCCGACCTGGTCGCCGCCCTGCTGGCCGTCCTCAGACTCGGTGCCGCGTACGCGCTGCTCGACCCGGACTGGCCGGCCGCCCGTCTGCACACGGTGGTCGAGCAGCTCCGGCCGCCGCTCGTCGTCGCCCGGCCGGGCACGGCGGCGGACCTGCCCGCGCCGCTGTGGACGCCCCCGGCCGGGGACGGCACCGGGGAGGTCCCCGCCCGCGCCGCGGTGCCGGTACGGGGCTCCGACGCGGCGTGCGTGTTCTTCACCTCGGGCACCACGGGACGGCCCAAGGCGGTGATCTCTCCGCACCGGGCGACGGCACGGCTCTTCCGGCCGGGCACCTTCGCCCGCTTCGACCGGGACACGGTCGTCCCGCTCGCGGCGGCCCTGCCGTGGGACGCGTTCTCCCTCGAACTGTGGGGCGCGCTGTACAACGGCGGCACCTGCGTCCTGACCGACGAGCCGTTCCTGACGGCCGACGCCCTGCGCGCGATGGTCGCCGGCCACGGGGTGAACACGGTGTGGCTGACCAGCAGCCTGTTCAACCTGATCGTCGACGAGGACCTGACGGCGCTGACCGGCCTGTCCCAGGTCCTGACCGGCGGGGAGCGCCTGTCCGCGCGGCACGTCGCCCGCTTCCTCGACCGGTTCCCCGACACGGCCCTGATCAACGGCTACGGCCCGGTCGAGAGCACGGTGTTCGCCACCACCCACCGCGTCACCCCCGCGGACTGCGCCCGCCCCGACGGCATCCCGCTGGGCCGTCCGGTGCCCGGCACCCGCGTCGTCGTCCTCCAAGGCGACCGCCCCTGTGCGCCCGGGGAGCCCGGGGAGATCTGCGTCGCCGGCGACGGCCTCGCCCACGGCTACCTCGGCGAACGGGATCTGACCGCCGAGAAGTTCACGCACGTCGACCTCGACGGCGAGCGGGTCCGCCTGTACCGCACCGGGGACCTGGGCGCCCAGGACGAGAACGGCGTCCTCCACTTCCACGGGCGGCTCGACCGGCAGGTGAAGATCCGCGGCAACCGCGTCGAACCGGCCGAGGTGGAACGGCAGATCGAGCACCTGGTCCCGTACGTCGCCCACTGCCGGGTGCTCCCGCGCTGGAACGAACTCGCCGGCGCGCACGAGCTGGTGGCCTTCTGCGTACCGCGCCGGTCCGACGGCGCCC
>NZ_MUMF01000197.1 GCF_002155905.1 Streptomyces tricolor | reverse complement strand
GTCACCGTCCACGTCGGCGACCGACATCTGGTGGTTGCCCTGGCCCGCGTAGGCACTGTTGCCGGAGTCGTTCGTGTCGAAGCGCCACCGTTCGGTGAGCCTGCCGTCCCGCCAGTCCCACGCGGTGATCACCGTCCGGGTGTAGTAGCCCCGCGCCATGATCACGGACGGCCGCCGGCCGTCGAGATAGGCGGTGGCGGCCAGGAAGCGGTCCACGCGGTTGCCGTAGGAGTCGCCCCACGAGGAGACGGTGCCGCGCGGCGGATCGTAGGCGACGCTCTGCAGCGCCGCGCCGCTCTGCCCGTTGAAGACGGTCAGATACTCCGGCCCGGACAGCACATAGCCGGAGGAGTTGCGGTGGTCGGCGCTCGCGTCGCCGATGACCTTGCCGGTGCCGTCGACCGCGCCGTCGGCGGTCTTCACGGCCACCTCTGCCGTGCCGTCGCCGTCGTAGTCGTAGACCTGGAACTGCGTGTAATGCGCGCCGGAACGGATGTTGCGTCCCAGGCCGACGCGCCACAGCCGGGTGCCGTCCAGCCTGATGCCGTCGAGGTAGGTGTCACCGGTGTAACCGGACTGGGAGTTGTCCTTGGCGTTGGTCGGCTGCCACTTCAGCACCAGGTCCAGTCGTCCGTCGCCGTCGAGATCACCGACGGAGGCGTCGTTCGCCTCGTAGGTGTACGACACCCCGTCCGGCGTGGTGCCGCCGGCCGGCGGGGTGAGGGGTACGTCCTTGTATCCGGCCCGGAACTGGATCGCGTGCTCGGACGGGGTCTGCTCGACACCGCCCACCACCGCGCGCACCGTGTAGTCCGCGGAGTCCGGGGCGCCGGCGTCGACGTAGTTGGTCGAGCCGGTGATCGGCGCGGAGTTGAGTTTGCCGCTGCCCCGGTAGACGTTGAACGCCACGTCGTTCGGATCGCCGGCCAGCCACCGCCACGACACCAGGTTCCCGCTGCTGGTGTGGACGCTGATCAGCCCCCGGTCGAGTCGCTCCACCTGCCGGGCGGTCGCGGCGTACGCCGGCTGCGGCAGCGCGCTCAGCACGGAGAACGCCAGCGCGACGGCCGCGGCGAGAGCACCGGCCGCCCGTCCACCGGGCCGTGGGGCGCCATGCCCCGAGGGAGGTGCCGTACGGGGACGCCGGTGCGAGTCGGTCATGATGACCTCCGGTGCGGGGGTGTGGGAACGCTCCCATGCGCTGCGAGGGTAGGAACGCCGCTGACACCTCGTCAAGGATTCTGTCGGAACCGATGTTCGACCCTGTTGACATCCGAGCCCGGTGGCGAACCGGACGCGGCAGACCGACCGCCTGCGGAGCCGGACTCCTGGCCATGGCCGAGACGGAAGGGGGCGTATCGTCCCGATGGATGGATGGATGGATGGACGGACGGACGGATCGGTAGGGGCATCGCGCGAGGCGAGCGCGTCCAGGAGGTGGTAGCGGCGTGAGCACCTTCGAGGCCCAGGCCATCGGCACCGCACGGCTGGACCTGCTGCCGCTGCGCGTCGAGCACGCCGAGGAGATGGCCACCGTGCTGTCCGATCCGGCCCTGCACAGCTTCATCGGCGGCACTCCGGACACCCCGCAGGCCCTGCGCTCGCGCTATCGCCGCATGACCGCAGGCTCGCCCGACCCGGCCGTGTCCTGGCTGAACTGGGTGATCCGGCTCCGTGACGAGTCCTGCCTGACGGGCACGGTCCAGGCGACGGTCGGCCCCTCCGGCCACGGCCCCCTCGCCGAGATCGCCTGGGTGGTGGGGACCCCGTGGCAGGGAAGGGGCATCGCCACCGAAGCGGCCCGGGGACTCGTCGCCTGGCTCGGCCGGCGGTCGGTGCACACCGTCGTCGCCCACATCCACCCCGGGCACCGGGCATCCGCCGCCGTCGCCACCGCCGCCGGGCTCACTCCCACCGACGCATGGCACGAAGGCGAGGTCCGCTGGCACCGGAACATCGGACAATGACGTCAACGCTCCAAGAATCTCGCTGTTGTTCTTGCGCCCCTGCTTGTCAACGTCCGCAGGCATATGTGCCGCGCACCAGCGACTTCCGCTCTGAACACCGCAAACCGCGGGCAACTCACTCCAGGGATCGCTTCGCAGCGAAGCGATCAGGCCGTGTGGGCCCCAGCCGGGCCTGACCGTCGGCCACCGAGCGAGAGGCGGAAATCATGAGCATGCCCCAGACCGGCAAGCTGCAACTGAGCTCCACCAACGCCGCAGTAGTGACGGGCGGGGACACGTCGACCTTCACCCAGGTCACCTTCCCCTCACCCTTCCCCGCCAACGCGGCGGTCATCGTCATCCCGTCCGTCCAGACGTTCAACGGCCCGGAAACCCCCGGCCTGCGCATCGCCGACGTCACCACCACCGGATTCAAGATGAGGCCCCGGGACCGCCTGAGCCCTCACCAGTCTCATGACTCCGGTCCGGGGAAGGGACACGGCGACCTTTCCCCGACCGCGCCGCACCCCTCATCGGCGCTGCGTACGTGCGGTGCATCCGGCGTGGCCGGTGCGGGCAGGTCGTCATGGCGGCACCCGACTTGTTCCTGAAGGTGAGTTGCCACCCCGTACCGGGGTGAAGGCACTTATCGGATGTATATGTGTGGCTGCTGTACTCCTGCCGTGCTCTCCTCGGAGAGGCGACAACCCGTCAGACGGCAAGGTGGGGACATGCTGATCGAGAAGGCTTTCATCAGCACACAGGACGTGCGGACGTCGGACCGGTTCGACTTCTGGCGTGAGCAGGTCTGCGAGACATATGTGCCGACCGAGATCGACAGTGACTGCACGGCGAACTTCGCGGCGTCACAGCGCATCCTGGCCCTGGGAGCCGTTCAGCTGTGGACGGTGGAGCACCCGCCGATGACCCTGCGACGGTCCCGGAGACTGATCCGGCGCTCCGATCCCGGGCTCTACCACCTCTCGCTCCCGCTGCGCGGCACCATGAGACTCACCAGGCCCGGCCACGAGGCGGAGTACGCACCACACGACCTGGTTCTCCACGACACCTCGCGACCTCACCTCATGCGGGCGATCACCGGCCACGGCCAGGACACGGTCCTCGGCACAGGGCTCTTCGTCCCCCGGGAACTGCTGCCGCTGCCGGAGAACGCCATCGACCGGCTGCTCATGCGACCGCTGCCGGGGCGTGACGGCGTCGGGGGGCTGCTCGCCCATGTCCTCACCCAGGTGGCGCGGGACTTCGGCTCCTACCGGCCCGATGACGGACCCCGCCTGGGAGTGGTCGTTCTCGACTTGCTCTCCGCACTGCTCGCCCACGCCCTGGAGGCACAGGACGCCCTCCCGTCGGAGACCCGCCGGCAGGCCCTCGTCCTTCGCATCCGTGCCTTCGTCCAGCAACACCTGTGCGACCCGCATCTGACCCCGCGCACCATCGCCGCAGCGCACCACATCTCCCTCAGCTACCTGCACCGTCTCTTCCAGGACGAAGAGGAGACGGTCGCGGCCTGGATCCGCCTCCAACGCCTGGAACGCGCGCGCCGCGACCTCGCCGACCCCGCCATGCGCACTGCCTCCATCCACGCCATCGGCGCCCGCTGGTGTTTTCCCCGCGCCTCCGACTTCACCCGCGCCTTCCGCACCGTGTACGGCGTCCCGCCCAGCGACTACCGTCACCAGCCTTGTGCACGACCGAGTAGACGCATCGCCAAGGCAGCTGTGGATTCCGTGCTGACGAAATCCGAGCCGCTGCCCCCTACGGTGGGAACCGCGCTGACACCTGCGGTGAAGATCAGAAGGGGGAACCATCGATGAAGAGGCTCAGGTTCATGACCGTCGCGGCCGTCGCGGCAGGAGTCGTTCTGGTAACCGCGACGGGGGCACACGCCGGAACGGACTCGCCCTTCGTCTTCACCAAGTCCGAGGTGAACGGGATTCCGGCCGGTCAGGGCGCGTTCTTCCACGACGGTGACAGGTTCTGGATCGAGGACACCGCCCGTGACGGTCGCTCGGCGGTTCTGGACATCAAGGTGTACAAGAGGGATGGGCGCCTCCACAGGCAATGGCAGCTCTGGAACAGCCGGGGCTTCGACTACGACCTCATCCGGCCCGACAACGTTCCGGAGGGGTACACCGTGTCCGTGCGCGCCTGCGTGGGTCACGCCTCGGACAAGTCGAACTTCTGGGGCTGCGGCAGCTGGGGGAAGGGCCGCGCGTGAAGCCGTCACCGAGGCGGTCCCTCGCGTGACGGTCGGGCCGGGGCCGGCGGATCGTCCGGGACGGCCAGCGGCAGGGTCCCCAGCCCCGCTGCTACGGTGCACCGATGTCAGTGATCAGGAAGTTCCAAGTCACCTTCGACTGCGCGGAACCCGAGCGCCTCGCCCGTTTCTGGTGCGAGGTGTTGGGGTACGTCGTACCGCCGCCGCCGGCGGGGTTCGCCACCTGGGACGATTTCAAGCGTTCGCAGCCGCCTGAGGAGCGGGATTCATGGTTCGCCTGCATCGATCCCTCGGGTGTGGGCCCGCGACTGTACTTCCAGCGCGTCCCCGAGGGGAAGGCCGCCAAGAACCGGGTGCACCTCGATGTGCGAGTCGGCACCGGACTCGTGGGGGAAGAACGCCTCGCCGCACTCGAGGCCGAATGTGCGCGGCTGATCCCGCTCGGCGCGGTGCACGTGCAGACGCTGTACGACGGCAATGACGCGTGCATTCCGATGCTCGACATCGAGGGCAACGAGTTCTGCATCGACTGAGACGAGGGGGCCGGCGCCCCGGCAGCCGCGCCGCCGGAAGGACGCCGTGCCGATGTGTCCGCCGGCCGGACGCCGGCCCCCCGGTACCGATGGCCCCGCCTCAGCAGCCGGGGCGGGTGCTCTCCGCCGGTTTCAGGGCGTTGAGCACCAGGCGCGCGGCGACGGGGTCGTAGCTGATGTCGATGTGGTCGCTGGTGTTGGTGAGGCAGTACGTCTGCATGGTCCGGTTGCTGATGTTGGCCGCCGGGCCGAGGTAGGACGAGGTGAACGGCGTGACCACCTGGTCGTGGACGGTGGTGATGACGGTGTAGTCGACGTCCGGGGACACGCGGTCGTCCGAGTTGAGGTCCTTCAGGAAGTCGGAGCCCACCACCTGCTGTTCGCAGGAGGCGCAGGAGACGCCGAGGAGCGCGTCGGCGCCCGGTATCGCGCGTGCCATGAGGCCCATCCCGGAGAACGTGGTGCCGTGGTTGGGCGGGGTCAGCGCGACGAGCTTGTCCACCTTGGCCGCACCCCCGAGTCTGTCGACGTACCAGCGCGGCATCGTCCCGCCCTGGGAGTGGCCCACCAGATCCACCCGGGCCGCGCCGCTCGCGGCACGCACCCGGTCCACGAAGGAGGCGAGCTGCCCGGCGGAGGTGACGATGTCGCCCGTCGCCTTCAGCACAGCGGCGTCCGGGGCGCCGTAGTTGAGCGCGTAGACGCAGTACCCGGCCCGCTTCAGCCGGGGGGCCAGTGCGGCCCAGTTGGCGTAGCGGTTCTCGAAGGTGCCGTGCACCAGGACCACCGGATTCGGATGGGCCGCGTCGGGACGGCAGGACCAGTCGTTCGCGCCCGCGGGCACCGCCGTGGGGTGGGTGAGGGAATAGCGGAACGCGGAGGAGAAATCGCTCTGTTCGGGGCCCTGGGGCTCGGTGACGGCCGAGGCCGCGACGGCGCTCGGGGCGGCCGCGGCGGCCGTGCGGGCGGGGGCCGGGTCCGGTGCGGCCTCGGCGTGACCGCGGGCCAGGGAGGCCAGGCCCAGGCCGAGGGTCACCGCGAGGCCCGTGGCCCCCGCGGTCAGCCCGCGACGGCGCCGTGCGCGCCGGCGGTCACGCGGGCGGAGGGGCGTGTTCCCGTTGCCGTTCATGCTGGATCTCCTTGTCCCCAGGGCGCCGGGCCGGCCCGCGGTACGGCGGTGCCCACGGGAGTTACCGGCGCGTAGCATCGGGTTCACGCTGGAGTCCGGGCCGTGCCCGGCACCAGCGATGCGGCCCTGACCGGGGAAAAGATGTCATTCGCATGACACTTCTGCGTGACGGCGACGCAACACCGGGACACCGCCGGGCACGCTGGCGGGCGTGGAAAGGAGGCGATGCCCATGCAGATGCCGGACGAGGTGTTCACCCGCCGCCCCTGGCACGACCTTCCGCCGGCGCTCGCCGGGGTGCTGCGGCCCCGGACGGACTCCATCGCCGCGGAGATGATCGACGTCATCCGGGACGAGGTGCCCGACTACCGCCGGCCGCTCGACTCCGCGTTCGGACGGGACCTGGCCGCTTCCGTACGCCGGGCGATCGGGCAGTTCGTGGAGCTGACCGCCGAACCGCACAGCCGGCAGGAGCACCACGTGCGGCACTTCCGCACCCTGGGCCGGCTGGAGTTCCGCAACGGGCGCACCACCGACGCGCTCCAGGCCGCCTTCCGGGTGGGCGCGCGCGTCGGCGCCCGGCTGTACGCCGAGACCGCGCGGTCCGCCTCATTGCCGCTGGAGGTGGTGATGCCGCTGCACGAGGCGGTGCTGACCCACATCGACGTCCTGTCGAACGAGTCGGTGAAGGGCTACGCCGCCGCCCGGGCCATGGCGGAGGGCGGACTCCAGCGCAGTCGGCGGACCCTGGCCGCATGCCTGCTGGACCAGCAGCGCGCCGCGCACCGGGACCTGGTGCGCGGCCTCGCCGAGCAGGCGCGCTGGCCCCTGCCGGACACGGTCGCGTGCCTGCTCGTACGGCAGGGCGCCGGCGGCGGGCGGCCGACCGGGCTGGGGCAGGAGCGCGGCGCGGACATCCTCACCGTGACCCACGGTGCCGATCTGGTGCTGATCGTCCCGGACCCGGAGCGCGACGGCACGGTGGAACGGCTGCGCACGGCCGTACGCGGGCGGACGGCGGCGCTGGGGCCTTCGGTGCCGCCGGGGGACGCGTGGGTGTCGCTGCACTGCGCCCGCCTGATGCTGACCGGGCGCACCGGCACCCCGCACCAGGAGGGGACGGCCGGCGGCGCCTTCGTCAGGGCGGGCGACGGACTGGCCGAGGCGCACCTGCGCCACGGCATCCACATCGGGCGGCTGCTCGGCGACCGGGTGCTCGGCGTCCTGCGGGAACTCCCGCCGGGGCGGGCCGCACGGCTCGCGGAGACGCTCGACGCGCTGCTGATGTCGTGGAGCCGTACGGCTCCCGAGGTGGCACGGGCGCTGGACATCCACCCGCAGACGGCACGCAAGCGGCTGCGCCGGCTGGAGGAGCTGTTCGGGGACCGGCTGAGCGACCCCGCGTTCCGCTTCGAGGCCCTGCTGGCGCTGCGCACGCGGGCCCTGACCACGCGGGCACCCCAGGCTTGACCGGTGTCACGGGCGGGCAGGAGCGCCCCATGACTGTCCTCCCCCAGGAGATCCGCGAACGGATCGAAGCGCCGGAGATCTGGTACGTCGCCACGGTGGACGCCGACGGGGCGCCGCACGTCAGCCCGATGTGGGTCGGGCTCGACGGCGACCTGCTCTTCTTCAACACCGCGGTTGGCCGCGTCAAGGAGCGCAATCTCCGCCGTGATCCGCGCGTGTGCCTGTCCCACGCGGACCGCGCCGACCCGTACGACCGGGTCCAGATCCGCGGCCGGGCGGTCCGGTTCGTCGAGGGACCGGAAGCCGACCGGAACATGGACCGGCTGGCCGCGGCCTACGTCGGCACCGAGCGGTTCGAGTGGGGGATCCCGGGTGAACGACGGGTCGTCGTGTACGTGGAGCCGGCGAAGGTACGGCACGTGGTCGGTGTCGAACCCATGCCGCCCGGCACACCCGGCGCGGTGTGAGGCTCACCGCCTCACCGGGAGCGGGCCGGTGAGGCGGTGAGGCCGGCGGGCGTCAGGCGGAGCCGGGTGCCGTGACGCAGCCGATCGAACCGGCGGGGACGTTGTTGCCGGTCGAGGTGGCGGTGAAGCCGAAGGTGACGCTGCCGTCGGCGGGCACGACCCGGTTGTGGTCCACGTTGCGGACCGTCACCGTGCCGTCGGCGGCCGTGGACGGCGTGCCGTTCCACACGCTGCCGATCTTCGTGCCCGCTCCGGGCCGCCAGGCCACGGCCCAGCCGTCGAGCGGCTCCGTGCCGTGGTTCATGACCTCCACGGAGCCCTGGAAGCCGCCGTCCCAGGAGTTCACCACGGAGTAGGTGGCCATGCAGGAACCGGTGTGCGGATCCGAGGGTGCCGGCGTGGGCGTGGGCGTGGGCGTCGGTGTGCCGGTGGAGCCGCGGATGCCCGTGACCTCGCCGTGGCCGCCGTCGAAGACGATGTCGGAGCAGGAGAAGAAGTTCTCCTGGCTGTCCGAACGGACCCACTGGATGAACAGCAGGGCGTCACCGGACCGGCCGGAGGGGAGCTTCATGTCCCAGTAGTAGTGGCCGCCGTCGGTGCCCGGCGACCCCTGCTGCGGCGGATTGGTGACCGTCTGGATCAGTTCGAGGTCGGCCCAGCGCAGCGCCGACGTCGGTGACCAGCCCTGCTTGGTGACGTAGACCCGGAAGTCCCCCGGGTGCGCCGCCCAGTTGCTGTACTGCGCCTTGATCGTCGCCCCGCTGGTCAGATGGGTCCGCGGCCAGTCCGAACGCGCCGCGTTGTAGCCGCGGAAGTCGTACGGGGACCGGTCGCCCGCGCTGCACAGCGTGCCGTCCGGGACATAACCGGCGCCCCGGCCGCCCGCGTTGGAGTCGAGCACGGCGAACCAGTTGTACAGCGCCGAGGCACCGCTCTTGGCGAGCGCGTCCCGGCACGCCGGGTTGGTCGGGTCCAGCCCGCCGGTCGTCGTGCGCGCGTCCAGATAGCACAGGTAGGTGCGGGAGCCGGGCGTCATCGCCACCCCGTGCGCCTGTGCGCTGGTCTGGCCCAGCAGGGTGAGGGCGAGTGCCGCCAGCAGCGTCGACAAGGCCGCTGCCGCCGACACCAGTCTGTTGCGTCGAACCACGTTCTGCTCCTTTCGGTTCCTTCCGGTTTCTTTCGGATCTTTTCGGAACTCTTCGCATGGGATCAGGCGGGCGGCGCGCCCCAGGCAGGCGTCGTACCGAGGTACGCGGGGATCGCCCGGGCGTCGGTGTACGGCGTGGCGGTGCCGTGGCTGTGGTCGTCGGTCTCGTCGAAGTCCGACCGGTCGGCCTTGGCCGGCCGCAGCCGCAGCGCACCGGTGCTCCGGCCGGCGGCGAGGGCGCCGCTCGCGGAGCCGGCCTCCAGGCAGGCGTCGGCGCCCGCCACCGGCGTGCTCAGGGGCACGACCTTCAACCGCGCACCGGCACAGCCGACGGCCGCGTCGTCGCACCACGCGTTGTCGGTGGCTGAGGCGTCGTCGTTCTGGAAGACGTGCGCGACGGCGTCGATGTACTCGCTCTTGTAGCGGTCGAGACCGGCCTGGGTGAGCGGGAGTTCGCCGTCGGAGGCCAGCGCCGCACAGTCTCGTCCGGGCAGGTCGTAGACCACGAAGGTCGCGGTGATCGGCTGTCCGCGCTTCTTCTGGGCCAGTGCCGGGTCGAGGTGGTCGGCGAGGCTCTTGCGCCCCGCGTTGGCGTCGCAGCCGCCGAGGGCGGCGATCCGGTCCAGCCACACCGCGGTGGGATGGCCGCCCACCGTCCGCATCTTCGCCCTGAGCGTGGCGTCCGGCGTCCGGGCCACCGAGGTGCCGACGAGGTCGGTGCAGTCGGGGTTGACGTAGAACGAGGCGCCGGCGAAGGGGTTGTCGACGTGCGCCGGAGCGGCGGCTGCGGGCTGCGCGGTGAGCTGGCCGGCCAGCCCCAGGGCCAGGGTGGCGAGCGCCGCGCCCGTCGAGGCGGCCCGGCACCGCCGGCGCCCGGGTCTCGGCCATCGGGCCGGTTCCCGGCGGGCGGCGTGTGTCATGAGTCCTCCTCGTGTGCGCGGGTGGGTACGAGGTGGTGCTGCCGGGGGCGCTCAGCTGCCGGCGCAGTCGGGGGCCGGAGTCGCGGCGCTCCCCTCCGCGGTGAAACCGAACGACGTGGTCCCGCCGGGCGGCAGCAAGCCGTTGGCGGCGGTGTTGCGGACCGTGGCCCGGCCGCCGGCCGTGGTCAGCGACCCGTTCCACAGGTTCGTCACGCGGGTGCCGCCGAGGTCCCAGGTCACCGACCAGCCCGTCAGCGCGGCGGAGCCGGTGTTCTCGACGGTGACCTCCGCCTGGTGACCGCCCGGCCAGGACGCCACGGTGCGCAGCCGCGCGGTGCACGCCGCCGGCGTCGGCGTGGGCGTGGGGTCGGCGCCGGAGTACGTCAGCCCGTAGCCGTACCGGAAGAGCGGGTCCTTGCCGTCACCGTCGTTGACGGGCTCCTGGGCGGACGTCCGCGGCCAGCTCACCGGCAGCTTTCCGGTGGGGGCGTGGTCCCCGAACAGGACGTCGGCCACCCCGGCCCCTTCCGTGCCGGGCAGCCAGGCGGCCAGCAGCGCCTTCCAGTCGGGCAGCTGCGCGGAGACGTCCAGGGGACGGCCGGAGACGAGGACCACGACCACCGGCACCCCGCTCGCCTTCAGCCGGGCGAGCGTCTGGAGGTCCTCCTGGTCCAACCCGAGGCCGCCCGGCCGGTCGCCCCGGCCCTCGGCGTACGGGGTCTCGCCGACCACGGCGACAGCGGCGTGGTAGCCGGAGCCGATCCCGTTGCCGTACCGGTCGTAGGTGACCCGGGACGGGTCGGTGACGGCGGCCCGGATGCCCTGGAGGATGGTCGTGCCGTCGGTGACGGGACCGCTGCGGCCCTGCCAGCCGACGGTCCAGCCGCCGCTCTGGTTGCCGATGTCGTCGGCGGACTTGCCGGCGACGAACAGCCTGGCCGACTTCGGCAGGGGCAGCACGCCGCCGTCGTTCTTCAGCAGGACCTGCGAGGCGCGCACCGCCTGCCGGGCCAGCTCCCGGTGCGCGGCCGAGCCGACCGTGGCGGTGTACGAGCGGTCGGTCAACGGCCTTTCGAACAAGCCGAGCCGGAACTTCTGGGTGAGGATCCGCCGGTTGGCGTCGTCGATCCGGGACGGCGCGATCCGGCCCGCGGTGACCTCGCCGCGCAGCAGGGTGAGGAACTTCTTGTAGTCGTGCGGGACCATCACCATGTCGACGCCCGCGTTCACCGCCGTGGCGATCTCCGCGCCGGTGAAGCCGCTCTGCCCGTCGAGCTGGTCGACCGCGGCCCAGTCGGACACCACGAACCCGGTGAAGCCGAGTTCGCCCTTCAGCACGTCGGTCACCAGGTACGTGTTGGCATGGGACCGCACGCCGTTCCAGCTGCTGTACGACAGCATCACCGAGCCGACGCCGCGGCGCACCGCCTCCTTGAACGGCGGCAGGTGGACGGCGCGCAGGTCGGCCTCGGACAGCCTGGTGTCGCCCTGGTCGACACCGCCGGCGGTGCCGCCGTCGCCGAGGTAGTGCTTGGCGGTGGCGAGCACGGGCGCCGGACCCGCGCCCAGGGTGTCGCCCTGCAGCCCCGTGACGAACGTCGTGAGGGCGGAGGGCAGTTCGGGCGTCTCGCCGTACGACTCGTAGGTGCGGCCCCACCGGTCGTCGCGGGCCACGCACAGGCACGGCGCGAAGTCCCAGTCGATGCCGGTGCCCGACACCTCCTCGGCCACCGCCCGCCCGATCCGCTGGACGAGCGCGGGATCGCGGGTGGCGCCGAGGCCGATGTTGTGCGGGAAGAGGGTGGCCCCGCGCACCGCGTTGTGGCCGTGCACCGCGTCGATGCCGTAGATCACCGGGATGCCGAGCGGAGTGGCCAGGGCGGTGCGTTGCAGGGAGTCGTAGGTGTCGGCCCAGGTCTGGGCGTTGTTGGGGCTGACGGTCGAGTCGCCGCCGGACAGGACGGATCCGATGCGGTAGGCGGCGAGGTCGCTCTGCGGGACGAGGGCGTCCTTCTCGATCTGCGTCATCTGGCCGAGCTTGTCGTCCAGCGTCATCCGCGACAGCAGGTCGGTGACGCGGTCGGGCACGGGTAAGGACGCGTCCTGGTAGGGGAGGACCGCGGCCGGGGCGGTGACGGGTTCCGGTGCGGCGGCGGCCGGCGCGGTGAGGGCCGCGGGCTCGGGCGCGGGCGACGGGGCGGCGCCGGGGACGCCCTTGACGGTGCCGTCGGGACCGAGGAAGGCCGGGTCGCCGCCGGGGACCATGCCGAGTTCCCGGGCGCGGCGCTGGAGGGCGTCGGGGGCCGAGTAGGCGTCGATGTCCCGCTGGAGGGCCTGCTCCTGGTCGGTGAGGTTCTTCGTCTGCTTCTGCAGGTCGGCGAGTTTGAACGAGCCTTCGCTGAGCGCGGAGTTCAGCACCAGCAGCCCGATGAGGCCGCCGCCGAGAAGCACGACGACGAGCAGGACGAACGGGGTACGGGCCGCCTGGGCGCGGCCCGCCGGCAGGAGCCGGGCGAGCCGGGCGGCCCTCCCCTTCAGCTCGGGTTTCCTGCTCACTGCTCCCCCGGTGCGTGGGAGCAGCCGCTGCCGCGGTGCGCGCGGGAAACCCTCCGACCCGTCTCGCTCACTCGACGTCCTCCCTGATGCGCTCCGCGCCCCGCAGCCTGGCCGGCGCGGCCCGGCGGTTCTCCGCGATCTCTTCCTCGGTGGGAAGTTCGGCACCACGGGTGAGCAGCTTGAGCCGCGGCTGGTAGCGCTCGGGCACGACGGGCAGCCCGGGCGGCGCGGTGGAGGCGGCCCCGGCCGCGAACACCTGCTTGACGAGCCGGTCCTCGAGCGAGTGGTACGACAGCACGGCGATCCGCCCGCCGACGTCCAGCGCCTTCACGGCGGCCGGGATCGCCCGCTCCAGGACGGACAGTTCGCCGTTGACCTCGATGCGCAGCGCCTGGAAGGTGCGCTTGGCCGGATTGCCGCCGGTGCGCTTGGCGGCCTGCGGCAGCGCGTCCCGGATGAGTTCCACGAGCCGCGCGCTGTTGCTGAACGGCTCCTTCTCCCGCTCCCGGACGATCGCGGCGACGATCCGCTTGGCCTGCTTCTCCTCGCCGTACGCGCGCAGGATGCGCACCAGTTCGCCGGCCGGGTAGGTGTTGAGGACCTCGGCGGCGCTGATGCCGGTCGTCTGGTCCATGCGCATGTCCAGCGGCGCGTCCTGCGCGTAGGCGAAGCCGCGGTCGGCCTCGTCCAGCTGCATGGAGGAGACCCCGAGGTCGAACAGCACGCCCTGCACGCGCGCGATGCCGAGCCGGTGCAGGACCTCGGGCAGCTCGTCGTACACGGCGTGCACGAGGGTGGCGCGGTCCCCGTACGGGGCCAGCCGCTCGCCGGACAGGCGCAGCGCCTCCTTGTCCCGGTCGAGGCCGATCAGCCGCGCGTCGGGGAACCGGCCGAGCAGAGCCTCGCTGTGCCCGCCGAGGCCGAGGGTGCAGTCGACGACCACCGCTCCGGGGCGCTCCAGGGCGGGCGCCAGCAGGTCCAGGCACCGCTGGAGCATCACCGGGACGTGTCGACTCTGGCTCAAGGGGGCCTCTCAGTTCCGGCGGGCCGTACGCACCGTCGGTCCCCCGAGCCGTACGTACGCGCCGCGCGCGCGGGGAGACGGGTCCGGGCACGCGCCGGGGTCTCCGGGGGTTTCGTCAGCGGGAAGAGACTCGTCTCCCGCTTTCGCGTCACTTTAGTCCACGCTGTCCCATGGTCAATCAACCGGCCTGCGCGTCGTGCGCCGCGACACAGGGGGAACCGCGATTCGCGCCGATCCACCCGTTCGGCCCGGCTTTGCCCCCCTGTGGGTTAGCTCACAACACGCCGCGATGACGCTCTTTGTCCCCTCTCACCCCTCTCTCACAACAGGCCGGGACGCAGGGTGACCAGTAACGTCGTCGGCATGACGACTTCCGCAGCAGTGCCCGCGGGTCCCGAGGGCGCCATACGGGCCGGCGGCACCGTGACCGACCGCCTCGTGGACGCCAACCGGCGGTACGCCGAGGCCTTCACGGACCCCGGCATGGACGCCCGTCCCGTGCTCCGCGTCGCGGTCGTCGCCTGCATGGACGCACGCCTCGACCTGCACCAGGCCCTCGGGCTGGAGCTCGGCGACTGCCACACCATCCGCAACGCGGGCGGCGTGGTCACCGACGACGTCATCCGGTCCCTGACCATCAGCCAGCGCAAGCTGGGCACCCGCAGCATCGTGCTGATCCACCACACCGGCTGCGGTCTGGAGTCCCTCACCGAGGACTTCCGCACCGAGCTGGAGATGGAGGTCGGCCAGCGGCCCGCCTGGGCGGTGGAGTCCTTCCGGGACGTGGACCAGGACGTGCGCCAGTCCATGCAGCGGGTGCGCACCTCGCCCTTCCTGCTGCACACCGACGACGTCCGGGGCTTCGTGTTCGACGTGCGCACCGGTCTGCTGCGCGAGGTCGACCCTGCCTGACCGGGCAGGCACCGGGCCCGCCCGGGACGTACCGGCCGGCCGCCCCGCGTCCCGCCGTCCCGTGTCGAAAACATGGTCGAAAAGCCGTAAGGCCGACATCGCGCGGGCAGTTGTCCACAGGCGAGTGACACGAATCGGTAACGGCAGCAAGAATGCGGGGTGTGATGTCACGCGGAACCATGTCCGCGTGGTGTCCGTGTTTCGGGGTGGGCCGGTTTCGCGCGGAGAGCGTCGGCCCGGAAAGAACGGGCCGAGGAGGGCCGGGTGACGACCTATGACGATCGAGCGAGCCTCACTGATCTGACCGCCACGGTGGAGCGGGTACGCGGTTCGGTGGAAGGCGTGATCGAGGGCAAGCCCGAGGTCGTACGGCTCGCGCTGACCGTGCTGCTCGCCGAGGGCCACCTGCTGATCGAGGACGTCCCCGGAGTGGGCAAGACGATGCTCGCCAAGGCGCTCGCGCGGTCCATCGACTGCTCCGTGCGGCGCATCCAGTTCACCCCGGACCTGCTGCCCTCGGACATCACCGGCGTGTCCATCTGGGACCAGCAGCGCCGGGACTTCGAGTTCAAGCCGGGCGCCATCTTCGCGCAGATCGTGATCGGCGACGAGATCAACCGCGCCTCGCCCAAGACCCAGTCCGCGCTGCTGGAGTCCATGGAGGAGCGGCAGGTCACCATCGACGGGCAGACGTACGAACTGCCCAGCCCCTTCATGGTCGTGGCCACTCAGAACCCGGTCGAGATGGAGGGCACCTACCCGCTGCCCGAGGCCCAGCGCGACCGCTTCATGGCCCGGGTCTCCGTCGGCTACCCGAGCGTGGAGGCCGAGCTGCAGATGCTCGACATCCACGGCGGCGTCAGCCCGCTGGAGGACCTCCAGCCGGTGGCGCACGCGCACGAGATCGTGAAGCTGGTCGAGGCGGTCCGCGGGGTGCACGTCTCCGAGCCGGTCCGGCGGTACGCGGTGGAGCTGGTCGCCGCCACCCGCACCCACCCCGACCTCCGGCTCGGCGCCTCCCCGCGCGCGACGCTGCACCTGCTGCGCGCGGCCAAGGCGTCCGCGGCCCTGGCCGGCCGGGAGTACGCGCTGCCGGACGACGTCCAGGCCCTCGCCGTCGCCGTCCTCGCCCACCGCCTGCTGCCCACCGCCCAGGCCCAGCTCAACCGCCGCACCGCCGAGCAGGTGGTGCTGGAGATCCTTCAGCACACACCGGTGCCCGCGACCCCGGGCCGGCCGAACGGCTTCGGCGGCCTGGGCCGGAACGTCCCGGCCTACCCCCAGCAGCCGCCGCGGAGTCTGTGATGAGTTCCGGGGGGACCGCGCCGGCCGAGGAGGACCGCGGCGAGACCAGCGGGGTCCGTACGGCCCTGGCGGGTCTCACCACCCGGGGCCGCTCCTTCCTCGCGGCCGGGATCGCCGCCGCGGTCTGCTCGTTCGTGCTGGGTCTGAACGAGCTGCTGCGGGTCGGGCTGCTGCTCGCCGTGCTGCCCCTGATCTGCGCGACCGTGCTGTACCGCACCCGCTACCGGGTGGCCGCGAGCCGCCGTCTCGCGCCCGCGCGCGTACCGGCGGGCGGCGAGGCCCGGGTGCACCTGCGCATGGACAACGTCTCCCGGCTGCCCACCGGTCTGCTGATGCTCCAGGACCGGGTGCCCTACGTCCTCGGGCCGCGGCCCCGGTTCGTGCTGGACCGGGTGGAGCCGGGGGGCCGCCGCGAGGTGTCCTACCGGGTCCGCTCGGACCTGCGGGGCCGCTATCCGCTGGGCCCGCTGCAACTGCGGCTGACGGACCCCTTCGGCATGTGCGAGCTGACCCGCTCCTTCGCGACGTACGACACCCTGACGGTGATACCGCGCGTCGAGCCGCTGGCCCCGGTCCGCTTCGGCGGCGAGGCGCAGGGGTACGGCGACGGGCGGCAGCGCTCGCTGGCCCTCGCGGGCGAGGACGACGTGATCCCGCGCGGGTACCGCTACGGCGACGACCTGCGCCGGGTGCACTGGCGGTCCACCGCCCGCTACGGCGAGCTGATGGTGCGCCGCGAGGAGCAGCCCCGGCGCTCCCGCTGCACGGTGCTCCTGGACACCCGCGGCGGCGCCTACGAGGGCGCGGGCCCGGACGCGGCCTTCGAGTGGGCCGTCTCCGGCGCCGCCTCGGTGCTGGTGCACATGCTGGAGCGCGGCTTCTCGGTCCGGCTGCTGGCCGACACCGGCAGCGCGGTGCCCGGCGAGGGCGGCGACGGGTTCGCGGGCGCCGGCCAGGAGACGGCGGACGCGGCCGGGCTGATGATGGACACCCTCGCGGTGATCGACCACTCCGACGGCACCGGGCTGTCCCGGGCGTACGACGTGCTGCGCGGCGGCAACGAGGGGCTGCTGATCGCCTTCCTCGGCGACCTGGACGAGGAGCAGGCGACGACGGTCGCCAAGATGAGCCGGCGCAGCGGCGGCGCCGTCGCCTTCGTGCTGGACCCGGACACCTGGACGCGGGAGGCGACCGACGTGCCCCGCCCGGGCGACCGGCACGCGGAGCGGCTGCGGATGCTGCGCGAGGCGGGCTGGACGGCACTGAGCGTGCCGCGCGGCGCCTCGCTGGACGAACTGTGGCGGCAGGCGGACCGGGAGCGCTCCGGCCTGGCCGCCGTGACCGGGGAGGCACGGGGATGAGCGGACGGGCACGACTGGCGCTGTGCGCGGCGGCGGCCACGCTGATGGCCTCCTGCGCGCTGCTGCCCTTGGTCGCCGAGCCGACCTGGCTGCTGCAGCTGGTGCCGCTGGTGGCCGTGCAGACCGGGGTGGGCGCGGCGGCCCGGCGGGTGCCGCTGGGCCGGACGCTGACCGTGGCGGCGCAGGCCCTGGTCACCGTGCTGCTGCTGACCCTGGTCTTCGCCCGGCAGCACGCGGTCGTCGGGCTGGTCCCCGGTCCGGACACCTTCCGGTACCTGGCCGAGCTGCTCCAGCAGGGCGCGGACGACGTCAGCCGGTACGCGATACCGGCGCCGGTCACCGACGGCATCAAGCTGATGCTGATCGGCGGCGTGCTGGTCATCGGGCTGCTGGTGGACACGCTGGCGGTGACCTTCCGCAGCGCGGCCCCGGCCGGGCTGCCGCTGCTCGCGCTGTACTCGGTGGCCGCGGGGCTGTCCGACGGCGGCGCCGACTGGCTGTGGTTCCTGCTGGCGGCGGCCGGCTATCTGATGCTGCTGCTCGCGGAGGGCCGGGACCGGCTCGCCCAGTGGGGGCGGGTCTTCGGCGGGGCGCCCCGCGCGCCGGGCGCCCCGGAGACGGGCGCGGTGGCGCCGGTGCGCACCGGCCGGCGGATCGGCGCGGTCGCGCTCGGCGTGGCCCTGATGGTGCCGCTCGCGCTGCCCGCGATGCACGGCGGCCTGCTGGACCCCGCCGGCACCGGCGTGGGGTCGGGAAGCGGCGGCGGAGGCACGATCTCGGCGGTCAACCCGCTGGTGTCGCTGCGCGACAACCTGAACACGAACGACGACCGCCAGGTGCTGACCCTGCGGACCGACACGAACGACATCTCCGGCCTGTACCTGCGGATCGTCTCCCTGGACGAGTTCGACGGCACCACCTGGACGCCGGCGCAGCGGCACATCGTCCCCGTGCCGGGCAAGCTGCCCGCGCCCGCCGGCCTGGGCCAGGACATCAAGCGCGGCGAGGTGCGCACGACCGTCCGGGCGGCGGACTGGTACGCGCAGAACTGGCTGCCGATGCCCTACCCGCCGAGCCGGGTGCAGGTCGACGGCCGGTGGCGGTACGAGCCCGTCGGGATGACCGTCGTCGGCGACCGCGGCCAGACCACCCGCGGCCAGACCTACCAGGTGACCAGCCTGGACGTGGCGCCGACCGCACGGCAGCTGGCCGCCGCGCCGCAGCCGCCGGCCGCGTTGCAGAGCGAGTACACCAAGGTGCCGTCCTCGCTGCCGAAGGTGGTGGCCCGCACCGCCGAGGAGATCACCGCGGGCGCGCGCAACCACTACGAGGAAGCGGTCAAGCTCCAGGACTGGTTCGCCGTCACCGGGGGCTTCCAGTACGACACCTCGGTGAAGGTGGGCCGCGGCGCCGGCGCCATAGCGAACTTCCTGGAGAAGAAGGAGGGCTTCTGCGTCCACTTCTCCTTCGCGATGGCCGCGATGGCCCGCACCCTCGGCATCCCGGCCCGGGTCGCGGTGGGCTTCGCGCCCGGCACCCCGCAGGCCGACGGCACGATCGCGGTGAACCAGAAGGACGCGCACGCCTGGCCCGAGCTGTACTTCGAGGGCGTGGGCTGGACCCGCTTCGAGCCGACCCCGACCCGCGGCACCACGCCGCCGTACACCCAGTCGGACACGCCCGGCAGCTCGCTGCCGGAGGAGGCGCTGCCGTCCAGGGGCGCGTCCTCGGCGCCCTCGGCGTCGGCCTCGCCGAGCGAGAGCTGCGCCGGTGAGCTGCGCCGGCTGCAGGGCTGCGGCAGCCCGTCCGCGGCGGCGGTCCCGCACCGCGACGGCGGGGGCACGGACTGGTGGGGCTGGCTGCTGATCGGGCTGGGCGCGCTGGTGGTCCTGGCGGTTCCGCTGTCGCCGCTGCTGTGGCGGCGGCGGGTGCGCGCGCGGCGGCTGGGCGGGCACGCCCGGACCCCGCAGGGCGCGGCGGCGCACACCCTGGCGGCCTGGGAGGAGCTGACGGACAGCGCCTGGGACCACGGGATCGCGCCGGACGAGTCGCTGACCCCGCGGCGGGCCGCCGACCGGATCGTGCGGCTGGGGCAGCTCGATCCGGCCGCCGGCGGCGCCGTGCACCGGCTGGCGGACGCGGTGGAGCAGGTGCTGTACGCGCCCCGGCCGCGTCCGGCGGCGGGAGCGGCGCAGGACGTGCGCCGGGCGGTCGAGGGGCTGCGGGCCCGGGTGGGCGCCGGGACACGGCTGCGGGCGCTGTTCCTGCCCCGCTCGTCGGTCCGGGTGCTGTGGGCGGTGTCGGCCCGCTGGTCGGCGCTGCGGACCCGGGCCGCGGCGGCCCGGCCGGCGCTGCGCCGGCCGTCCGGGCAGCGGGGCTGAGCGCACGCGTGAGGGGCGGCCACCGGATGGTGGCCGCCCCTCACGTATGTCTGCCGTGGGCCTGGTCCGCCGGGCCGCGCGGGAGGCGCGGTGCGGTCAGTGGCCCTGTTCGTCCCGGCGGCGCTGCCAGCGCTGCTCGATCCGGTCCATCACGGAGCGCTTCGGACGCGCCTGACGGCGCGCTCCGGCCGGTGGCTGCTCGCCCGGTTTCGGGGCCTTGCGCCAGCCGGTCACGGCGAGCACCGCACAGCCCAGCATGACGAGGAAACCCACCACGCTGACCCAGATCAGCTGCGCGACCATTCCGGCCATGAGGAGCGCGATACCCGCGAGGAAGCCCGCGACCGCCTGGTAGACCCGCCGCCGGGTGTACGTCCGCAGCCCGTTTCCCTCAAGCGCCGACGCGAACTTCGGGTCTTCGGCGTACAGCGCTCGCTCCATCTGCTCAAGCATTCGCTGCTCGTGCTCAGAGAGCGGCACGGAGTCCTCCTCATCGTGCAGTCGCCGGGGGCGACCCGGGGGGTCCCTTCAGGATAGGCAGGGAATCGCCCCCGTGAAACCCGCCCCTCTACGCCAATTGGCCAACCGGAATCCGTCATGGCCGTCCCGGCTCGCTGAGGCTTCCATTCCCCGGCGGCCGACCCGTCATGCCGAGCGGTGTACCTCGATCATACGGCGCAAACCCCTCGATCGGGGGTCTTGTGGCGTACTCCATCTGCGGCCGAGGCGCTGATCAGCGGCTCGTCCCGGTGGTACGCCCGGGCCCCGGTGCGCGCTCAGGCCCCGGCGGCACCAGCTGTCTCACCGAGCACGTGCAGCTGGGTGGCGACGGAGTGGAAAGCGGGCAGTTCGGCCGCCGCGGCCTCCAGCTTCAGCAGGGCCTCGGACGCACCGGGCTCGGTGTCCACCAGGACGCCGGGCACGAGGTCGGCGAAGACCCGCACGCCGTGCACCGCGCCGACCCGCAGGCCGGCGCCCTCGACGAGCGCGGTGAGCTGCTCGGCGGTGAAGCGGCGGGGCATCGGGTCGCCGGGGCCCCAGCGGCCGTCGGGGTCCTGGAGCGCCTGCCGGGCCTCGGTGAAGTGGCCGGCGAGGGCGCGGGCGAGCACGGCTCCGCCGAGGCCGGCGGCGAGCAGGCTGAGGACGCCTTCGGCACGCAGCGCGGCGACCGCGTTGCGGATGCCCTCGGCCGGGTCGTCCACGTACTCCAGCACGCCGTGGCACAGCACGGCGTCGTAGCTGCCCCGCTCGACCACGTCGAACAGGCCGTGCGCGTCGCCCTGGACGCCCCTGACCCGGTCGGCGACGCCGGCCTCGGCGGCGCGGCGCTCCAGCGCGAACAGCGCGTTGGGGCTGGGGTCGACCACGGTGACCCGGTGGCCGAGGCGGGCGACGGGCACGGCGAAGTTGCCGCTGCCGCCGCCGGTGTCGAGAACGTCCAGCGAGTCCCGGCCCGTGGCCTTGACCCGGCGGTCGAGGGCGTCCTGCAGGACTTCCCAGACCACGGCGGTACGGAGTGAGGCGCGGGGGCGCGTCGGGTCCGACACGGTAGATGACTCCTCGGCAGGCGGTCTTCAGGCGTACTCCACCCTATTGCCTCCGCGCCGTGCCTGGTCACCGCGGCGGTGCGCGGCCTCGGGCGTCTCGCCCGGCGGACGGTCCGCGGTCAGCCCGCGCCCGGGAGGCCACCTCCTGTCCCCGGGCCGCCGGCCCCGTCGGCCGTGTCCTGGCGGGGCTGGGGCAGGACCGGCTGGAGGACGAGCATCCGCTCCACGATGCGCAGGAACATCGCCACGTCGCGTATCAGGTCGTCGGCGTCCCGCTGCCCGGCCGCGCCCTGGATGCCGGCCTCGGCACGGGCGCGGCGGGCGGCGCCGGAGGCGAACAGCGCGCTCCACTCGGTCAGTTCAGGGGCGATCTCGGGCAGCACCTCCCAGGCGCTGCGGATCCGGGCCCGGCGGCGCGGGTTGGTCTCGGGCCGGCCCCGGGCGGCGAGGACGGCGGCGGCGGTGCGCAGGGCGGCCAGGTGGGCCGTCGCGTAGCGCTCGTTCGGTGTGTCCAGGACAGTGGCCTCCTCCAGTCCGGCCCGGGCCTGGGCGAGCAGGTCGAGGGCGGCGGGCGGGGCCGTGGCCCGGCGGAGCACGGGGTGCACGTCGCTCGCCGGGCCGGTCAGTGAGGGGGCAGGGCCGGTGGCGCGGCGCCGGCGGGCGGCGGCTGCGGACGAGTGGGCCATGACGAACCTCCTGTCGTCTGGTGACGGCATGAATGCCGTATGTGCCCATCGTGAGGTATGCCACTGACAATCCGTTCTGACCTGGGCCTTTGCCTCGCTCGTGGGTTCGGGCGTATTTTTGCACTGACCAGTCAGTTCAAATATGTCGAGCAGGGGGGCCGGTGGACGGCACGGGCGGAGCGGGCGCCACGGTCGGTGCGGACGTCAGGACCGAGGGCCTGGGGCTCAAGGGGCCCCGGGGGTGGGCCTTCCGCGGTGTCACCGTGGACGCGGAGCCCGGCTCGCTGATCGCGATCGAGGGACCGTCCGGCTCCGGCCGCACGTGTCTGCTGCTCGCGCTCACGGGACGGATGAAGCCCACCGAAGGAGTGGCCACCGTCGGCGGGTTCAAACTCCCCCGGCAGATGGCGGCCCTGCGCCGGGTCAGCGCGGTGGCCAACGTGACCGGCGTGACCGACCTGGAGCCGGCCCTCACCGTCGGCGAGCACCTGCGTGAACGGGCCCTGTTGCAGCGCCGGTTCGGCGACTCCCTGCGCGAGCTGCTGCGGCCCCGCGCGCAGCGCGTGCACGAGGCGCGGCTGCGGGTCGACGCGGCCCTGTCCGCCGCCGGACTCGACCTGGAGACGCTCCCGAAGGGCTCCCGGACGGCCGTGCGCGACCTGGAACGGCCGCAGGAACTGCGGCTGTCCCTCGCGCTGGCCCTGCTCGGCCGGCCCCGGCTGCTCGGGGTGGACGACATCGACATGAAGCTCTCGGACGCCGAACGCGCCGAGGCGTGGGACCTGCTGCGGTCCCTCACGCGCGCGGGGACCACGGTCGTGGCCGTGTGCCGCACCGCTCCCGAGGACTGCGTCACCGTGCCGACCGAGCCGGAGAATCCCGAGCCCGAGCCCGGGAAGCCCGCACCCGGAAAGCCCGAGCCGAAGAAGGAGGAAGCCGGCGATGCGCTCACCGAGGCTGGCCGCGCTTGAGCTGAGGCGCTTCGGGCGCGGCAGGCTGCCGCGCGCCGCCCTGGTCGCGCTGCTCGTGCTGCCCCTGCTGTACGGCGCCCTGTACCTGTGGTCCTTCTGGGACCCGTACGGCCGTCTGGACCGCATCCCGGTGGCGCTCGTGAACGACGACAAGGGCGCCACGGCGGGCGGGAAGAGGATCACCGCCGGGGACGACATCGTCGACGGACTGCGCGACAGCCGGACCTTCGAGTGGCACGAGGTGAGCGACGAGGAGGCCCGCGCGGGCGTCGAGGACGGCACCTACTACCTGTCGCTGACCATGCCGGCCGACTTCAGCAGCCGTATCGCGTCCAGCTCGGGCGACTCGCCCGAGACCGGCGCCCTGCGGGTGCGCACCAACGACGCGAACAACTACATCGTCGGCCAGATCTCCCGCACCGTCTTCAACGAGGTGCGCTCGGCCGCGTCCACGAAGGCCTCCCGGACCTTCCTGGACAAGATCTTCGTGTCCTTCTCGGACATCCACGACAAGACCGTCACGGCGGCCCGGGGTGCCGACAAGCTGAACAGCGGCCTCGGGAAGGCGGAGAAGGGCTCCAAGGACCTCGCGGACGGGCTGAAGGACGCCAAGGGCGGCAGCGGCAAGCTGGCCAAGGGCCTGAAGAAGCTCGACACCGGCTCCGCCGACCTGAAGAAGGGCTCGCGGCAAGTCGCCGACGGCACCCAGGCGCTCGCCGACAAGGTCAACGACGTCCACGCCAAGGCCGGCCCGTTCCTGAGGACCAACGAGAAGACCATCGGGGACACGGCCCGGCTGGTCTCCCACTCGGCCAAGGCGGTCAAGGACAACCTCGAGGTACTGGTGAAGCTCGCGCCGGGCGCCGCCAAGACCGCCCACGCCTCCTCCGCCGTCCTGGACGAGGTCTACAGGGCGCGCTGCGAGACCCCGGCCCTCCCCGACCCGGCCTGCCCGGACCTGAAGCGGGCCAAGAAGGCCGCCGCCTCGGTCGCCACCATCGCCGACGACCTCAACACGCTCATCGCCGACCAGAACGGCGACCTGAAGACGATGCGGGCGAACCTCGGCACGCTCCAGAAGCAGGCCGACGCCCTCGCCGAGCGCGCCCCGCACCTCTCCGAGGACGTCGAGGACGCCGTCAAGAAGATCAACAAGCTGAACACCGGGGCGCACCAGGTCGCCGCCGGTGCCGAGAAGCTGCACACCGGACTCGGTACCGCCCGCACCGGCGCGGCCAGGCTGGACAAGGGGATCGGCACCGCCAAGTCGGGCGCCGAGACCCTGAACGGCGGCCTGTACAAGCTCTCGGACGGCTCGGGGAAGCTGGCCGGCGGGCTGCACTCCGGCGCGAAGAAGATTCCGGACTACGACAAGCAGGACCGCGACCGGCGCACCGGCGTGATGGCCGACCCGGTCCAGCTGGCCTCCCACGACCTGCACAAGGCGCCGAACTACGGCACCGGGTTCGCCCCCTACTTCATCCCGCTGTCCCTGTGGGTCGGCGCGATGGTGGCCTACATGCTGATACCGCCGCTGAACCGGCGGGCCCTCGCGGCCGGCGCCTCCGCCTGGCGGATCGCGCTCGCCGGCTGGCTGCCGGTGGTCGCCGTGGGCGTGCTCCAGGTGGGCGCGCTGATGGCCGTACTGCACTGGGCGGTCGGTCTGCAGATGCTGCGCGCGGCCGGCACGATCGGCTTCCTGTGCCTGGTCACGGCCTGTTTCGCGGCGATCGTGCAGTGGCTGAACGCCCGCTTCGGGGCGGCCGGCCGGATCCTGGTGCTCGCGCTGCTGATGCTCCAGCTGACCTCGGCCGGCGGCACCTACCCCGTGCAGACCAGCCCCGGCTTCTTCAACGCGATCCACCCGTACCTGCCGATGAGCCACATCGTGGAGGCGCTGCGCCGGCTGATCACGGGCGGCGGGCTCGGCCCGGTGTGGCAGGCGTGCGGGGTGCTGGCCGCCTTCACCGCGGGCG
>NZ_MUMF01000196.1 GCF_002155905.1 Streptomyces tricolor | reverse complement strand
GTCTTCCCCGACCGGCGCGAGCGCGCCCTCGCGATCGGCGTCTGGAGCGCGCTCGCGCCGGTCGGGGAAGACCTGGCGGAGGATCGACAGGGTCGCGGGCATGATCATCGCGCCGCCGACGCCGAGCAGCGCGCGGGCCAGGATGAGCGTCTCGGCGCTCTGGGCGAACGCGGCCACCGCGGAGGCGACGCCGAAGAGGCCGTAGCCGAGCAGCAGGACGCGTCTGCGGCCGACCCGGTCGCCGAGGGTGCCGAAGAGGATCAGCAGCGAGGCGCAGACCAGCGGATAGACGTCGACGATCCAGAGCAGCTGCACGGCGCCGGGCTTGAGGTCCTCGGTGACGGCGGGGACCGCCACGTGCAGCACGGTCGCGTCGACGGCGACGAGCAGCAGACTGACGCAGAGCACGACGAGGACGACCCAGCGGTTGGCACCGGCCCCGGGCGTCCGACGGCGCGGCCGTACGGCAGCCGTGGTCGTCCCGGACATGTACGTACCTCCCAGATGATCCCTCGCGTGGGGCGGACCGACGGGGTGGGGACTCCCTGTCGTACGGCCGGAGAGGAGCGGTGTCTCCGGCCCGCGCGAACCCACGCGGGTGACTCGTCAGCGTACGCGAGTTCCCCGCGGGGGCACGTGGCGGACCTCTCACCCGTGCGAGGGAACGCGTGTGGCGTACGCCACGTCCTCTCCTCTTGACCCCGACCCGGCGACCGGCCCGGTGGTGGGCGCGGTCGATAATCGAGCCTGTGACCGATCTTGAAACGCGCGTGGCCCCGCCCCACGCCCCTCTGCTGCGCCGGGCGGCCCCGGCCCTCCTGGGCTACGCGGCGGTCCGCGCCCTGGGGCTGGTCGTGCTGGCGGTGTGGAGCGCCGCGCGCGACAAGAGCGCGTACACGTTGCTGACCGCGCGCTGGGACTCGCTCTGGTACACGCGGGTCGCCGAGCTGGGCTACGGCTACGAGGTGCGGCTGCCGAACGGGGACGTCCATTCCAACCTCGCGTTCTTCCCGCTGCTGCCGTGGCTGGAGCGGCTGCTGCACGCGGTCACCCCGCTGTCGTACGCGGACGCCGGGTTCCTGGTGAGCCTGCTGGCCTCGCTCGCCGCCGCGGCCGGGATCTTCGCGGTCGCGGACCGGGTGTACGGCCCCCGGGCCGGGGTCTGCGCCGTGCTGCTGTGGGCGGTGCTGCCGGTCGGGATCGTGCAGTCGATGGCGTACAGCGAGTCGCTGTTCACGGCACTGGCGGCCTGGTCGCTGTACGCGGTGCTGACCGGGCGGTGGGTGAGCGCGGGCGCGCTGGCGGCGCTGGCGGGGCTGACCCGGCCGGTGGGGATGGCGGTGGTCGCGGCGGTGTGGACCGCGGGCGTGATCTCGTTCGGGCGAGAGCGCGGCACGCAGCGCGCGCCGGGCGCGCACCCCGACGAAGACGCCCCCGCGCCTGCCCTCGGCGCGCCCGCCGCTCCCTACGCCCCCGCCTGGCGCCGCGCGCTCGGCATGCTGCTCGCCCCGCTCGGCACCGCCGGGTACGTCCTCTGGGTCGGCCACCGCACCGGCGGGGGCCCGCTCGGCTATCTGGACGTCCAGGCCGGATGGCGCAACGGATTCGACGGCGGTTACGCCTTCGCCCGCTTCGTGGCCGACAAGTTCACGTCATTTCCGTCCGCTCTCGCCGGCCTGGGTCTGATCCTCGGCGTGGCCCTGCTGATCTGGCTGTACGTCACCGGCGTCCGCGGGCGCCAGCCGGTCGCCCTCCTGGTGTACACGGGCGTGGTGCTCGCCCTCGCCCTGTGCGCGTCGAGCTACTTCGGCTCCAAGCCGCGGCTGCTGATGCCCGCCTTCCCGGTGCTGCTGCCGCTCGCCGGCGCCCTGGCCCGGGCGCGTACCACCCGATCGGCCCTGGTCGTCGCCGGGTTGGCGGTCGCGGCGGCGGTCTACGGGGCGTTCTGGCTGAACGGCTCCGGCCCCCCATGATCGACTCGGCCGTCCGATGACGCCCCGGAGAATTCCGCACCAGGACCGGGTTAACACATTCATAAGCGCCATATAAACAACACCCGGCATGATCAAAGGAATTGGCCCGATCGGTTGCATCCGATTGCGGAATCCCGGGAATTAGGGGCGCCCTTGAGAGGTTTCCCACATCACATCGTCATCACAAAGCCCCTGTTTCGACCGGGAACACCGCTCACTCGCTGTAACGTCGATTGGGTGCGTACCGAACGAAACCTCACCCGGCGTCTGGACCGGGTGTTCGCCAGACTGGACCGGGAGCCGGAACGACCGGCCCACATCGATGTGCCGAGGATGAGCCGGCACCGGGTCGTTCTGTTCTCCGCGACCCTGGCTTTCTACCTCGCGATCGTGTGGGCCGTGGTGACCACCTCCTGGCTGGTCCGGCTGGACTGGCAGGTCATGTTCTTCCGGCCGTACCAGCAGTGGCCCGAGATCCACGCCTTCCTCGACTACTACGTGGTGCTGGGCCAGCGCGGCCCCACCGCCGTGATGGTCGCGGCCTGGCTCGGCTGGCGCTCCTGGCGGCAGCACACCGTCCGTCCGCTGCTGACCCTGGCCACCTCGCTGCTGCTGCTGAACGTCACGGTCGGCGCGGCGAAGATCGGCATGGGGCGGCTCGGTCCGCACTACGCGACCGTCATCGGCTCCAACGAGATGGGCCTGGGCGGCGATATATTTCCCAGCGGCCACACCGCCAACGCGGTGGTGACCTGGGGCATCCTGGCGTACCTGGCCTCCACTCCGAGAGCGCGCCGCTGGCTGTCGGCCCTCTCCGCGGTCACCTCGCTCGGCGTCGGCCTCACCACCGTCTACCTCGGTACGCACTGGCTGAGCGACGTGCTGCTGGGCTGGGCCGCGGGCCTGCTGATCCTGCTCGCCCTCCCCTGGTTCGAGCCGCTGATCGCCAAGGCGGAGCTGTGGCTCTTCGAGCTGCGCGACCGCTGGCGCGCGCGCCGCGGCCGGACCGCGCCCGAGCCGGCCGTCCCGGTCACGCCGGTGGTGCTCACGGCGCGCGGCGCGGCGGCCGAGCCCGAGCCGCCGGCGCCGGCCCGCGAGCCGGTCTCCCCGACCCGGGCCTCCCGGGGCCTGGCGCATCTGGCCCCCGGACCGCACACGGCCCGTTCGGAGCGCACCCCGGTCACCCCGGCGGGCAGCCGCCGCCCGCCGCACGCCGACCGGCTCCCGCACACCGACCGGCTGCCGCGCGGCACGTCCCAGCCGGCCCGCCCCCTGACCGGCGGCTGACGGCGGGAAAGGCGGCGGGGTCCGGTACGCACCACCACCCCCGCGCCGGGCGAAGGCCCCGCTCCCGGAACAGGAGCGGGGCCTTCGTCGTATCCGCGTCCGGGCCGCGGGGCGGTCAGCCCTTCCAGGCGCGGGCCACCCGGCCGTCCCGCACCTCGAAGTTCAGCCGTCCGACCCGGTACTCCATGGTGATGATCGCGCCCGGCGGCAGCGACCGTACCGTCGACCAGCCGCGCTGCCGCGCGAGCCGCTCGGCGCTGTCGGCGTCGAGGCCGACGTAGCCGTCCGGACTGTCCTGGGGCTCCGCTGGCGGAGTGGGAATCGGTGCCATGCGGCCACGCTAGTCGGGCACGGCCGGGTAAGAGAAGCATCCGTCCCCGGTCACACTTCTGTCACAGCTTGCGGACCCGCGTTTTGCTCGAACTCCGTCACACGTACGGGGGTTTCCGTACCGCTTACCGGGGTAATCGAACAGAATTCACGCATGCCGCGGGGCGGCTTCGAATTCCGTCGCGGAATGCACCGCGGCGGCCATCGGTCCGGGTCCGGGACGCGATTCCCCGCGCAATCCGCCGGACCGCCGCGGCAGCTGACGCCACATAGGAATTTCACGGATTCAGCACACAACCACCCGGAAGGCCGGTCCGCCGGGACAGACGGCGACAGCCGCCGCCCCCAGCGGGGCGGCGGCTGTCGCCAGGTCGTGTCCGGGGCTCAGAGCGCGAGGCGCTGGCCGGGCACGATCAGATCGGGGTCGTCGCCGATGACGGCCTTGTTGGCGGCGTAGATCCGCTGCCAGCTGGTCCCGTGCCGGGCGGCGATGGTGCTCAGGGTGTCGCCCTCGCGGACGGTGTAGTCACCGCGGGAGGCACTCCGGCCGGGGCCGGCCGCCGGGCGTTCCGGCGCCTTCGCCGGGGCGGACTTCGCGGGGGCGGACTTCGCCGGGGCGGACCTCGTCGTCGCGCCGCCGCCCGAGGCCGCCGTACCGGAGGAACCGGGCTGGGCGGCGGCCGGCGCGGCGCCGGAGGCCCCGGCCCGGGCCGAGCAGACCGGCCAGGCGCCCCAGCCCTGGGCGCGCTGGACCTTGGTGGCGACGGCGATCTGCGCGCTCCTGGAGGCCTGGTCGGCCGTCGGGGCGTAGGCGGTGCCGCCGTACGCGCGCCAGGTCGAGGCGGAGAACTGGAGTCCGCCGTAGTAGCCGTTGCCGGTGTTGATGTGCCAGTTGCCGCCGCTCTCGCACTGGGCGATGCGGTCCCACACTCCGTTGTCCGCCGCGGCGGCGTCGCCGGTCGCGGCCAGCAGTCCCAGCGGGGCCAGCAGGGCGGCTCCGGCGAGCGCGGCGGCCGTACGGCCCCTGCGGGCTCCGTCGGGACGGCCGCTGTCGGGACGGGCGGTGTTGCGGGTGGTATCGGCACACTCGGACATGTAGTTCCCTCTCCACGAACCCGGGCTCCCCCAAGGCGGGGCGCGTCTCACCGCGAAGGCCCGCGGTTCCTCGCGCCCGCCCCGTCCGCCGTGACCGGTGTCGGCGATGCAGCTCTGCCTGTGCCGGCCGGCGGACGTACCCGAGCGGTGCTCGTTGCACACGGCGGAGGAATGTAGGGAGGACGAGCGGCCCGAATCAACCAACTGGCCGTCTCTCCAGGCCAGTTGCCCGTTACCGCGGGTATCGGCGATTTTCGGCCACCCACTACATGCGCCGATTTCGTGATTTATTGACCGGTGCCCGGCTAAACCTGTGACCCACCTCACCCGTTCAAGTTCCTTGAGTGCGCGCTCAGTTGACGGTGCGTGTCCCGCTCCGCACCCAGCGTGACCCTGTGCGGCGGAAGGTGCGAACCGGTCGGCCTCGGGGCGTGACTCCCACCACAGGACGTCCGTTGTCTTCTTCATGAGCCCGGAACCCCGGGGCTCATCGGCCGGGAGCCACCCGGCCGACCCCAGCACCGCATCCCGAGGGAGCCACCCGTGCCGCGCATGCTCGACGTCAGCGACGCCGTACGCGCCGAGATCGGCGACGAAGAAGCCGACCGGCTGCTCGCCGGAGAGAACGCCCCGGGCAGTTACGACTGCACGTCCTGCCGCACCCCGGGCGACTCCGAGCAGGAGCGCACCAGCACCGTTCTGTTCGTCGGCGACGAGACCGCCGTCCTCGCCTTCGCCCACGCCAGCTGTCTGCCCTCGCAGGTCGTCCAGGTGACGGAGGAGCAGTTGCAGGGCGCGGTCCGGTCCATCGGCGCCACCGGCGGCGGCATGGCCGGCGGCGAACCCCAGAAGGCTGTGCCCGAGCAGGCGGTGCTCGGCGTGACCAGCGGACTCGTCCTGCTCGACGGCGAGTTGCATCCCGCGCTCGTCGTGGAACCGACCTCGCCGATCGTCCGCCCGGGAACCACCGGCGCCGGCGACGACTTCCTTCCGCTGCTGATCGAGCAGGGCTTCATGCCGCTGACCGAGCTGGCGTCCGTCCCGCCGGTGCTGCACGGCTGGTCCGTCCTGCTGGCCATGGGCCAGCTGCACGCGGTGCTCCAGCCCTCGACGAACGGGGGGCAGCCGGTGGCCTGGTGGCAGGCGCACCAGCCGCTCCAGGTGACGGACAGCTGGCGGGCCGCCGCGAACAAGCACCAGCAGGTGCTGATGTTCGCCGCGCCGGTGGGGTCGATCGGGCGTCAGCCCCGGGAGGACCTGCTGCGGGACGCGTTGGACAAGGCCGCGGCGGGCGGCAAGCTGGTCGCCGCGGCGCTGCCGCTCGCGGGGACCTGAGAGCCGCCCACCGGACGGGGGCCGCGTGCGGTCCGGCGGCTGCGGGCCGGTGGTGGTTTCTCGCGCGGCTCCCCGCGCCCCTCAGGGAGCCGCGGCAACCGCATCCCTTTGAGGTTCCGGTCGTTTGGACATACGTGCACGCATACGACACTCCTCGCCGCCGGTCCTTCTCGTCCGTGCCGTCCGCCCGGGCGGCGCACGAGCCGTCCGGCGGGCCGTCGGCCACGCCGATCTACGACACGCTCTACGCGGAGTGGGTCAAGACCTTCCGCACGCTCCCGGGTGACCGCAGCGGCGAGGAGGAGCTGAGGTTCAGCGCCTTCGGGGACCTCCCGGACGGTACGGGCACCTACGGCGGCCACCGGCCGGGGTCGTTCAGCAGCTCGTACAGCGCCTACAGCGCGGGGGCCTACAGCGCCCGGCAGCAGTCGCAGTGGCAGCGGGTCGGCACGCTCGGACGGCAGCAGGAGGACTCCGGGATGCAGTACGTGCCGGCCACGGCCGCCCTGCCGCCGGGGCCGCGCCGGGGCACCTGACGGGTCCGGACGCGGAGGGCGGCCCCTGGATGACCAGGGGCCGCCCTCCGCGTCGTACCGCCGTTACTTCTTCTTCGCGCCGCGCTTCTCGCGCACCCGCACCGAGATGTGGATCGGGGTGCCCTCGAAGCCGAACTCCTCGCGCAGCCGGCGCTCGATGAAGCGCCGGTAGCCGGCCTCGATGAAGCCGGAGGCGAAGAGCACGAACCGCGGGGGCTTGGTGCCGGCCTGGGTGCCGAACAGGATGCGCGGCTGCTTGCCGCCCCGGACGGGGTGCGGGTGGGCCGAGACCAGCTCGCCGAGGAAGGCGTTCAGACGGCCGGTGGGGACTCGCGTCTCCCAGCCGGCGAGCGCCGTCTCGATGGCGGGGACCAGCTTCTCCATGTGGCGGCCGGTGCGCGCCGAGACGTTGACCCGGGGCGCCCAGGCGACCTGGCCCAGCTCGGTCTCGATCTCCCGCTCCAGGTAGTAGCGGCGCTCCTCGTCCAGCGTGTCCCACTTGTTGAAGGCGATGACCATCGCACGGCCGGCCTCGACCGCCATGGTGATGATCCGCTGGTCCTGCACCGAGATGGACTCGGAGGCGTCGATCAGCACCACGGCGACCTCGGCCTTCTCCACGGCGGCGGCCGTGCGCAGCGAGGCGTAGTAGTCGGCGCCCTGCTGGAGGTGGACCCGCTTGCGGATGCCGGCGGTGTCCACGAACTTCCACGTCTTGCCGCCGAGTTCGATCAGCTCGTCGACCGGGTCGCGGGTGGTGCCCGCCAGCTCGTTGACGACGACGCGCTCCTCGCCGGCCACCTTGTTCAGCAGCGAGGACTTGCCGACGTTCGGGCGGCCGATCAGGGCCACCCGGCGGGGGCCGCCGATCGCGGTGCCGAAGGACTGCTCGGGGGCGTCCGGCAGGACCTCCAGGACGGCGTCGAGCATGTCGCCGGTGCCGCGGCCGTGCAGCGCCGAGACCGGGTGGGGCTCGCCGAGGCCCAGGTTCCACAGGTAGGCCGCGTCGGCCTCGCCGCTCGGGCCGTCGACCTTGTTGGCGCACAGCACGACCGGCTTGCCGGCCTTGCGCAGCAGCCGGACGACCGCCTCGTCGGTGTCGGTCGCGCCGACCTTGGCGTCGACCACGAAGACGACCGCGTCGGCCGCCTCGATCGCGTACTCGGCCTGGGCGGCCACGGAGGCGTCGATGCCGAGGACGTCCTGCTCCCAGCCGCCGGTGTCGACGACCTTGAAGCGGCGGCCGGCCCACTCGGCCTCGTAGGTGACGCGGTCGCGGGTGACGCCGGGCCGGTCCTCCACGACCGCCTCCCGGCGGCCGATCATCCGGTTCACCAGGGTCGACTTGCCGACATTGGGGCGGCCGACGACGGCGAGCACGGGCAGCGGACCGTGGCCCGCCGCCTCGATGGCGCCCTCGACGTCCTCGATGTCGAAGCCCTCTTCCGCGGCGAGCTCCATGAACTCCGCGTACTCGGCGTCGCCGAGAGCCCCGTGCTCGTACTCGTGCTCGGCCGAGCCGTCGGGCTGGATGTGGTCGTTCATGAAGTCCGTACCTCGTCGTTCATTCGTGGTGATCGGTGGACCGGCCCCGCCGGGGCTGATCCACTACTCAAGTGTCGCCTAGCGCCCGGTCAGGCGCCTGGCGTTTTCCAAGTGGCTGGTGAGCTGCTTCCGGATGCGCTCGGTCGCCTCGTCCAGCGCCGCGCGCGTACGCCGTCCGCTGCCGCCCGCCCGTCGCCCACCGCCACCCGTATCGGAGCGTCGCGCCCCTTCGATGGCGTCGAACGGGTCGCCGAAGACGACGTCGACGCGGGAGCGCAGCGGGGGCAGTCCCTTTATCAACCGCCCGGGCCGCTCGGAACTTCCCAGGACGGCCACGGGCACGATCGGCGCGCCGCTGCGCACCGCGAAGTAAGAGAGCCCGGCGCGCAGCGAGGCGAAGTCGCCCTCGCCGCGGGTGCCCTCCGGGAAGATGCCCAGCACTCCCCCGGCCGCCAGCACGCCGAGGGCCTGGGCGATCGCGGTGCGGTCGGCGGCGGCGGCGCGGTCCACCTTCAGCTGGCCGATGCCGGTCAGGAAGGCGTCCAGCGGGCCGACGAAGGCTTCCTTCTTGATCAGGAAGTGCGTGGGCCGGGGCGCCACACCCATCACCATCGGGCCGTCGATGTTGTGGGAGTGGTTCACCGCGAGGATCACCGGACCGCTCGCCGGCAGCCTCCAGGCGCCGAGCACGCGCGGCTTCCACAGGCCGTACATCAGGCCGACGCCGATGCGCCGCCCGACCTCGGCACCCCGCTCCGACGGGAGGGACGGCTGGGTCACTTCCCGGCCCGCTTCTCCTCGACCAGGGTGACGACGCACTCGATGACCTGGGCGAGGGTCAGCTCGGTGGTGTCCACCTCGACCGCGTCGTCGGCCTTGGCGAGGGGCGAGGTCTTGCGGCTGGAGTCGGCCGCGTCCCGCTTGATCAGGGCCTCGCGGGTGGCGTGCACGTCGGCGCCCTTCAGCTCGCCGCTGCGGCGGGCCGCACGGGCCTCCGGGGAGGCGGTGAGGAAGATCTTCAGGTCGGCGTCCGGGAGGACGGTCGTCCCGATGTCGCGGCCCTCGACCACGATGCCGTGCTCCGCCGCGGCGGCCAGCGAGCGCTGCAGCTCGGTGATCCGGGTGCGCACCTCGGGCACCGCGCTGACCGCGCTGACCTTGGAGGTGACCTCCTGGGTGCGGATCGGGCCGGACACGTCGACGCCGTCGACCGTGATGGTCGGCGCGGCCGGGTCGGTGCCGGAGACGATCTCGGGCTTGCCGGCGACGGCGGCGATGGCGGTCGGGTCCTCCAGGTCGATGCCGTTGGTCACCATCCACCAGGTGATCGCCCGGTACTGGGCGCCGGTGTCCAGGTAGCTGAGGCCGAGCTGCGCGGCCACGGCCTTCGACGTGCTCGACTTGCCCGTGCCGGAGGGACCGTCGATCGCGACGATCACGGGCTTGGCGGTCGGGGCGGCGCCGTTTTCCACGGGAGGGCACCTTCCTGGTGAAGGGTGGGGAGCGGGGTCCGGGGCGCGAGGGCGCCCCGGACAAGGTTACTGGCTCGCGGGCAGCGGCCTCACCGGGTGTTACTGGCGCAGCGCCCAGCCCCGCTCGCGCAGCGCCTCCTTCAGGGCCGCCGCCGCCTTCGGCTCGACCATGAGCTGCACCAGACCGGCCTGCTGCCCGGCCGCGTGCTCGATCCGGACGTCCTCGATGTTGACCCCGGCCCGGCCCGCGTCCGCGAAGATCCGGGCCAGCTGCCCGGGCTGGTCGTCGATGAGGACGACGACGGTCTCGTACACGCGCGGGGCGCTGCCGTGCTTGCCGGGTACCCGCACCTGGCCCGCGTTCCCGCGGCGCAGCACGTCCTCGATCCCGGCGGTGCCCTCGCTGCGCTCGGCCTCGTCGGAGGACTGCAGGGCGCGCAGTGCCCGGACGGTCTCGTCCAGGTCGGCGGCGACGGCGGAGAGCAGGTCGGCGACCGGGCCCGGGTTCGCGGACAGGATGTCGATCCACATGCGCGGGTCGGAGGCGGCGATCCGGGTCACGTCCCGGATGCCCTGCCCGCACAGCCGTACGGCGGCCTCCTCGGCGTGTTCCAGGCGCGCGGCGACCATGCTGGACACCAGGTGGGGCATGTGGGAGACGAGGGCCACGGCGCGGTCGTGGGCGTCGGCGTCCATGACGACCGGGACGGCCCGGCAGTGCGAGACCAGCTCCAGGGCGAGGTTCAGCACCTCGGTGTCGGTGTCCCGGGTCGGGGTGAGCACCCAGGGGCGGCCCTCGAAGAGGTCGCCGGTGGCGGCCAGCGGGCCGGACTTCTCCCGGCCGGACATGGGGTGGGTGCCGATGTACGCGGTGAGGTCCAGGCCGAGCGCCTCCAGCTCGCGGCGGGGGCCGCCCTTGACGCTGGCGACGTCCAGGTAGCCGCGGGCCACGCCCCGGCGCATCGCGTCGGCGAGCACCCGGGCCACATGGGCGGGCGGTGCGGCGACGATCGCCAGGTCGACGGGGCCGTCGGGGGCCTTGTCGGTGCCGGCGCCCAGCGCGGCGGCCGTGCGGGCCTGCTCGGGGTCGTGGTCGGCGAGGTGGACGGTGACGCCGCGCTGGGCGAGGGCCAGGGCGGCGGAGGTGCCGATCAGGCCGGTTCCGATGACGAGGGCGGTCCTCACTGGGCGATGTCCTTGCGCAGGGCCGCGGCGGCGCCGAGGTAGACGTGGGCGATGTCGGCGCGGGGGCGGTCCGACTCGATGTGCGCGAGGATCCGCACGACCCGGGGCATGGCGCCCTCGATGTCCAGCTCCTGGGCGCAGATGAGGGGGACGTCCACGATGCCGAGCTTGCGGGCGGCGGCGGCCGGGAAGTCGCTGTGCAGGTCGGGGGTGGCCGTGAACCAGATGCTGATCAGGTCGTCGGCGGTCAGTCCGTTCCGCTCCAGGACGGCGGTGAGCAGGGCTCCGACCCGCTCCTCCATGTGTCCGGCCTCGTCCCGCTCCAGTTGGACGGCCCCCCGGACCGCTCGTACCGCCACGGCGCTGCTCCTCGCTGACGTGCGTGTTCCGTTCTTGGTCCGTCCAGCGTAGTCAGCCCGCGCGGTACGGGCGTGCGCCGCCCGCTCGCTGAGACGATGCGGAAGTTCCGGTATTTACCGATATCCCCTATCTGTACGGAGGCGTGAGATGACCCAGCCCGCTACCCGGCGCACCGTTCTCGCCACGGGCGCCGGTGCGCTCGCCCTGGGCTGTGTGGGGTGCGGCGGCAAGGACGACGGCGCCGCCACGCCGGCGGCGTCGTCGGTGTCCCCCGCCGCCGAGGAGGCGTCCCCGGCGGGGAAGGCGCTGGCGAGGACCAGCGACATCCCGGAGGGCGGCGGCAAGGTGTTCAAGGAGGAGCAGGTGGTGGTCACCCAGCCGAAGAAGGGTGACTACAAGGCCTTCTCGGCGATCTGCACCCACCAGGGCTGCACGGTCGGCGAGGTGGCGGACGGCACCATCGACTGCTCCTGCCACGGCAGCCGGTTCCGGATCTCCGACGGTTCGGTGGCCAGCGGCCCGGCGACCCGGCCGCTGGACGAGCGGACGATCACGGTGGACGGAAACTCGATCCGCCTCGACTGAGGGGGCCGCGTACGCTCCTCGGATGCAGCCGCAGGACCTGGTACGCGACCACACGATCTACGCCTGTGTCATGGGCTCCCGCGCCTTCGGTCTGGCGACGGACACCAGCGACACCGACCGGCGCGGGGTGTTCCTCGCCCCGACTTCGCTGTTCTGGCGGTTCGAGAAGCCGCCGGCCCATGTGGAGGGGCCCGGCGCGGAGCAGTTCTCCTGGGAGCTGGAACGATTCTGCGAGCTGGCGCTGCGCGGCAACCCGAACATCCTGGAGTGCCTGCACTCCCCGCTCGTGGAACACCTGGACGACACCGGCCGGGAGCTGCTCTCGCTGCGCGGCGCCTTCCTCTCCCGGCGCGCCTACGACACCTTCACCGGCTACGCCCTCGGCCAGCGCAGGAAACTCGACGCCGACCTCCGCACCACGGGCGCCCCGCGCTGGAAGCACGCGATGCATCTGCTGCGCCTGCTGATGAGCGCCCGGGACCTGCTGCGCACCGGCGAGCTGCGGATCGACGTCGGCGAGCAGCGCGAGCCCCTGCTGGCGGTCAAGCGCGGCGAGGTGCCGTGGGCGCGGGTCGAGGCGTGGATGGTCCGGCTGGCGGCCGAGGCCGAGCAGGCCCTGCGGGGCAGCCCGCTGCCGCCGGAGCCGGACCACGCGCGCGTGGCCGGGTTCCTGTACCGGGTGCGCCGGGCCTCAGCCCGCCAGGCGGAGCCGGACGACCAGGTCGTGCAGGGCGTCGTGGGCGCCGGCCGCGTCGGGCAGGACTGAAGCCGCCTGCGCCTCGTCGAGCACGGCCTGAAGCCGCTCGACGTCGGCCTCCACGCGCGCCTGGTCGACGTCGGCCCTGCCGTGCTCCCGCTCCCGCTTGGCGGCTATCAGCTCGGGCAGGTAGCCGGGGGCGCCGACCTCGTCCAGGAGCGTGGGCAGGTGGGCCTGGACCTCGCCGCTGCGCATCAGGTGGATGCCGGTGAGCAGCACCCGGAAGGTGTAGAGCAGCGGCTTGAGTTCGCCGGTCTTCTCGAACAGCCGCCACTGGGTCACCGCGAAGCCGCGGTAGTGGTGGGCGTGGTGGCTGGTGAGGACCCCGGGGGCGAGGGCTGCCAGCTCCCGGTGGGCGTCGGAGGTGTGCACCACCAGGGGCGAGAGCAGCTGCTCCAGCACATAGCCGTTGCGGCGGAGCATCAGCCGGGCGAACTTGCGCAGGTCGTGCGTGACGAGGTCCAGTTCGACGCCGTACCGGACCCAGGCCCGCGAGCGGGTCTCCTCCGGCTCGCGCAGTCCGACGAGATCGGCGGCGGGCAGCAGATGGACGCCCCGCAGGTCCACGTCGGAGTCCTGCGAGGGGAAGCCGTACAGGTGGGCTCCGGAGACGGTGGCGAACAGCAGCGGGTCGGGCTGTTCCGCGACCACCGGGGCCAGGTCGAGGTCGAGGTCGTCGATCATGGGCCTAAGCGTCCCAGAGCGTTCCCAGGGCCAACAGGTCGCCTCGGTACTCGATCCGCTCGGCCCAGTCGGCGGGCCAGGCGTCCGCGCCCAGCCAGGCGCCCGCGAAGGCGCCGGTGAGGCAGGCGATGGAGTCGGAGTCGCCGGCGGTGCAGGCGGCCCGGCGCAGGGCGGTCAGGGGCTCGTCGGGGAAGAGCAGGAAGCACAGCAGCCCGGTGGCGAGGGCCTCCTCGGCGATCCAGCCCTCGCCGGTGGCCAGGCAGGGGTCGGTCTCCGGGGAGACGGTCCGCACGGCCTCCTGGAGCCGGCCGAGGATCTCCAGGCACTCGTCCCAGCCGCGCGCGATGAAGTGCTCGGGGCCGGGGTCCTGGGAGCGGGTCCACAGGTCGCCGAGCCAGGCGTGGTCGTAGCGGGTGCGGTGCTCCAGGGCGTAGGAGCGCAGGCGGCCGATCAGTCCGGCCGGGTCGGTGCCCCGGGCCAGCAGGTGGACGGCGTGGGCGGTGAGGTCGGCGGCGGCCAGCGCGGTGGGGTGGCCGTGGGTGAGCGCGGCCTGCAACTGGGCGACGCCTGCGCGCTGTTCGTCGCTCAGGCCCGGGGCGAGGCCGACGGGGGCGACCCGCATGTTGGCGCCGCATCCCTTGGAGCCGAGCTGGCTGGCGTCCTGCCAGAGGCGGCCCTCGGCCTTGAGCAGCTCGCAGGCCCGCAGGCAGGTGCCACCCGGGGCGCGGTTGTTCTCCGGCGACTGGTACCAGTCCACGAACTCCTCGCGCAGGGGCCGCTCCAGCCGCTTCGGCGCGAGGTGTCCGCGCTCCATGGCCGTGCGCAGGGCCCACCCGACGGCGAGGGTCATCTGCGTGTCGTCGGAGACCAGCGCGCGACGCGGCAACTCCAGTTCGCGCCAGGGCCCGAACATCGTCTCGATCAACGGGACGGTCTTGAACTCGGTCGGATAGCCGAGGGCGTCCCCGAGGGCGAGGCCGAGGAGTGCACCGGTCGCCGGCTGCTTGGACATACGCATCATCCCCCTTTATCGTCACCGTGACAATAAAGGGGGATGGTGATCAACGCAAGGCGCGGCCTAGAGGTCGACTTCCTTCATCAGCATGCCGACCTCGGTGTTCGACAGCCGGCGCAGCCAGCCCGACTTCTGGTCGCCCAGGGTGATCGGGCCGAAGGAGGTGCGCACCAGCTTCTCGACCGGGAAGCCCGCCTCCGCCAGCATGCGGCGCACGATGTGCTTGCGGCCCTCGTGCAGGGTCACCTCGACCAGGTAGTTCTTGCCGGTCTGCTCGACCACCCGGAAGTGGTCCGCGCGCGCGTAGCCGTCCTCCAGCTGGATGCCGTCCTTCAGGCGCTTGCCCAGGTCGCGCGGGATCGGCCCGACGATGGCCGCGAGATAGGTCTTCTTCACGCCGTACTTCGGGTGCGTGAGGCGGTGCGCCAGCTCGCCGTGGTTGGTGAGCAGGATGACGCCCTCGGTCTCGGTGTCCAGCCGGCCGACGTGGAAGAGCCGGGTCTCGCGGTTGGTGACGTAGTCACCGAGGCACTGCCGCCCCTCCGGGTCCTCCATGGTGGACACCACGCCCGCGGGCTTGTTCAGCGAGAAGAACTGGTACGACTGGGTCGCGACCGTCAGACCGTCGACCTTGACCTCGTCCTTCTCCGGGTCCACGCGGCGGCCCTGCTCCAGCACGATCTCGCCGTTCACCTCGACCCGGGCCTGCTCGATCAGCTCCTCGCAGGCCCGCCGGGAGCCGTAGCCCGCGCGCGCGAGCACCTTCTGCAGCCGCTCGCCCTCCTGCTCGGCGCCGGGGAAGGTCTTGGGCAGCTTGATGTCCTTCTTGTCCGCGTACCGCTCCCGGTTGCGCTCCTCGACCCGCGTCTCGTACTCGCGGGAGCGCGCCGGGGTCGTACGACCGCCCTTCTGGGGCCGCTTCGGAGCACCCTTGGCTCCCCCGCGCGCGGAGCCGCCGCGCCCGGACTTGGGGCCGTCCTGGGAAGCTCCGGGGCCCACGTCGTAGCGGCGCTCCTCGGGGCGGGGCTTGCGGGGACGGCCCTGCCCCTGCTTCTGGTCCCTGTTGTTGCCGGCACCGCGGTAATTACCGCGCCCGCCGCTCTTGCCGCTGCCGCTGCTTCGCATCAAGGTTTCCGTCTTAGTCGTCTGCGTCCTGACCGCCGGGCGCGTCGGGCGCGTCCGGGTCGAACGACGGGACCCCCTCCTGGGTCTCGGCCTCGATCGCCTCCGCCTCGGGGAGGAAGGGCGCGAGCTCCGGAAGCTCGTCCAGGCCGCGCAGGCCCATCCGCTCCAGGAAGTAGTTCGTCGTCCTGTACAGGATCGCACCTGTTTCGGGTTCCGCGCCCGCCTCCTCGACCAGACCGCGCTGGAGGAGGGTGCGCATGACCCCGTCGCAGTTCACCCCGCGCACGGCGGACACCCGGCTGCGGCTGACCGGCTGCCGGTACGCGACGACCGCCAGGGTCTCCAGCGCCGCCTGGGTGAGCCGGGCGGTCTGGCCGTCCAGGACCAGCCGCTCGACGGCCGGCGCGTAGGCGGCGCGGGTGTAGAAGCGCCAGCCGCCGGCGACGAACCGCAGCTCGAAGCCGCGGCGCTGCACGGTGTACTCGTCGGCCAGCTCGCGCAGGGCGTCCGCGATCTGCCGCTCGGGCCGCTCCAGGATCTTCGCCAGGTGCCCCTCGGTCGCGGGCTCGTCCACGACCATGAGCATCGCCTCCAGGGCGGGCTTGAGGTCGAGGTCGGCGACGCTCCGCAGCCCGGCCGGGACCTCGGCGGTCTCCTCGCTCATGCCTTCTTCTCCTCCTTGGGCGACTCGGGCGGCCGGTCGAACTCGTCCGTGACCCTCGGCGCCGCGTCCGTGTCCCCGCCGGTCCAGCGCACGGTCAGCTCCCCGAGCGCGGCCTCCTGGTCCAGGGCGACGGCCTTCTCCCGGTACAGCTCCAGCAGGGCGAGGAACCGGGCCACGACCGTCAGGGTGTCGTCGGTGTCCTCGACCAGCACCCGGAAGCTGGCCTCGCCGAGTTCCCTCAGGCGCGCCACCACGACCTGCGCCTGCTCCTGCACGCTGACCAGCGGGGCGTGGATGTGGTCGACGTAGACCTGCGGCTTGGGCTTCGGCTGCATGGCCTTGACCGCGAGCTTCGCGAAGCCCTCGGGGCCGATGCTGATGACGACCTCGGGCAGCAGCTCGGCGTGCCCGGGCTCCAGGCCGACGGTACGGGGGTACCGCCGGGCCTCCTCGTCGAGGCGCTGGTTGAAGATGTCGGCGATCTGCTTGTAGGCGCGGTACTGCAACAGCCGCGCGAACAGCAGGTCCCGGGCCTCCAGCAGTGCCAGGTCGGCCTCGTCCTCCACCTCCGCCGCGGGCAGCAGCCGGGCGGCCTTGAGGTCGAGCAGCGTGGCCGCGACGACCAGGAACTCGGTGGTCTGGTCCAGGTCCCAGTCGGGTCCCATGGCCCGGATGTGCGCCATGAACTCGTCGGTGACCTTCGACAGCGCGACCTCGGTGACGTCCAGCTTGTGCTTGGAGATCAGCTGGAGGAGCAGGTCGAAGGGACCCTCGAAGTTGGCGAGCCGGACCTTGAAGACACCGTCACGACCCTCTTCGGCCCCCGCGCCACCGGCCGCCCCGGCCTCCGCCGCAGCGGCCTCGGTCTCCCCGCCGACGGCCGCGGACTCACGCGCGACGGCCTCGGCCGCACCCGCCCCGGCCCACGACTCATCCACCGCGACCTCGGGCGCACCCGCCCCGGCCTCCGACTTACGCGCCGCGTCCTGCGACTCACCGGCGACAGTCTCAGGCACACCCGCCAGGGCCTCAACGGCACCCGCAGCAACCTCGGGCCCACGCGTCCCGGCCCCAGCCGCACCCGCGACAGCCTCCGACTCACCCGCTCCGGCCTCAG
>NZ_MUMF01000195.1 GCF_002155905.1 Streptomyces tricolor | reverse complement strand
GCCGGCCGCGGCGGCGGCCTCGCGCAGCAGCCGCCCGGCCTCGGCGGCCTTCGCCTGAGCGCGGTGCTGCTGCGCCTCGTGCCACAGGCGGGGGCCTCCACCGCTTCCACGAGCGCCACCAGGAGGGTGAGGACCACCATCGCGCCGCCGCCCCGGGCGGTGCCCCGGGGCCCGCTCCAACGCGCGCGCCGACGCCCGCCAGCCGCCCGCGCCCGACCCTCCAACGGGCGTTCCCCCGGGGCCCGGCCGGCTTGCTCGAAGGTGTCCGCCGGGACGGACCGGGACGCCGGGAGGCGGGCGGACCGGGAAACGGGGAGACTGAGGGAGAGCATGACACCTGACCGCTGCGGCCGGACGGTCTGCGGCGGACGGTCCCGTGCAGGGGCCGGACCATCTACCTACGTCCGCGCGTCCGGGGGGGGGGGGCGACGGCCCTGTCCAGGAGTCCCCATCGTGACTTTGACCCCACAGCAATCCAACCGCCCTCAGCGCACGGCCCGACGGGTCGCGCTCCTGCTCGCCACCGCGGCGCTGCCAGCGGTCCTGGTGGTGCCCGCGGCGCCCGCCGCAGCGGTGCCCGTGACCAAGACATTCACCGCCGGCGCCAACCAGCGGTTCGTCGTACCGGCCGGCGTCACCCGACTGACCGTCACCGCCACAGGCGAGCCGGGACGGTCCGCCTTCGAGGGCGGAGCGGGCGGGACCGGCGCCACCGTCACCGGCACCCTCACCGTGGTGCCCGGCACCACCTACTACGTCAACGTCGACACGGGCGGCGGAGCCGTCACCGGTCAGCGCCCCGGCGGCAGCGGCGGCGGTGCCAGTGACGTCCGCACCTGCAGCTCGGCGCGCGCGAACTGTGCCCTGACCGGCGTTCCCGGCACCGACCCCCGCCTCATCGTCGCCGCCGGCGGCGGGGGCGGCGGACGCGGCTCCAGCTTCACCGGCCCCGTCCGCGAGGCCACCGGCGGAAACGCGGGCGACACCGGGAAGCCCGGCGGCGAGCGACCGGAAAGCGGCGGCGGGGGTAGCGGCGGAACCCAGACCCACGGCGGCAAGGGCGGAGCCGCCTGCCCCGAGGACTCCAAGGCCGGCACCGACGGCAGGCCCGGTACCGGTGGCACGGGCGGTGGCGGATTCGGCGGTGGCGGTGGTGGCGGCGGCTGGCACGGTGGCGGCGGAGGTGGAGGCTGCTTCCTGGTCACCGCCGCCGCCGGCGGGCCCGGCGGCGGCGGTGGCGGGTCGAACCTCGTCCCGGCGGGCGGCACTTCCAGCCCCGCCACCGGATCGGCGCAGGTATCCATCACCTACGGTTCCTGAACCGTCGTCCGTGGGGTGCAGCGTGCCTACGTCGTCCACGGCACCGTCACCGTTGTTGCGGTACGCCTCGGGGGGATCCGCTCATGACTCGCCGGACAGTCCCTAGCAGGGCACGCTGATGGTGTAGCTGCGCAGTGCGGGCCGCCCCGGTCTCGGGGCGGGCCCGCTGGCGGTTCCTGACCTGGGTCAGGGCTTGCTTCTGGCCTTCGAAGGTGGTGGGAGCCTGGACCACCAGCATGTGTGCGACATCCCGTGGGTTGCTCTGAGCCTCTCTGAGTCTTCAACCTCGTGGCCAGGGGGTTCGTCCTCTCTCCGGCAGTGGTTCGCGGGCTGACGTAACTTCGGGATTTCTGAAGCGTCCTCACCGTGTCCGATCGGTTCACGACCGGGCTGAAGGTGAGGGGGCTCGGGTTGGCGCTGGCTGTCGTACGGGAACTGCGCGATGTCCGGCCGCCGACCACGGCGGAGGAGCTGGAGCAGTTCGAGACCGACGTGCTGGCGGGGTTCGTGCTGGCGCGGGCCTCGGCCGGGTTGGCAGACGGCACGATCCGCGGAGACGTCGGCCACCTGGAGCAGATGCGGTCCTGGTTCGGCCGGCCGCTGTGGGAGATGGAGCCGCCCGACGCCGACGCGCACCATCCACCAGGCGTACCGCGACGGGATGGAGGACCAGCTCGGCGCGCTCGGCCTGGTCCTCAACGCCATCGTGCTCTGGACGACGAAGTACATCGACGCCGCCGTCGCCCAGCTCCGTGCCGAGGGCCACGAGATCCGGGACGAGGACGTCTCGCGCCTGTCCCCGCTCAAGCACCGCAACCTGAACCTGCTCGGCCGCTACAGCTTCACCGCCAGCGTCCCGGCCGTCGGCGCCCTGCGCCCGCTGCGCGACCCGGACACGCCGGAGCTGGACGAGGACGACGAAGGCGAGACGTAATCGCGCTGATCGTGGCTATGCGGTGCCCTCGATCTCGGCCCTGAGCTGGGCAGCGAGGGCACGGGCCTCCTCCGCCTGGACGGCGGCTTCGGGGCGGCCCTCCTCGATGGCGATCCGGTCGAGCAGAGCCGCCTTGCGCTCGGTCAGCCGGAGGCGGGCAACAGGGTCCGGGCGCTTGTACATGTCCCGGTACAGGTACTTGAGGCCGTCGAGGAGCTGGCCCATCTCATCCAGCAGGGAGAGCGTGGGCAGGCCGCCGGTGACGGCGTGCTCGCCCTTGCCGTGCTCCTCCGCCCACTCGTCCAGGCTCCGCCCGGCGGCGATCGGCGCGTACGCGGCCTCGTGCAGACGCAGGTATTCGTAGGTGGGCCGGGCTCCGGGCGGGAGCGGGTTGAACGGCTCGTGCAGGGCGTTCTTCCACGTCTGCTCGGCCTCGCGGTACCGCTCGTGGGCGGACTGCCGCTTCATCTCCATCTGCTCGGCGATGGCCTCCCAGCTGGTGCCCTTCGCCCGCTCGAAGATCACGGCGCGGGTCAGGACCTCCTGGGCCTGGTGCACCAGGGCGAGCGCGTCGCCGACCTCCTCGCCCGGCTCGGCGTAGTCGTCGCTACCGGTCGACACGCCGACGGCGGCCCGGTCGGCGAGTTCACGCAGTTCGTACGAGAGGACGAGTCGGGCGAGAGCCTTCGGGCTGTAGGCGTACCGCTCGGTGTCGGGGTCGAGCTCAACATCCGCCATAGCGTCAGGCTACACCTGACATCCCCACAATGTCAGGTAATGCCTGACATTGTGGGTTGCCGGTCGATTCTGGGTCACCTGTCGGCAAACGATCGCTTGACGACAGGCGGCTGACGCGTCCAATGAACCCGTGCAATCCGGGGGTTCGCGGCGGCGCACACACACGACCGCCGCACCGGTGTCGGCTCGGCGGTGCGCGCCACTCAAGGGCGGTATCCGTGCAGCGGTTCGACCAGCGGCGGTGCAAGACGTGCCGCGTCGCCGACGCGTTACCGGTTCGCTTCCGGCCCGGGCCGCCGGGCCGCCGGCGGGTGCGGCAGGGCGGTCCCGGCCGCTCCGGCGAATCGTGCCAGCTCCCTCAGCTGATCACCGACATTCTGGGCATTCTCGCTGAGATGCGGGAAACCGCTGCCGCAGCACCGACCCCCGTCGACCGATCCGTGACGACCCAGATAAAGGCGTTGACTGAGTAACCATGGCCCGGGCGCAGGTTGAACTCAACGTTGGGCGTAGTTATGCTGAGCGGCCCGTCTCTTCCCTGCGCCTCTTCGAACCCGCTGATTCTGCTGCGCCACAGTCTGCGACTTGCACTGGTCAGGAAGCGCCCGTCCTCGAACACGGCCAGTTCGAATCCACCCTCGGATGTGGCATTGCTACCGACGCCGACGGTTTTCACATGAAAGGCGAATGAGCCCGGATTTAGGAACGCGCGCGGAAACTTTTTCCCCGGGTTCTCGAATACCATCCACACCCCGCATCCGGCATGGGCTATGACGCGCCCGGGGGCACCTTCGTCAACCAACCCTGATCGGGCTTCCAGTTGGAGCGTTCCGGTGAATCGGTCGTGGGTCTTTTTGACCGGCGGGTGGTCGATGTGAAAGTTCCAATCGAAGTCGTACGGTGGGGCGAATCCGGACTCTGCACGGGGTGAGACGTCGGGGGTAGCGAGTGGCTCGTCATGCTGCAGCGTGTCTGTCGTGTCGGACAGTTTTAGTAGTTCGCAGGTGCGCAGTTTCTCCAGAGCCTTGACGGCGTGGGGGTCTTCTTCGATGAGCTTCCTGAACGGTGCGTTCAGTGGGTCCGTCAACTCCACCAGGCCAGCTTCTGCGGCACGGTCCTGTTCGGCTGCTTCCTTAGCACGCGCCACGAGTGCGGCGACCGAGCGCTCCGCATTCTGCCGGTCCGTCTGAGTTACATTATCTTCGTCTCGGAATGAGATCTCGAATTCCTTCGACGCTGGGTCCGGCTCTGAGTAACGTGTCGTACCGGTCATGATGCCTGGCCTTCCTTGTTGCGCAGTGCGGGGTTCTTGAACTCCTTTCCTGGATTGCATGAAGCCCTCTAGAGCCATTATTTGGCGGGGTAACCCGAATGGGCCTGCTTGATTACTCCATACGGGTGATAGGTTGAGCTTTGAACGGGTGGGCAGCTGCCGGGCGGCTCACCGTTGGACCGTGCACGGGACCGTTCTGTGGTCGTTTTTCTGGCAGCCGGACAGGATCGCGGTTCGGCAAGCTGACACTCGCCGGGCCCGGCAGGCTCCTCGCATCGACCGGCCCAAAAGGTCCAGCGGATCAGACGGCGTGTGCTGTACGAGGTCGCCCAGAACCTCGTATCGCGCGTGGACCACCCGCTCGGCTTCGTGCAAGCCGACCCCCAGGGGGCGCAGCGCCTCCCAGACGGACCTGACCGCCGACAGCCGGCGGTCGCGCAGCACGTCGGCATCGACCCCACGGCGGGTCCGTTCCTCCAGGTAAACCCACCAGCCGCTCACAGGGCCACCAGCCGGGATTTCAGGGTGTGCGTCATGAGTTCGAACGTACGCCAGGACTCGGAGCCCGCACGGCCGCCCTCTTGGTGGTGCTGTCGCATCTCGTAAGCATTCCGCCCTTGTCTCGTGGGCTTCCCGCTGCCTGAATCGGTGTCGAAGTACTGTCCGATCTCGTGGACAAATGTGCGGCATCCCGTGGGTTGCTGTGAGCCGCGCTGAGTTCTCGACCTCGTGGCCAGGGGGTTCGTCTTCTTTCCGGCAGTGGTTCGCGGGCTGACGTAACTTCGGGATTCCTGAAGCGTTCTCACTCTGTCTGATCGGTTCACGATCGGGCTGAAGGTGAGGGGGCTCGGGTTGGCGCTGGCTGTCGTACGGGACCTGCGTGATGTCCGGCCGCCGGCCACGGCGGAGGAGCTGGTGCAGTTCGAGACCGACGTGCTGGCGGGGTTCGTGCTGGCGCGGGCCTCGGCCGGGCTGGCGGACGGCACGATCCGCGGGGACGTCGGGCACTTGGAACAGATGCGGTCCTGGTTCGGCCGACCGCTGTGGGAGATGGAACCACCCGACGCTGACACGTACTTCGGGAAGGTGCTGCGGGCCTCGCCGAGCGGCACTCGGCTGGGGCGCTCTCAGGCGCTGACCCCGTACTTCCTGTTCCTGGAGCTGCGGCACAAGGTCGAGATCCACCGGATGACCGGGCGGGTGATCGAGTGCCCGATCGACGAGATGAACCGGCCGCACGGGTCGAAGGACGCAGCTCTGCGGATTCCGCCGTCCGAGCCGGAGGTCAAGGCGCTGTTCACCGGGTGGGGCGGCGAGCTGGCGACCTGCCGGAAGTTCGCCCCGACCGCCCGGAACTACACCGCTTCCAAGCTGATGTCCCAGGTCGGGCTGCGGGTCAGCGAGGCATGCAAGCTCGATCTGGCGGACATCAAGTGGGACCTGGGCCGCTTCGGCAAGCTCCACGTCCGTCACGGCAAGGGAGCCCGGGGCTCGGGTCCGCGCGAGCGGATGGTCCCCCTGATCAACGGCGCCGACCGCACGCTCCGGTGGTTCATTGAGGACGTCTGGGGCCAGTTCGACGACGACCACACCCGCCCCGGCGCCCCGCTGTTCCCCTCCGAACGCAGAAGCGCCGACGGCTCCTCGGGCCGGGTCGGCGACGATGCCCTGCGCGGCGGGCTCAAGGCCGCGGCCTTGGCGCATCTGCCGGGCTGGGGCGACAAGCTCACCCCGCACGTCCTACGGCACTTCTGCGCGTCCGAGCTCTACCTCGGCGGACTCGACCTGATCGCGATCCAGGAGGTCCTCGGACATTCCTGGATCGCCACGACCATGCGATACGTCCACGTCCAGCAGACCCGGGTCGAGGACGCCTGGGTGGCCGGGCAGCAGCGGGCCGCGAAGCGGCTGGAAGGACTCCTGCGATGAAGTGGAACCTGCGGCTGACCGCCGCGAACAAGGGGATCTGGAAAGCCTCCGAGCTCCAGCGGAGCCTGGCCGAGCACGGCCTGGTGATCTCGGCCGGGAAGATGTCCGGGCTGTGGTCCGGCCAGCCGGTCTCCCTCAAGCTGGAGGACCTGGACGTCATCTGCGTCGTCCTCGGCTGCGAGATCGGCGACCTCCTGATCCCCGAGCCGGAGAAGGTGCACCGCCCCGGCCAGGAGGAGACGGTCCGGGCCGCTGCCGGCTCGGGGACCGCCGCGCCGAGGGTGATCCCCAAGCGCCGGGACGGCCGGTCGCTGCCCCCGGAGTGATCCGGTGGCACGCTTCCCGAAGGGCTACGTCAAACCCACCAGTTCCTGCCCTGGCTGCCTGGCCTGGGGCGACTTCCGCGGACGACTCTGCCACACCTGCTACATGTTCGGCCGCGGGCACGACGCGGCGGAATGCACCGGCTGCCGTCGCGTCCAGCCGCTGAAGTGGAATTACTGCCGCTTGTGCTGGTGCCAGGCCCGCCTCGGTGCGAAGACAGCCGACGGCCACCCCTCGGATGGGGCGGACGTGCGGGAGCGGCTCGCCGCCGTCCGGCACCATCAGCTGTTCTTCGTCCAGATGCACTACCGCAGGAGACCGACGCCCCCGGCCCGGCGGAAGGGAGGACGGCGTGGAGCCCCGCGCAAACCACCTCCCGCGCCGGCCTGGCGCCCAGACCCCGGCTGGCGGCAGCTGCCGCTGTTCGAGCAGATCCCCCGGGACTTTGGCCGACTCGACCCGGCCGACGCCGACCTGGCCAGCCCGTGGCTGGCCTGGGCGAAGTACCTCGCCCACCGATTCGCCGAGGCCCGCGGCTGGGGACGCAACATCCGCTTCGCCGTCAACCGGGGCCTGGCCGTCGTCCTCACCAGCCACGTCGAAGGCGACATGATCCGGCATACGGAGATCTTCGCCCCGCTACGGGCGCTGGACCTGCCCGTCGGCCATGTCGTCACGGTCCTGGAGGAGATGGGGATCTTCGAGGACGACAGCGAACCGTCCTTCGAACGCTGGCTCGTCGGGCGCCTGGAAGGACTCGCACCCGGCATCCGCTCGGAAGCCGAGCGCTGGACCCGCGTCCTGCGCGACGGCGGCCCCCGCAGTCTCCCGCGACGGGAAGGAACGGTCTGGCTCTCCCTCAACCAAGTCCGCCCAGCCCTGCTTGAGTGGTCGAACCGCTATCACCACCTGCGGGAAGTAACCCGCGACGACGTCCTCACCTACATCAAGACACTGCACGGTCACCAGCGGCGTGACCAACTCGTCGCCCTGCGCTCGCTGTTCACCTGGGCCAAACGGCACGGGCTGGTCTTCCGCAACCCCACCAGCCGCATCAAGGTCGGGCAGAACGAGTACAGCGTGCTCCAACCGCTCCTTCCGGAACAGGTCGAGAGCTCCGTCGCGGCGGCCACCACCCCGGCGGCACGGCTCGTCCTCGCGCTCGCGGCGGTCCACGCCGCCCGGGTCGCCCAGATCGCCACCCTCACGCTCGACGACGTCGACCTCGGCAACCGCCGGCTGACCATCGCCGGACGCGCCCGGCCTCTCGACGACCTCACTCTGAAGCTCCTGACGGACTGGCTGGGCCACCGGCGCTGCCGGTGGCCCAGCACCGCAAACCTCCACCTGCTGATCAACAACCAGACCGCCAACACCACCAGCCGGGCCAGCAACCACTGGATCAGCGCACCGATGCGCGGGCAGGACGCCACCCTGGAGCGGCTCCGCGTCGACCGACAGCTTGAAGAGGCCATGGTCCGCGGCCCTGACCCACTCCACCTCGCCGAGGTCTTCGGCCTCGACGAGAAGACCGCGATGCGCTACGCGGACTCCGCACGGGCCCTCCTGGAACAGGCTGCCGAGACCGACCCCGCAGGTTGACCACGAACCCACGGGCCCAACCGCCAGAATCAGGGAATCGACCCGTGGGTTCACGGTGAAGAACCTTCAGTTTCCCTGAACCCACGGGCCTCGTCGGGTGTGAGTAGTCGGCGTACAGGAAATCCCGGTGAGATTGATCTTCCTCGCTTCGGTTACCTCGCGGGGGGTGTCGAGCTGGGTGGGGATGCGGCTGGCTCGCACCTCGCGCAGGTCCGGATGTCGAGGGCCGCTGCGAGTGCGACCTCTACCTCCGTTGTTCGAAGTTCCTCACCACCAGTGAGTACGCACCGCGCCTGCGGTCCCAGCTCGACCGTGAACAGCAGCTCGCCCAGAATGCCGCTGAACGCGGCTGGCCCCGCAAGGTCGAACGGCACAACGCCATCACCGACCGGATCCGCTACCTCCTCGCCGACCTTTGCGAGAGCATCGACCCCGGCCCTGACGATCACTGCTGACCGGTTCGTTGCGGCAGCCTCAACGAGAGCACGACGGATGCTTGCCGAATGGATGGATCAAGGGCTTCTTGGGTAAACACCACGCACGACTGGGCCGGCACCGTGGACGCGGACCATATCGATCGGATCCGCCAGGGATTCGCAGGAGTTCGCGCCGGGCGGACCCGAACACCTTGTTCTCGAGATCGTTGCTTACGCCGCTGACGAGGCAGTGAGCCGGGGCGGCGGACGGTGTGTGGTCACGCTGCATACCGACGGCTCGGTGTCGGTGAAGGATGACAGCCGGGGCACCGACACTCCTATCGACGAGCATGGCCGGGTGGTGAAGAAGCCGGTCATGGCCACGAAGGATCTTCGGTTCTTCGATCTCCCGGAGGCGGAACGGCTTCCGGACGGATATCCGCGTCGCGGCATGTCTGTCGTCGCAGCCCTGAGCGAGTGGCTGATTCATACCAACCGGCGCCTCAACGGATCCTGGAGCCGCACGATGTTCGTCATCACCTCGTTGCGAGGGCTGACTCCCGGATCGCCTGGCCGTAGCCCCATCACCACGTAGATCGCGGGGGGCCGGCAGCCCGGGCTCCGTTGATCGCCTGCGCAAGCGCGGCAGATAGCCGGGACCGTCGTCGGCGACGGCCAGGACGTCCCGTTGGACGTCGATCACCAGAAGTGCGCTGTTCGCCATGCTTGCCGTCCCCTCTCGGCGGGCTCGGCGGGCTCGGCGGGGAAACAAGAGCAAGTCTGGTGGATCAACCGAGCCGCGGTGGAGGGTTTCGGAGACCCGCCGTCAGATATGAAGCCGGCACCGAGGCGCGGTTGTCGACCATGACGCCGCAGGACACGCGCACGCGTACGGACCGCTCTGCGCAGGCCGGAGCGGGGGGGGTGCTGGGCCGAGGGGG
>NZ_MUMF01000194.1 GCF_002155905.1 Streptomyces tricolor | reverse complement strand
GCTCCAGCACGGTCTTCAGCTCGTCGTCGGAGGTCAGCGGCAGGGCGCCGAGCGGGCGGTCCGGGTCCTCGGCGACGGCGTGCAGCAGGATGCCGAGCTGGCCGGCCATCCGCTCGGCGGTGGCCGGGTCGAACAGGTCGGTGTTGTAGGTGAGCAGGCCGTGCAGGGCGCCGTCGCCGGTCTCGGCGAACTCCAGGGTGAGGTCGAACGGGGCCTGGTCCGACTCGGGTTCGACGTCGGTGACGTCCAGGCCGGGCAGGTCGAGCGCGGCGGCCGGGGTGTTCTGCAGGACGACCATGACCTGGAAGAGCGGGCTGCGGCTGGTGTCGCGGACCGGGTCGACCTCGTCCACGACCCGTTCGAACGGCACGTCCTGGTGGGCGAAGGCGTCGAGGACGGTCTGTCGTACGGCGGTGAGGAACCCGCTGAAGGGCTGCTCGGCCTCGGCCCGCGAGCGCAGCACCAGGGTGTTGACGAAGAACCCGACGAGGCCCTGCGTCTCGGGCCGGTCGCGGCCGGAGCTGACGGTGCCGACGGCGATGTCCTCGGCGCCGGACAGCCGGGCGAGGTAGGCCTGGGCGGCGGCGACGAGCGTGGTGAACAGGGTGGTCCCGTGCTGCCGGGCGAGCCGGTCGAGCCGCCGCGCGGTCCGGGCGGGCACCATGAGGCGGGTGGTCGCGCCCGCGCTGGTGCGCACCGGCGGCCGGGGCCGGTCGGTGGGCAGGTCCAGGGGTGCGGTGTCGGCCAGGTGCCGCTTCCAGTAAGCGAGGTGCTCGTCCAGGCCGGTGGCCGCGGCGGTGCGCTGCCAGTGGGCGTAGTCGGCGTACTGCACCGGAAGCGGCGGCAACTCGTCCTCGGCGGCGCCGAGTTCGGCGCGGTAGACGTGGGCGAGGTCGCCGAGCAGGACGGCGGTGGACCAGCCGTCGGTGACGATGTGGTGCAGGGTGAGGGTCAGCACGTGGTCGCGCTCGGCGAGCCGGACCAGACCGGTGCGCAGCAGGGGCCCTTCGCGCAGGTCGAAGGGGCGGGCGCGTTCCTCGGCGAGCAGGCTCCGCAGCGCCGGTTCCCGTGCGCTGTCCCGCAGGGAGGACAGGTCGCGTACGGGCAGCGGCACCTCCTGGGGCGGGTGGACGAGCTGTACGCCGTGTCCGTCGACGCTGTCGAAGGTGGTGCGCAGCGACTCGTGCCGGGCCACCAGGGCGGCCAGGGCGGCGCGCAGGGCGCCGGCGTCCAGGGTGCCGCGCAGCCGGAGGGCGAGCGCGGTCACGTACTCGGTGCCGCCGGGCGCGAACTCCTCCAGGAACCACAGGCGTTGCTGGGCGTACGACATGGGCGCGGCCCCGTTCCGGGTGACCGGGGTGAGGGCCGCCCGGCCGGTGCCCTGCCGTGCGCCGAGCAGGCCGGCCAGTCCGGCGGGCGTGGGATGGGTGAACACCGCGCGCGGGCTCAGGTCGGTGTCGAACGTCTCGGCGAGGCGGGAGGCGAGCCGGATGCTGAGGATCGAGTCGCCGCCCAGCTGGAAGAAGTCGTCCTCCACACCGGGCGGTTCGCTGCCCAGCACCTCGCCGAAGACGGCGGCCGTGCGGCGCTCGGCCTCGGTGCGGGGCTCGACCCGGGTGCACCCCGGCAGGGCCTCGGGTGCGGGCAGGGCCGCCCGGTCGAGCTTGCCGTTGCGGCTGAGCGGGAGGGCGGGGAGCGGGACGACGGCGGTGGGGACGAGGTAGTCGGGCAGGGTGCGGGCGGCGAAGGCCCGCAGTTCCTCGCCGTCCTGCCCGGCCGGTCCGACGACGTAGGCCACGAGCCGTTTGGCGCCCGGCCGGTCCTCGCGGGCGAGCACGGCGACGTCCACGACGTCCGGGTGGGCGGCGAGCGCGGCCTCGACCTCGCCGGGTTCGACCCGGAAGCCCCGGATCTTCACCTGGTCGTCGGTGCGGCCCAGGAACTCGACGGTGCCGTCCGGCCGGCGCCGGGCCAGGTCGCCGGTGCGGTACATGCGGGCGCCGGGCGGGCCGGCGGGGTCGGCGAGGAAGCGGGCGGCGGTGTCGCCGGGGCGGCCCAGGTAGCCGCGGGCGACGCCCTCGCCGGCCAGGTACAGCTCGCCCGCGCAGCCGGGCGGTACGGGCCGCAGCCGGGCGTCGAGCACATGCGCCCGCATGTCGTCCAGCGGCCGGCCGATGGGCACGGTGCCGGGCACCGCTGCCGGGTCGGTGAGGGCGAAAGAGGTGGCGAAGGTGGTGGTCTCGGTGGGCCCGTAGCCGTCCACGACGGTCAGGCCGGGGCAGGCGGCCAGCACCCGGCGCACCGCCTGGGCTGGCACGACGTCGCCGCCGGTCCACACCTGCGCCAGGCCCCGGAAGCAGTCGGGGGTGTCCTGCGCGAGCAGCCGGAACAGTCCGGCGGTCAGCCACAGCGCGGTCAGACCGCCGTCGGCGGCCAGCCGGCGCAGCAGGGCCGCGTCGACGCTCTCGCCCGGGGCCACGACCACGCAGCCGCCGGTGAGGAGCGGCGCCCACACCTCGAAGGTGGCGGCGTCGAAGGCCACCGGCGAGTGCAGCAGCACCCGGGCGCACACGCCGTCGGCGAACCGGCTGTCGGTGGCCAGCGCGGCCACGTCCCGGTGCCGTACCGCGACCGCCTTGGGCAGGCCGGTGGAGCCGGAGGTGAACATCACGTACGCCAGCCGGTCGGGGGCGGCGGCCGGTGTCCGCTCCGTCGTCGTACCGGTGCCGGTGCGGGCGGCCGTCACGTCGGCGGCGGTGAGCCGGACCGTCGCGCCCGCCTGGGCGAGCAGCGTACGGCGGCGGTCCTCGGGGGCCCGGGTGTCGACGGGGACGTAGGCGCCGCCGGCCTGGAGCACCGCGAGCTGGGCGACGACCAGTTCGGCGGAGCGGTCCATCAGCAGTGCCACCCGGTCCTCGGCCGCCAGCCCGCCGGCCACCAGCCGTGCCGCCAGGGCGTCCGCCCATTCCGCGAGGTGGCGGTAGGTCAGCTCGCGGTCGCCGTCCTGGACCGCGAGCGCGTCCGGGGTGCGGCGGGCCTGCTCGGCGAACAGGTCCACGGGGCTCGCCGGGGCGGCCGGGCGGGCGGTGGTGTTCCAGGCGGCCAGCAGGTCGCGGTCGGCGGGCGTGAGCAGGTCCAGGCCGGCCAGGTCGGTGTCGAACCCGTCGGCGAGGGCGGTGAGCAGCGCGGCCAGCCGGTCCGCGGCGCGCTCGGCGGTGCCGGGGTCGAACAGCGCGGGGTCGTAGGCCAGGTCGAAGCCCAGCCGTCCGGCCAGGTGGGCGCGCAGGGCCCACGGGAAGGTGGTGGCGTCGTCGGCGCGGACCTCCTCGACCCGGACGCCCGTGCGGGCGGTGGCCGACTCGTCCACGGGGTAGTTCTCGAACACCACCATGCTGTCGAACAGCGGTTCGCCGGACGGGACGTCGCTGACGGCCTGGATGCGGGGCAGGGCGAGGAAGTCGAAGCGGCGGGCGTCGCTCTGCCGGTCCTGGAGGCCGCGCAGCCACGGCAGCACCGGCCCGTCGGGGACCCGGACCCGGGTCGGCACGGTGTTGATGAACATGCCGATCATGCCTTCGACGCCGGGCAGTTCGGCCGGGCGACCGGAGACGGTGGTGCCGAACACCACGTCGTCCCGGCCGCTGTAGCGGGCCAGCAGCAGCGCCCAGGCGCCCTCCACCACGGTGTTCACGGTGAGCCCGGCGCGGGCGGCGGCCTCCCGCAGCCGGCCCGAGATCCGGGCGTCCAGCTCGCGGTGGACGGCCGCGGCGGACCGGGCGCGGTGGGCCTCGGCGGGTGTGCGGTCGTAGGGCAGCGGGGTGCGGGCGGTGAACCCGGCCAGCGCGTCGGCCCAGTGCCGTTCGGCCGCCGTCTCGTCCTGCGCGCGCAGCCAGTGCAGGAAGTCCGCGAAGGGCCGCCGTACCGGGGGTGCCGGGTCCGGGCCGCCGGTCAGGGCGGCGTACCGCTCGCACACCTCGGTGAGCAGCTGCCCGGTGCTCCAGCCGTCGAGGACGATGTGGTGGGTGGACCACAGCAGCAGCACCTCGTCGCCGGGCAGGGCGGCCAGGGTGAGGCGGGTGAGCGGTGGGGTGGTGAGGTCCATGCCCGCCGCGCGGTCCTCGGCGAGCAGGCGCTCGGTGGCCTCGGCGCGCTGTGCGGGCGTCAGGGCGCGCCAGTCGAGGTGGGTGACGGGCAGCTCGGCGCGCCGGTGGACGACCTGGACCGGCTGGGGCAGGCCCTGCCAGTGGACGCTGGTGCGCAGCGCCGGGGTGCGGTCGGCGACCTGCTGCCAGGCGGCGGCGAAGGCGCGCGGGTCGGCCACCCCGGCCAGCCGTACGGCCGTCCGGTCGAAGTAGGCGTGCTCGGTGTCCACCAGGCCGTGGAAGAGCATGCCGGACTGGAGGGGGGTGAGCGGCAGGACGTCCTCGACGTGCCGGCCGGCGCCCACGAGCCGGTCCAGCTGGTCCTGGTCCAGGCCGGCGAGGGGGAAGTCGGAGGGGGTACGGCCGCCCGCGTCGGGGCGGGCGCAGTGCGCCACGATGTCCCGGAGGGCGGTGACCGTCTCCTCGGCGAGCCGGCGGACGGTGGCCTCGTCGTAGACCGCCGCCGGGTAGGTCCAGCCGAGTTCCAGGCGGCCCTGCTGGACCACGCCGGTGATGTCGAGCAGGTACGGCCGGGGTTCTTCGGGGTCGGTGTCCCGGCCGGCCGGGGGCAGGGAGCCGCGGAACAGTCCGCCGGTGCCGGTGCCGCCCGCGTCCCACTGGCCGTGGTAGTTGAAGCCGACCCGGGGGGCCGGTGCGCCGGCGAGGGGGCTGTCGGGCCTCAGGTGGCGCAGGGCGCCGTGGCTCAGGCCGTGCAGCGGCACCGCGCGCAGCTGCTCCTTGACCGCGCGGAGGGTGTCGCGCCAGCCGGCGTCCGGGTCGACGCGCAGGGCGAGGGGGAACTCGGCGGTGAACCAGCCGACGGTCCGCGCGAGGTCCACGTCGTCGAACAGGTCCTCGCGGCCGTGTCCCTCCACGCCCAGCAGGACCGTGTCGCGCCCGCACCAGCGGGCCAGGGTGCGGCCGAGGGCGCTGAGCAGGACGTCGTTGACCTGGGTGCGGTAGGTCTCGGGGACCTGCCGCAGCAGGGCGTCGGTGGCCTGCTCGTCCAGGGTGACCGTGAGGGTGGCGGCGGTGCCGTGGGTGTTCGGGCCGGGCCGGCCGGCGGGCAGTTCGGCGGGGGCCGCGCCGGTGCGTGTCCAGTACGGCAGGTCGCCGTCCAGGGCGCCGGAGCGGGTGTGCCGGTCGAGGCGGGCGGCCCACCGGCCGTAGGAGGTGCCCGGGGCGGGCAGCTCGACGGGCCGGCCGGCCGCGGCGTCCCGGTACGCGGTCTCCAGGTCCGCCAGCAGGATGCGCCAGGACACTCCGTCGATCACGAGGTGGTGGGCGGTGACGACGAGTTGCCCGGGAAGCCGGGGGCCGCGGTCGACGTGCAGGACGCGGACGACCCGGCCCGCGACGGGGTCGAGACCGGCCTGGGCCTCGTCCGTGAGCCGCTGGACCTCGGCCTCCAGCGCGGCGTCGGCCCGCCCGGTCATGTCGTGGCGGGTGAGGACGCCGTCCGGTGCCTCGGGCAGCACCTCCTGGCGCCAGCCGTCGGCGGTGCGGCGGAAGCGGGTGCGCAGGGCCGCGTGGTGGCGTACGAGGGCGTCGGCGGCCTGCCGCAGCGCCGTGTGGTCGGTGTCCGCGGCGAGTTCGAGGCGCTGGGTCATGGTGAAGCGGAGCCGCCGCGCGCCGTCGCGGCCGTCCAGGTACCAGTGCTGGATCGGGGTGAG
>NZ_MUMF01000193.1 GCF_002155905.1 Streptomyces tricolor | reverse complement strand
CTACCGCACCCAGGTCAACGACGTGCTGCTGAGCGCGCTGGCCCGGGTGCTGGCGGACTGGACCGGCACGGACCGGGTGACCGTCGCCCTGGAGGGCCACGGCCGGGAGGAGGAGCTGGCCGAGGGCACCGATCTGGCCCGCACGGTCGGCTGGTTCACCACCCAGTACCCGGTCACCCTGACCCCGGCCGGCCCCGCCGACTGGGGTGCCACGCTCAAGGCCGTCAAGGAACGGCTGCGGGCCGTGCCCCGCCGCGGCCTGAGCTACCAGGCACTGGGCCACCTCGGCTCGCCCGACCCGGCCGCGCGGGCCCTCGGCGCACTCCCGCTGCCCCAGGTGTGCTTCACCTACCACGGTCAGTGGGAGGCGCCCGCCGGAGGGGACTTCGCGCCCGTCGCCGACGTACCCGGCCGGGACACCGACCCCGGCGCCCCGCTGGACCACCTCCTCGACGTCTCCGCCCTGGTCGCCGACGGCGAACTGGTCCTCACCTGGCACTACAGCGACCAGGTGCACCGGGCCGACACCGTCCGGCGGCTGGCCGACGGCATGGTGCGCGCGCTCGCCGCCATCGCCGAGCACTGCGCCCGGCCCGGAGCGGGCGGCCGTACCCCCTCCGACTTCCCGCTCGCGCGCCTGGACCAGGCCGGCGTGGACCGCCTCGCCGGCGACGGCCGGGACGTGGAGGACCTGCTGCCGCTCACCCCGCTCCAGGAGGGCATGCTCTTCCACCGGCTGGTCGGCGGACCGGACGACGTGTACGTCGACCAGGCCGCGCTGCTGCTGGAGGGGGTGACCGACCCCGACGCCCTGGCCGCGGCCTGGCAGCGGGTGACCGACCGCACCCCCGCCCTGCGCACCTCGGTGGTGTGGCAGGACGTGCCGGTGCCGCTCCAGGTCGTGCACCGCCACGTCACCGTGCCCGTGCGGCAGCTGGACTGGCGGGAGCCGGACGCGGGGGAGCGGGCCGGACGGCTGGAGCGGCTGCGCGCCGACGACCTCGCCCGCGGCCTGGACCTCGGCGAGGCCCCCCTGATGCGGCTCACCCTGATCCGGCTGCCCGAGGACCGGCTGCACCTGCTGTGGACCTCCCACCATCTGATCCTGGACGGCTGGAGCCTGGCCCAGGTGCTCACCGACGTGTGCGCGGAGTACGCGGCCCTCACCACGGGCACCGCACCCCGGCCCCCGGCCCGGCGGCCGTTCGGCGACTATGTGCGCTGGCTGGCCGGCCAGGACACCGAGGCCGCCCGCGCCCACTGGCGGACCGTCCTCGCCGGGTTCGCCACCCCCACCCCGCTGCCCGCCGACCGCGTCCGCCCCCGGGGCCACGAGACCCGCTCCGGGCACGTGCACACCGCCGGGCTGTCCGACGCGGTCTCCGCGCGGCTGGCCCGCACCGCTCGCGCGGCCGGACTGACCCTCGGCACCGTCGTGCAGGGCGCCTGGGCGCTGCTGCTGTCCCGCTACAGCGCCGAGCCCGACGTGCTGTTCGGGACCACCGTCTCCGGACGCCCCGACGACCTGCCCGGCGTCGAGTCGATGGTCGGCATGTTCATCAACACCCTGCCCACCCGCGTCCGCGTGGACAGCGGCCGTACCGCCACCGCCTGGCTCCGCGAACTACAGGAGGCGCAGGCCGAGGCGCGGCGGTTCGCGGCGGTGTCCCTCGCCGAACTCACCACGCTGAGCGACGTGCCCGCCGGCACCCCGCTGTTCGACAGCATGGTGGCCTTCGAGAACTACCCCTTCGACCAGGCCCGCTCGGCCGGCACCGGGATACGCCTCGCGGACGTCTCCGCCCGCGACGCCACCAACTACCCCCTGGTGCTGCGGGCCTACCAGGGCGAGCGGTTCGGCTTCGACCTCGCCTACGACCCCGAGCTGTTCGACGCCACCACGGTACGGAGCCTCGCCGACCGGCTGTGCCTGCTGCTCACCGAGCTGGCCGACGACCCGGACCGGCCCGTGCGCGCCCTCGCCCGGACGACCGCCGAGGAACGGCGGCGGATCCTGGCCGACGGCAACGGCACCGAGGCGGGCCGCCCCGCCGACACCCTGGACGCCCTCTTCGCGGCCCAGGCCGCCCGCACTCCCCACGCCGAGGCCGTCAGCTGCGGCGAGGACCGGCTCGACTACGCCACCCTGGACGCACGGGCCGGCCGGCTCGCCCACCGGCTCGCCGAACTCGGCGCCGCACCCGAGAAGTTCGTGGCGCTCGCGCTGCCCCGCTGCACCGACCTCGTCGTGGCCGTCCTCGCCGTCCTCAAGACCGGCGCCGCCTACCTGCCCATCGACCCCGCGCTGCCCGCCGAACGCGTCCGGCAGCTGCTCGCCGACACCGACCCGGTGGCACTGGTCACCACCACGGCGACGGCAGTCGAGACGGCCGTACCGCTCCTGCCGCTGGACGACCCCGCAGTCCGGGCCGACCTGGAACGGCGCCCGGCCGCCGGACCGGCGCCCCGCGCCCTGCCGGAGAGCCCCGCCTACGCCATCTACACCTCCGGCTCCACCGGCCGGCCCAAGGGCGTCGTCGTCCCGCACGCCAACGTCGTCCGCCTGTTCACCCGCACCCGGCACTGGTTCGGCTTCGGACCCGACGACGTGTGGACGCTGTTCCACTCCTACGCCTTCGACTTCTCGGTGTGGGAGCTGTGGGGCCCGCTGCTGCACGGCGGCCGGCTCGTGATCGTCCCCGAGGACACCGCCCGCTCCCCGGAGGACTTCCTGCGGCTGCTCGCCGACGAACAGGTCACCGTCCTCAACCAGACCCCGTCCGCCTTCTACCCGCTGAGCCGGACGGACGCCGAACTCCCCGACGTCAGCGCGCGGCTGGCGCTGCGCACGGTGATCTTCGGCGGCGAGGCGCTGGACGTCAGCCGGCTCGCCGACTGGTACACCCGCCACCCGGACACCGCGCCCCGCCTCGTCAACATGTACGGCATCACCGAGACCACCGTGCATGTCACCTACGCCCCGCTGGACCGCCGGGCGGCCCGCGCCGGCACCGCGAGCCCCATTGGCACCGGCATCCCCGACCTGCGGGTCCACGTCCTCGACGACACACTGCGGCCGGTACCGCCCGGCGCCGTCGGCGAGCTGTTCGTCGCCGGCGAGGGCCTGGCGCGCGGCTATCTGAACCGGCCCGGCCTCACCGCGGCCCGGTTCCTCGCCGACCCCTACGGCACACCGGGCACCCGCATGTACCGCACCGGGGACCGGGCCCGCCGACGGGCCGACGGCACCCTGGAGTACCTGGGCCGCGCCGACCAGCAGGTGAAGATCCGCGGCTACCGCATCGAGCCCGGCGAGATCGAGGCCGCCCTGCACAGCCACCCGGGCGTGGGCGCGGCGGCCGTCGGCGTGTACGAGGGCGCCGGCGGGACCCGCCGGCTGGTCGCCCACGTCGTCGGCACCGGCACCGGCGACCGCGCCGCACCGCCGCCGCCCGCCGCCGAACTCCGCGCCCACCTGGCGCGGTCGCTGCCCGCGCACATGGTGCCGGCCGCCTATGTGCCGCTCGCCGCCCTGCCGCTCACCGTCAACGGCAAGCTCGACCGGCGCGCCCTGCCCGCGCCCGGCCCCGACGGCTTCGCCGCCGACGGCACCCGCACCCCCCTGCGCACCCCGGCCGAACGACTGGTCGCCGCCGCGTGGACCGACGTCCTGGACACCGACGAGGTCGGCGCCGACGACGACTTCTTCGCCCTCGGCGGCGACTCCATCCTCGCCGTCCGCGTCACCTCCCGGCTGCGCGCCGCCTTCGGCACGGACGTCTCGCCCCGGCTGCTGTTCACCCACTCCACCCTGTCCGCCCTCGCGGCCGCGCTGGCCGAACCCCGGGCCGGGGACAGCGCCGGCACGATCCCGGCCGCCGCCCCGGACGCCCCGGCACCGCTGTCGTACGCCCAGCAACGCCTGTGGTTCCTCGACCGGTTCGAGCCGGGCAGCACCGAGTACACCACCCTGTCCGTGCTGCGGCTGCGCGGCCCGCTCGACACCGCCGCCCTGCGCACCGCCCTGGACGGCCTCGTCGCCCGGCACGCCTCCCTGCGCACCACGTTCGCCGAACACGACGGCCAGGCACGGCAGTTCGTCCACCCGCCGCGGCCCGTGGGCCTCCCGGTGGACGACCTCGCGGACACCGCGGCCCTCGACGCCCTGCTCGACCGCGAGGCCGCCACCCCCTTCGACCTCACCACCGGGCCGCTGTTCCGGGCCCGGCTGGCCCGGCTCGGCGCCGAGGAGCACGTCCTCGTCCTGGCCGCGCACCACATCGTCACCGACGGCTGGTCCTCCGGCGTCCTGGCCCGGGACCTGGGCGAGCTGTACACGGCGGCCCGCGAGGAACGCCGCCCCGACCTGCCCGAGCCGCCCGTCCGCTACACCGACTACGCCACCTGGCAGCGCACCCGCACCGAGCAGCACGAGAGCGGACTCGCCTACTGGCGCGGCGCGTTGGACGGGGTGACCCCGCTGGAGCTGCCGACCGACCGGCCCCGTCCGGCCGTCCGCACCCGTGACGGCGCCCTGGTGACCTTCACCCTGCCCGCCGCGCTCACCGAGCGGCTGCGCGAGCGCGGCCGGGAGTCCGACGCCACCCTCTACATGACGCTGGTGGCGGCCTGCCAGGTGCTGCTCGCCCGCTGGGCCGGCCAGGAGGACGTCACCGTCGGCACCGTCACCGCCGGCCGCGAACGGCCCGAACTGCACGACCTCGTCGGCATGTTCGTCAACACGCTGGTGCTGCGCGCCCGGGTCCGCCCCGACCTGCCCTTCCGGGAGCTGCTCGGCGAGGTGCGCACCACCGTCCTGGAGGCGTTCGCCCACCAGGAGGTGCCCTTCGAGCGGGTCGTGGACGCCCTCCAGCCCGAGCGGGACACCAGCCGCACCCCGCTGTTCCAGGTCATGGTCGCCCTGCACAACCTCGGCGCCGAACCGCCCCGGCTGCCCGGCCTGACGGTGGAGCCGCTGACCCCGCCGGTCCGCTCCGCCGGGTACGACCTGGCCTTCGACTTCGTGGAGACCGACGGCGGGCTCACCGGCCACCTGGAGTACAACACCGGGCTGTTCGACGCCGACACCGCCGAACGCCTGGCCGCCCGGCTGCGCGTCCTGCTGGAGGCCGCCGCCGAGGACCCCGCGCTGCCCGTGGGCCGGCTGCCGCTGATGACCGGCGCCGAGCGCCGGCAGGTCCTCCGGTACGGGCAGGGCGCCCGGCTGCCCGAGCCGGACACCACCTTCCCCGCCCTGTTCGAGGCCCAGGCCGCCCGCACCCCGCACCACACCGCCCTGGTGGCCCGCGACACCACCCTGGACTTCGCCGCGCTGAACCGGCGCGCCAACCGGCTCGCCCACCATCTCATCGCCCGGGGCGCCGGCCCCGAGGACGTGGTCGCCGTACGGCTCCCGCGCACCTCCGACCTGATGACGGCGCTCCTCGCCGTCCTCAAGGCGGGCGCCACCCTGCTCTGCCTGGACCCCGCACTCCCGCCCGAGCGGCAGGACCTCCTGCTCGCCGACGCCCGGCCGCACACCCTGCTCACCGGGCTCGACGCGGTGCCCTGGGACCGGCTGCCCGACCGGGATCCGACCGACACCGACCGGATCCGGCCCCTGCTGCCACGGCACACCGCGTACATCGTCTACACCTCCGGCTCCACCGGCCGCCCCAAGGGCGTCGCCGTCGAACACCGGCAGCTGGTCAACCTGTGCCACGACCACCGCGCGGGCCTGCTCGCCCCGCACACCGCCCGGGGGGAGCGGCTGCGGGCCGCGCTCAGCGCCTCCTTCTCCTTCGACACCTCCTGGGAAGGACCCCTGCTGCTCGCCCTCGGCCACGAGGTCCACCTCGTCGACGAGGACGTACGCCTGGACCCGGAGGCGTTCTGCGCCCAGGTCGCCGAAGACCGCCTCGACCTGGTCAACGTCACCCCGTCCTTCCTGCGCGAACTCACCGCCGCCGGCCTGCTCGCCCCCGGCCGCCACCACCCGCGGCTGCTCCTCGTCGGCGGTGAGGCCGTCACCGCGGCCGACTGGCGCGACCTCGTCCGCGCCGAACGGGAGCTGGGCGTGGCGGTGTACAACATGTACGGACCCACCGAGTGCACCGTCGATGCCGTCTACGGCCGCGCCGGCGACCGGCCCGACCGCCCCGCCCTCGGCCGGCCCGGCGGCAACCTGCGCGCCCACGTGCTCGACGGCGCCCTGCGCCCGGTGCCGCCCGGGGTGCCCGGCGAGCTGTACCTGGCCGGGGACCAGGTCGCCCGCGGCTATCTGCACCGGCCCGGGCTGACCGCCGCCCGCTTCCTCGCCGACCCGTTCGGCGCGCCGGGGGAGCGGATGTACCGCACCGGCGACCGGGTCCGCTGGGACCGGGACGGACGGCTGGAGTTCCTCGGCCGGGTGGACGAGCAGGTCAAGATCCGCGGGTTCCG
>NZ_MUMF01000192.1 GCF_002155905.1 Streptomyces tricolor | reverse complement strand
GCCACCGCGCAGGCCAGCGGATTCCCGCCGAACGTCGACCCGTGCTCGCCCGGCCGGAACACCCCGAGCACCGCCGCGCTCGACACCACCGCCGACACCGGCACGATCCCGCCGCCCAGCGCCTTGCCCAGCACGTACACGTCCGGCACGACCCCCTCGTGCTCGCACGCGAAGGTCCGCCCGGTCCGGCCCAGCCCCGACTGGATCTCGTCGGCGACGAAGAGGACGTTCCGCTCGCGGGTCAGCTCCCGCACCCCGGCCAGATAGCCGGCCGGCGGCACGATCACCCCGGACTCGCCCTGGATCGGCTCCAGCAGCACCGCCACCGTGTTCTCCGTCAGCGCCGACCGCATCGCCGTCAGGTCGCCGTACGGCACGATCTCGAATCCCGGCGTGTACGGACCGAAGTCCGCCCGCGCCTCCGGATCCGTGGAGAAGCTGATGACCGTCGTCGTACGGCCGTGGAAGTTGCCGCCCGCCACGACGATCTTCGCCATCTCGGCGGGCACCCCCTTCACCCGGTACCCCCACTTCCGGGCCGTCTTGACCGCGCTCTCCACGGCCTCAGCGCCCGTGTTCATGGGGAGCACCATCTCCATCCCGCACAGCTCCGCCAGCTCGGTGCAGAACGCCGCGAACCGGTCGTGGTAGAAGGCGCGGGAGGTCAGCGTCACCCGGTCCAGCTGCCGCCGGGCCGCCTCGGCCAGCCGCCGGTTGCCGTGCCCGAAGTTCAGCGCCGAGTAGCCGGCCAGCAGGTCCAGGTACCGCCGCCCCGCCACATCCGTCAGCCACGCCCCCTCACCGGTCGCGATCACCACGGGCAGCGGATGGTAGGTGGGCGCGCAGTGCGCGTCGGCGGCGGCGATGAGGTCTTCTGCAGCGGTCACGGCCTCTCCCGAGTACGACCGGAAATCGACGGCGAAATCGACGGTGACCCCCTTCATATCCTCGCTCGCATGGTGGACGCGGGACCTGCGCCGCGCGGCGCGCCCGGTAGTCTGACGAGCGGGCCGTGACTGGCGCGCTGGGATGGGACGGACCATCGGGGAGCGGCCCGAGCGGGAAGAGTGCCGTGCGCCTGGGCCGAACGTGAACGCTGTACGCACACCGTCCGGAGGTCCCCGATGCCCGAGAAGTCCGCCTCCCTCTCCACTGAGTCCACGGCCTTCCGCGCCGCCCTCGACGTCATCCGCGCCGTGGAGCCGCGCGTCGCCGACGCCATCGGCCAGGAGGTCGCCGACCAGCGCGAGATGCTCAAGCTGATCGCCTCCGAGAACTACGCCTCCCCGGCGACGCTGCTGGCGATGGGCAACTGGTTCAGCGACAAGTACGCCGAGGGAACCATCGGCCGCCGCTTCTACGCCGGCTGCCGCAACGTCGACACCGTCGAGGCCCTCGCCGCCGAGCACGCCCGCGAACTCTTCGGCGCCCGCCACGCCTACGTCCAGCCGCACTCCGGCATCGACGCCAACCTCGTCGCCTTCTGGGCCGTCCTCGCCGACCGCGTCGAGGCGCCCTACCTGGAGAAGGCCGGCGCCCGCCAGATCAACGACCTGTCCGACGCCGACTGGGCCGAGCTGCGCCAGGCCTTCGGCAACCAGCGCATGCTCGGCATGTCCCTGGACGCCGGCGGCCACCTCACCCACGGCTTCCGCCCGAACATCTCCGGCAAGATGTTCGACCAGCGCTCCTACGGCACCGACCCCGCCACCGGTCTGGTCGACTACGACGCCCTGCGCGCCCAGGCCCGTGAGTTCAAGCCGCTGATCATCGTCGCCGGCTACTCCGCGTACCCCCGTCTGGTGAACTTCCGGATCATGCGTGAGATCGCCGACGAGGTCGGCGCCACCCTCATGGTCGACATGGCGCACTTCGCCGGCCTGGTCGCGGGCAAGGTCCTCACCGGCGACTTCGACCCGGTCCCGCACGCCCAGATCGTCACCACGACCACCCACAAGTCCCTGCGCGGCCCGCGCGGCGGCATGGTGCTGTGCGACGACTCCCTCAAGGACCAGGTCGACCGCGGCTGCCCGATGGTCCTCGGCGGCCCCCTCCCGCACGTCATGGCCGCCAAGGCGGTCGCCCTCGCCGAGGCCCGGCAGCCCTCCTTCCAGGACTACGCCCAGCGCATCGTCGACAACTCGCGCGCCCTGGCCGAGGGCCTGATGCGCCGCGGTGCCACCCTCGTCACCGGCGGCACCGACAACCACCTCTGCCTGATCGACGTCGCCACCTCCTACGGCCTCACCGGCCGCCAGGCCGAGGCGGCCCTGCTGGAGTCGGGCATCGTCACCAACCGCAACGCCATCCCGGCCGACCCGAACGGCGCCTGGTACACCTCCGGCATCCGCGTCGGCACCCCGGCGCTCACCACCCGCGGCCTCGGCACCGCCGAGATGGACGAGGTGGCGGCCCTGATCGACCGCGTCCTCACCACGACGGAGCCGGGCACCACCAAGTCCGGCGCCCCCTCCAAGGCGGCCCACGTCCTGGACGAGAAGGTCGCCCAGGAGATCTCCCGGCGAGCCACGGACCTGGTGGCGGGCTTCCCCCTCTACCCGGAGGTCGACCTCGGCTGAAACGCCCCGTAAGGGGCGCGGGGAACTGCGCGACCGGCCACCACGGTCCGCAGTTCCCCACGCACAGAACCCCCCGGGCTCTCTGAGACAATAGAGGGCATGGCGAATGACCGACCTCGCGTGCTCTCCGGCATCCAGCCCACGGCTGGCTCGTTCCACCTCGGCAACTACCTCGGCGCCGTCCGCCAGTGGGTGGCCCTGCAGGAGTCCCACGACGCCTTCTACATGGTGGTCGACCTGCACGCGATCACGGTCCCGCAGGACCCCGAGGAACTGCGGGCCAACACCCGGCTCGCCGCCGCACAGCTGCTGGCCGCCGGCCTGGACCCGGACCGCTGCACCCTCTTCGTGCAGAGCCACGTCCCCGAGCACGCCCAGCTGGCCTGGATCATGAACTGCCTCACCGGCTTCGGCGAGGCCAGCCGCATGACCCAGTTCAAGGACAAGTCCGCCAAGCAGGGCGCCGACCGGGCCTCCGTCGGCCTGTTCACGTACCCGATCCTCCAGGTCGCCGACATCCTGCTGTACCAGGCCCACGAGGTGCCCGTCGGTGAGGACCAGCGCCAGCACATCGAGCTGACCCGCGACCTCGCCGAGCGCTTCAACGGCCGCTTCGGCGACACCTTCACGATCCCGAAGCCGTACATCCTCAAGGAGACGGCGAAGATCTACGACCTCCAGGACCCGACGGTCAAGATGAGCAAGTCGGCGTCCACGCCGAAGGGCCTCATCAACCTGCTCGACGAGCCGAAGACCACGGCCAAGAAGGTCAAGAGCGCCGTCACCGACACGGACACGGTGATCCGCTACGACGTCGAGCACAAGCCGGGCGTCTCCAACCTCCTCACCATCTACTCCACGCTCACCGGCAGGTCGATCGCCGAGCTGGAGCAGGACTACGAGGGCAAGATGTACGGCGCGCTCAAGACCGACCTCGCCGAGGTCATGGTCGAGTTCGTGACGCCGTTCCGGGAGCGCACCCAGCAGTACCTGGACGACGCCGAGACGCTGGACTCGATCCTCGCCAAGGGCGCCGAGAAGGCGCGCGCCGTCGCCGCCGAGACCCTCGCGCAGGCGTACGACCGCGTGGGCTTCCTCCCGGCCAAGCACTGAGGCGTACGACCGCACGGGTCCGCACGGGCAGAGCGCTGCACATCACTTCCGCTGCGCCTGCCCACAGGACACTCATGGCCGTACAGTCATAGCCGACGGCTGAGCAGAAAACAGACACGACGACAGGAGACGACGTGGGGACCGTAACGATCGGCGTGGCGATCGCGGTCCCGGAGCCTCACGGCAGCCTGCTCCAGGAGCGGCGCGCGGGCTTCGGCGACGCCGCGGCTCACGGTATCCCCACGCATGTCACGCTGTTGCCGCCGACCGAGGTGGACGAGGCCGACCTGCCGGCCGTCGACACGCACCTCAGCGGGGTCGCCGCGGCGGGCCGGCCGTTCCCGATGCGGCTGTCCGGCACCGGCACCTTCCGGCCCCTGTCGCCGGTGGTCTACGTGCGCATCGTCCAGGGCGCCGACGCCTGCGCCTGGCTCCAGCAGCGGGTGCGGGACGCCTCCGGGCCGCTGGCACGCGAGCTGCAGTTCCCGTACCACCCGCACGTCACCGTCGCGCACGGCATCGAAGAGGCGGCGATGGACCGCGCGTTCGAGGAGCTGGCGGACTTCGAGGCCGAGTGGCCGTGCACCGGCTTCGCGCTGTACGAGCAGGGCGCCGACGGCGTGTGGCGCAAGCTGCGCGAGTACACGTTCGGGGGATCCGTCGTACCGCCCCAGCCGGGCCACGCGGACGTCGAGCGGGGCACGATCGCCCGCCGGTAGGTCCGTCAGACCGCCAGCCTGCGGTACACCGCCCGCGGGGCGTGCCGGAGCACCGACATCAGCAGGCGCAGCGCCCCCGGCACCCAGACCGTCTCCGCGCGGCGGCGCAGGCCCAGTTCGACGGCCGTGGCGACCGCCTCCGGCGTGGTGGCGAGCGGTGCGCGCGGCCGGCCGGCCGTCCTCCTCGTCCGGACGAAGCCGGGGCGTACGACCATGACGCGCACGCCGGTGCCGTGCAGGGCGTCGCCGAGGCCCTGCGCGAAGGCGTCGAGGCCGGCCTTGCTGGAGCCGTAGATGAAGTCGGCGCGGCGGGCGCGTTCGGCCGCGGCGGCGGACAGGACGACGAGACAGCCATGGCCCTGGGCCTGGAGGGCCCGGCCCGCGACCAGTCCGGCCGAGACGGCCCCGGTGTAGTTGGTCTGAGCGACCCGCACGGCCCGGGCCGGGTCGCGCTCGTCGTGCGCCTGGTCGCCGAGGATGCCGAAGGCGAGCAGCACCATGTCGACGGGGCCCTCGGCGAACACCTTGCCGAGGACGGTCTCGTGGGAGTCGGGGTCGAGCGCGTCGAAGGCGACGGTGTGGACGACCGCGCCGAGCGCGCGCAGGTTCCCGGCGGCGTTCTCCAGCGCGGGGGAGGGGCGCCCCGCCAGCCACACCGTGCGGGTGCGGCGGGCGATCAGCCGGCGCGCGGTGGCCAGCGCGATCTCGGACGTGCCGCCGAGGACGAGCAGGGACTGGGGCAGTTCGGTGGCATCCTTCATGACAGTTGACCGTATCGCCCCTATATCGCCGTTCTGGCGAAGAAACGCGGTGTTGGCGGTCCCGCCCAGCGGGCACAGTCGGATCATGGACTGGCTGAAGAAGCTGCCCGGCATCGGGCCGATCGTCACCCGGCTGACGGCCACGCACGCGTGGCGGAGCTACGAGCGGCTGGACCGGGTGAAGTGGACCCGGCTGGCCGCCGCCATGACGTTCGTCAGCTTCGTGGCGCTGTTCCCGCTGCTGACCGTGGCCGCCGCGATCACCGCCGCCACGCTCAGCCCGGCCCGCCAGAAGACCGTGGAGCAGCGGATCGCCGACCAGTTCCCGGGCCTGGCCGACCAGCTGGACCTCACCTCCCTGGTGGACAACGCCGGCACGGTCGGCGTCATCGCGGGCGCCGTCCTGCTGTTCACGGGCATCGGCTGGGTCGGCCAGGTGCGGGACTGCCTGCGCGCGGTGTGGGAGCTGGCGGACCAGGACGAGAACCCGGTCCTCAGCAAGGCCAAGGACGCCGGGATCCTCCTCGGCTTCGGCGGCGCCCTGCTGGTCACACTCGCCGCGTCCACCCTCGCCTCGGCCGCCGTCGGCCGGCTGTCCCGGCAGATCGGCCTGGACGAACACGGCTGGGGCAGCGTGCTGCTCCAGATCGCCGCGTTCGCCGTCGCCGTGCTCGCCGACTTCCTCGTCCTGCTCTACGTCCTGACCCTGCTGCCCGGCGTCGAGCCGCGGCGCCGCCGCCTGCTGGTCGCCGCGCTGCTCGGCGCGATCGGCTTCGAACTGCTGAAGCTGCTGCTCAGCGGCTACATCCAGGGGGTCGCCGCGAAGAGCATGTACGGCGCCTTCGGGGTCCCCGTGGCCCTGCTGCTGTGGATCAACTTCACCTGCAAACTGGTCCTGTTCTGCGCCTCCTGGACGGCGACGGGCAGCAAGGAGGCGGAACTCAGGGACGCGTCCGACGGCGCATCAGGTCCGGCAGCGGCCACCGGCGGTTGACCAGGAACGCCGCGCCGCCGAGCAGCACCAGCAGTCCGCCCGCGACGGCCAGGGCGATCCCGGCACCGCTGGAGCCCGAGCCGGCGGAGGCGCTCGCCGCTGGCTTCGCACCCGACCCGCCGGCCCCCAC
>NZ_MUMF01000191.1 GCF_002155905.1 Streptomyces tricolor | reverse complement strand
ACGCACACCGACACCGCCGGCGCGTGGCCGTCGTGCAGGACGACGGCACCCTGCTGCCGCTGCCCGGCGTCACCTCGCTCACCGCCCTGCTGTCGGAGTCCGGCGGTCTGCCCGGGCTGCTCGCCGCGGGCGCGCAGGCGCTCGACGCGCCGCCCGGCCCGCATGTGTCGGAGGTGCGGCTGCTGCCGCCGTTGCGGCCCGCGTCCGTCCGGGACTTCGTCACCTTCGAGGAGCATGTGGCGGGCGTCCGGCGGTCCGTGGAGGGCAGCGGCGGCGTACCGGAGCAGTGGTACGCCGCTCCGGCCTTCTACTTCACCAATCCGCACGCGATCCACGGCCCGCACGACGACATCCCCGTCCCTCCCGGCTCGGCCGTCCTCGACTTCGAGCTGGAGGTCGCCGCCGTCATCGGCCGCGAGGGCCGCGACCTCACCCCCGAGCAGGCCCGGGACACCATCGCCGGCTACACCGTCCTCAACGACTGGTCGGCCAGGGATCTGCAGTCCGCCGAGATGAGGGTGGGCCTCGGCCCCTGCAAGGGCAAGGACACCGCCACCACGCTCGGCCCCTACCTGGTCACCGCCGACGAGCTGGAGCCGTACCGGGACGCCGACGGTTTCCTGCGCCTGGCGCTCACCGCGGAGGTCAACGGCGAGGTCGTCGGCCGGGACCTGCTGTCCCACATGAGCTGGACGTTCGAGGAGATGGTCGCGTACGCCTCCCGGGGGACGCGGGTGCTGCCCGGTGACGTCCTGGGCTCCGGCACCTGCGGCAACGGCGGCTGCCTCGCCGAACTGTGGGGCCTGCGCGGCGAACAGACCCCGCCGCCGCTCAAGCCCGGTGACACCGTCACCCTCACGGTGGAAGGGATCGGCAGCGTGTCCAACACCGTCGTGCCGGGCACGGACCCGGTACCGCTGCCCGCAGGCCGACGCCGGTCCCGGGAGCGGCCGTGAGCGGGTCCCGGGCCCGGAGACTGCCGGGCACCCAGCACCTCGCCCCCGCTTCCCCACTCCGCCGTCCGCGAGGCCGACACCCCGGTGACCGGTCGGCCGCCGGCCAGGTGACCGTGAAAGAGACCGGCCGCCCCGATACGAGGGCGGCCGGCTCGGTGGCGCACAGGGTCACACGCGCAGCGCCGCGCACTGGCGCAGCAGCGGTTCCAGGCGAAGCTGGGTGCCCTCGTGGTCGAACACCTGGAGGGCGTCGAGGCAGGTGACGATCCACTGCGCCTCGTCCTCGTCCTCGATCCGCACCGCCACGGCGGTCACCGCGCTCTCCACGTCGAACGCGCCGTCGGCGAATTCGTCGGCGAGCGCCCGGTACCCGGTCGTGAGCAGCGGGTCCGCGTACACTCCGGTGGCCTCGGCGAAGGCACGGGCCTCGGACCGGTCCGTGCGCAAGCCGGCGAGGCGGCGCAACGCCTCGTCGGGATCGCCCAGTTCGTCGTGCAGGCGGTGGGCCCGGTCCACCAGGAGGGGCCAGCCGCCGGTCAGCTCGTGGAGCCGGTCCAGCCGGTCCTCGGTGTGGAACCTCTCGACGCGCTGGGCCCAGCCGTACAGGCTGCGGCGATCGTGGCGGCGCAGCACCACGGGCGCGGCCGAGGTGGGTTCGTCGCCCGTCAGCAGGGAGCGCCACAGCGCCAGTTGCGCGACGTCCGTGACCAGGACGACCGCGCGGGTCACCCCCGGGGTGGCGGGCAGCAGCGTCTCGGCCAGGTCGACGGACTCGCGGCACGCCTCCGGTCGCGCCGGGTAGCGGGCGAAGTCGCTGATGACGACGCGCCGTTCCCGGGGCACTCCGCCCACCAGCTCCTGCTTGTAGACACTGAGCTTGCCGACGGGCGGCAGCGTCCAGTCGGCAATACGGCCGGCGATCGTCCGCAGGGTGTCGCCGACGTCGGTGACACCGGTCGCGGAGCTGCCGAGGACGACCCTCGTCTGGTTGGACCGCTCGCCGAGCAGGTCGTCGAGCTGGGTGATGGTGAGCGGTGCCGGCCGGCCGTCGGGCAGTTCCGGACGGCCCTCCAGCACGATGCTCTCCTGCAGCTCGCAGTCCTGTTCCGCCCTGAGCAGGCGGGCGTCCACCTCGTGGGAGGTACCGATCATGCGCAGGGCGTTCGGGCCGCGCAGATGCCAGCCCTGACCGTCGTGATTGGGGGCGAGCACGCCGAGACCCACCATCTCGGAGAGGTAGGCGCGGAAACCCTCGGTGTCGAGCTGGGCGAAGCCCTTGTGCCAGAACGTCTCGCATTCCTCGCGCAGCTCGGCGTCGCTCAGTCGGGCCTCCAGTCCACGGTGGCGGGCGTGGTACGCCAGCACGTTGGCGATCACGTCGTAGCGGTGATCCAGGCTCAGCGTGTCCTTGAAGGCCGCGGAGATGCTGTCCCTGAGCCCGGCGTCCGATTCCACGACCTCGATGTCGGCGATCTCCACCGCGTACGGCGGGCCTTCGGCTCCGCGCCGCGACCGCTTGCGGTGCATCACCTCGACCAGTCGGTGGCCGAACATCTGGAGCAGGAACGGCTGGTAGGAGCAGTAGCCGAGCACCCGGTTGACCAGGTCCATGTCCTGGAACTCGAAGCCGAGCGCCCTCATCGGGTCGACCAGCAGTTCGGCGGCGGACTGCGGTGCGAGCGGGCCGATCACCTTCGGGGTCTGGGCGAGATGCCCGAACGGTCCGTTGCTCGCGAGCTTGGAGAACCGCTGCACCGAGTGCAGGCCGGCGAAGACGACCTTGGCCCGGTCCTTGGTGTCGGAGCCGAGGCCCTTGAGTTTCTTCGTCTGGTCGAAACGGGGTGCGTCCGCTTCGAAGAACTGGTCGCACTCGTCGAGCAGGATCAGCAGACGACGGCGGGAGTCCCCGTCCAGCCAGGCCCGGATGCCGGCCCGCACCCGCTCGGGCATGCCCTGCCGCGACTTGCGGCTCGGCGGACCGCCCAGCACCTGAGCCGCCCTCAGCTCCCGGTCGAGGACGCTCCACAGCGCCTCCGGTCCCAGCGAGCTGCCCTTGCCGATGTTCTCCTGGTCGAGGTTCACGTACACCGCCAGGTGGTAGCCGGGGCGCTGCCCCTCGAACCGCTCCCCGGCGTCGCTGAGCAGTGCCGACTTGCCGAGTCCGCGGCCACCGAAGATGACCTGGGTGCCCCGCGGGTCGAGGATGCTGACTCGTTCGGCGTCCCGCCCGTAGAACATCTCGCCGCCGATCCGACCGCGCTTCTCCCGGATGTACGGATTGACGCCGGAGAACGGCAGCAGGGTCTGCGTGGCCGTACTGGCCTGCCGGTTGCCCCGTGCCGCGAGGTAGGCGAGGGCCGCGTCGTCCACGACCAGCATCGGTTGCAGCCGGCCGGAGCCGACGGCGAGTTCGACGCGGGCCTCGCGGCTCAGGGTGCCGAAGTAGACGACGAGGAGGCTCGCGCCGCTGGTGTCGCGCTCCGCCCAGCTCATGACGACCTTGGCAGGGGGACGGCCCCAGACCATCAGCACGCGCAGGTTGCCGCCCTGTTCCCTGATCTGGGACCCGAACGCGGGCGCCTTCGCCCTGCCGTTGATCTCCACCTCGGTCGCCTCGAAGAGGCGGTACTCGCGCCGGTGCTGGGACCGCTCGTCGAGCGGCCTGGCGCTCTTGGCGTCGTAGCCGAGAAGTTTCAGGAGCGGCGGCAGCTGGCGCCTCGGGGAGACGGTGAGCCGGTCCTTCGGTTCGGTGGCAGCCAGCTCGCGCCATTCGTCGAGGGCGTCGGCAGCCAGGGCCGCCTCGTCGGTCGAGAGCGCGCTGTAGTCCAGAACGGGGATGACCGGGTGCTTTCCGCCGGACCGGACGAGGTCGACGAGGTCCCGGTCGATGCCCTTGGGCAGGCCGTCGGGCACGGCCGGGAAGAACTCGGTCAGGTGGGACTCCCCGCCGTCGATCTCCGGGACGTCCTCGCCGATCTCCAGGAAGTAGACGAGGTCGGCGGCGGTGGCCAGGCCTCCCGTGTCCAGGTGCCGCAGGACCTGGGCCCGCTCGTCCTCGGTGGGGTCCAGGGCGTCGAGCCGGGCCCTGATCCGGTCGGCCGCCTGCTGCCGGAAGGCGGGCAGGTCGCCGCGCACCTTGTCGAGCGCCCGCCGCACGTCCACCAGATCACGCGTGTCGCTGCCGTCGAGCCGGTCCCGGGCGTCGGCCAGCAGCTCCTGAAGACGCAGGTCCTGGTCGTCCGTCACGGCCCCGTCGGCCTGCGCGCGGTGCAGCTCGGCGACGAGTTCGTCATGCGCCCTGCGCAGCTCCGTGCGGCGGGCGGCCTCCCGGGCCTCGATCTCGTCGACCGTCGGCGGGACGAACTCCCCGGCCCGCGCGGCCGGCAGCATCCCGCGTCCGGCCAGGTCGGCGATGGCGCGGGCCGCGGCGAAGGCGTCGCGGGAGAGCCGCTCGGCGAGGGCGTCCTGCCAGCTCCGGTCGACCGCGGTGAGCAGCTCGCCGAGTGACGGACGCTCCTCACGGCTGTCGCAGACCTTGAGCAGCTCCGCGTCCAGCACGAGTTCGGGGTCGACCGGGCCACCGGTACGCGGGGTCGCCGTGTGCCCGGCCAGCAGAGCGAACAACTCCTCCATCGAGGCGCGTGCCGCCCATGCCATCGCGGCCGAGTCCGCGTCCGCGCGCCGAGCCGTCCGCTCCAGTTCGCCCAGGACCGCTTCCTCGCCGTCCAGCAGGGACTGGCGCAGGGCCGAGACCTCCTTGGCCGCGCGGTTGCCGTCGGAGCGGTCGCCGCGGCGGATGCCGTCGACCGCCAGACACCATTCCTTGACCAGACCCACGGCTCGTTCCACGAGGTGCACCAGGTCCTGCCGCCCGGAGCCCTGGAGCGGCTTCCCGCTCGACGAGCGGTGCCTGCGGTCCATACGGTCGATCTCGTTGCTGATCTCGGTCAGCTTCGACAGACGTTCGGCCTGCTCCCGTGTCTGCGCCACCCCGTCACGGTGGTCGCGGACCACCGTCGTGAGCAGCGATCCGAGCATGCCGTCGTCGGCCAGCCAGCGCTTGGCGATCTCCGTCGCCCGCGCGAACCGCAGCCTCGGCGGCGCGAGCAGGGCACGGCACTGCTCCCGCAGCTCCCGCAGCCGGGCCTCCGTCTCGGCGATGTCGGCGATGACCAGCGGGGAGGCGATCATCAGGGCTCCGCTGAGGGCACGGTCGGCGACCGCGGTCGCCGCCTCCGCCAGCCGTTCCGGCAGCCGGGGCACCAGGGCCTTCAGCTGGGCACCCGCAAGGTGGTCGCCGGTGATCAGCGCGGTGCGCCCTCGCTGGTCAGTTGTACGGCGAGGTGCCCGGGGCTGTGTCCGGGGGTGGGCAGCAGGCGGAGACCGGGAGCCGGCTCGACGCCGTCGGCGGGAACGTCGACGAGGTCGAGCAGGCCCGCTTCCGCCACGGGGTGCACGGAGTCGCGGAACATCTGCCGACGCGGCTCGTCCATGGCGTACCCCGCCCAGAAGTCGTACTCGGCGCGCGCGGTGACGTAGCGGGCGTTCGGGAACGTGGGCACCCAGGTGCCGTTGTCCCAGCGGGTGTTCCAGCCCACGTGGTCGGTGTGCAGATGGGTGAGGACGACCAGGTCGATGTCGTCGGGCGGGAATCCGGCGGCGGTGAGCCGGTCCAGGTAGTCGGTGCGCAGGCCGTTCCAGGCGGGGTTGGCGCGCGGCTTGCCGTTGCCGATGCCGGTGTCGACGAGGATGCGCAGACCGCCGGTGGCGAAGGCGAAACTGTGGCTGTCGAGGCGTACGACGCCCTGGGGATCGGCGAAGTGGGGCCGCAGCCAGTCCTCGCGGGCGACGACCTCCGGTGTGGCGTCGGGCAGCAGCCAGGGGCCGGTGGCCGGGGGCAGGGGGATCTCGTCGATCCGGTGGACGGCGACACGGCCGACGGTCCAGTGCGGAACGGTGAGCGGGGCGGCGGCGGCCGGGCGGTCGTGCGGGGGTGGCGGCGAGTGGTGCGTCGTCATGGTCGGCGGGTCCCTTCCCGGCCTTAAAGCTAACAGTTTGCGTTAACGCACGATACCTGTCTACCGTCGCTTAATGCAATCGCTTAGCTTTAAGGAGGCAGAGGTGTCCGCACCGGATCTCACCCCCCACGAGGCAGCCCGGTGGGCCGACCGCCACGGGCTGCCACTGCCCGCGCACCGGCACGCACCCGTCGCGGCCACCGCCCGGCACATCCACTCCGTGGTGGCGGTCCTGCGCGAACTCGATCTGGGGGACGTGCCGCCCACCGCCGGCCACCGTGCCCACCTCACCGAGGAGGAGCGGCTCGATGCGGCCGTATGAGATGACCCTCGCCGCTGCCGCCGGCGCGATACGACGTCGGGAACTGTCCCCGGTCGAACTGGTCGACTCCGTCCTCGACAGGATCGAGCGCATCCAGCCGCGGCTCACCGCCTACGCCACCGTGACCGCCGAGCGGGCCCGCCGGGCGGCCCGCGACGCCGAACGGGCGATCACCGAGGGCCGCCCGCACGGACCCCTGCACGGCGTCCCGATGGGCTTGAAGGACCTCATCGACGTCGCGGGCATCCCCACCACGGCGAGCTCCCGGGTCCGCGCCGGGCACCGCGCACAGACCGACAGCGCGGTCGCGGCCCGGCTTTCCGAAGCGGGAGCCGTCCTCGTCGGCAAGACGCACACCCACGAATTCGCCTACGGCCTGACCACCCCGCAGACCCGCAACGCGTGGGACGCGGGCCGTGTCGCCGGCGGCTCCAGCGGCGGCTCAGCCGTCGCCGTGGCGGCCGGGGCGGCGACCTTCGCCCTCGGCACCGACACCGGCGGCTCGATCCGGGTGCCCGCCGCGCTGAACGGGATCGTCGGGCTGAAACCGACGTACGGTCTCGTGCCCCGCCGGGGGGTGACCTCGCTCGCCTGGTCGCTGGACCACGTCGGCCCGCTCGCCCGCACCGTCGAGGACACCGCGCTGGTCCTCGACGCCCTCGTCGGCCCCGGCGGGGGCGGCCCGGCCGGCCCCGACAGCCCTTCCGCCCCGCCGGAGGAGCTGACGGGACTGCGGGTGGGCGTCCCGCGCACCTACTACTTCGACCGCGTCGCCCCGCAGGTCGAGGCAGCGGTACGACGGGCCATCGGGCGCCTGGCGGACCTGGGCGCCCGCCTCGTCGACGTCGACATCCCCATGACCCGCTACGTCCAGGCGGTCCAATGGGGGCTGATGGTCCCCGAGGCGACCGCCTATCACGAGCACACCCTGCGCACGGTCCCCGACCTGTACGGCGCGGACGTCCGGATCCTGCTGGAGGCCGGCGCACTGATGTCCGCCGGGGACTACCTGCGCGCCCAGCGTGCCCGCACCCTGATGCGCCGGGAGTGGGCGGTGCTGTTCGAGAAGGCCGACGTCATCGCCGCGCCCTCGGTCCCCGTGACCGCCGTGAAAGCCGGCCAGGAGACGGTGACCTGGGCCGACGGCACCGAAGAGGGCGTGGCGGACGCCTATGTGCGGCTGTCGGCCCCGGCCAACATCACGGGCGTTCCCGCGCTGTCGCTCCCGGTCGGCCGGGACCGGGCGGGGATGCCGATCGGCATGCAGCTGCTCGCACGTCCCCTCGCCGAGGCCCTGCTGCTGCGGGTGGGGCGCGCCTACGAACGGACGCAGCCGGCGCCGGAGGTCGCCTCCGCCTCCTGACGGCGATCCGCCGTACGGTCAGCGCTGAACGCGCGTCAGGAAGTCCGTGACGGCGGTCGCGACCGCGCCGGGGGCCTCCACGGGGAGCAGGTGGCCGGCGGCGGGGACGGTGGTCATGGTCGCGTGCGGTATGTGCGGCAGGAGGAACTCGCGCAGCACGTGCGGCGGTTCCACCACGTCGTGCTGCGCGGCCAGCACGGTCACCGGGACCGCGATGTCGCGTACGGCGGATGTGATGTCCTGCGCGATGCCGCGCAGCGGCCACTCCCGCCGGGCCTCGGCGCCGGCGGCGAGGCTGTCGCGCACCGCGGCGGTGTGCGCCGCCGCGGGCAGCCGCGTGGCGGTCAGCACGTGGTCGAGGGCGTGCCGCACCGTCTCGGGCGAGTCGTATGCGCGGGACAGGCCCTGCCGGTACTCCTCGGTCACCGTGGCGGGCGGGCGCGGCGGTGCGGGCGCGACGAGCACCAGGCCGGCCAGCCCGGCCGGCCGGCGGCCCGCGACGAGCTGACTCACTTTGCCGCCCATCGAGTGCCCGACGAGGACGAACGGCCCCGGCACGCACGTCTCGGCCACGCGGACCAGGTCGTCCGCGAGCTGGTCGAGGTGATAGGGCCCGGGCAACGCCCGCGAGGCGCCCCAACCGCGCTGGTCGAAGCGGACCGTCGGCTGTCCGGGCGGCAGCTGGGCGAGCACGCCGTTCCAGGTGTCGGCGGAGCCGCCCCAGTAGTGGGCGAACACCAGCGCCGGCCCGCCACCGCCGCCGACTCGCACCTCCAGCGTCCCGCCCGCCACGGGCACCGGCATTGTGGTTTCCGTCATCGTCACGCCTCTCCTCCCGGCCGCACGACCGACCGCCGTCCTGCCCCCCGCCACCCTCGACGGGTAACCTGACCTGCCTGTCAGGCTCGCGTCCGACGCTACGAGAACCGACCTCCGCCCTCCGGTGAAAAGGCGCACGATGATGGTGGAAAACGGACACAGCCCGGTGCGGCAACTGCGCTACCTGCCCGCCGTCGGATCGTCGTACGGCGTGGAGGTCATGGACTTCGCCGCACTGCGGGCCATGGACCCCCACCGCCGTCGCGCCCTCCCGCAACGCCCCGACTTCCACGTCTTCGCCCTCGTCGGCTCCGGCGCCGGCAGCCACGAAGCGGACTTCCGCCCCTACCGGCTGACGGAGGGAAGCGCCGTATGGATCAGGCCCGGCATGGTGCACCGGTGGTGCGACGTCGACGCCTGCGAGGGACCGCTGATCCTCTTCCGGCCCGCCTTCCTCCCCGGCTTCACCGCGGCGGAGGCCAGCGCCCCCGTCTGCTGGCAGCTGGACCGGCAGCGCCTGGACCTCGCCCTGTTCGCGGCCGACCACCTCGGCCGCGAACACCACACGGCGGCGCGCTCCCCGCGCCTGGCCTCGCCGCCCCTGCTCTCCCACCTGCTGGCGGCCCTGATCCTGCGCGCCCTTCCCGGCACCCCCGACCGCACCGGCGCGGCTGCGGCCGGCGACCGCTCCACGGAGGTGTTCCGCGCCTACCGGGCCGCCGTCGAGGAACACCTCGCCGACTGGCACCACGTCGCCGACTACGCCAGGGCCCTCGGCTACGACGTACGCACCCTCACCCGGGCGACGCGCGCCGCCGCCGGCACCGGTGCCAAGGCCTTCCTCGACCAGCGCATCCTGCTGGAAGCCAAGCGGCTGCTCGCCCACACCGACCTGCCGGTCAGCGGCTGCGCCCGACGCCTCGGCTTCCGGGACGTCGGCAACTTCACCACCTTCTTCCGCCGTCAGGCCGGCATGCCCCCCGCCGCCTGGCGCGCCACCCACGGGTGACGTCCGGAAACGCAACCGACACCCCGTCACACGCGTCGCACCACACATGGAACGCGAGTGGCTCTTCTCTCTCATCCCCCTGACGATCGGCGTGGTCTTCCTCGGCTTCGGTGTGCACGGTCTCCGCCGGGCCGGCGCGCTCGCCCGCACCGGTGTCGACGCGCCGGCCAGGATCGTCCGCCACCAGACCTGGCGGAGCGACGAGGGCGCCACGTACTACCACCCGGTCGCGGCCTGGACGGCCCAGGACGGAACGGCGTACGAGTACGCGTCCAGGTTCGGGCGCGGTGCCGTGGGCAGCGGCTTCGGCGTGGGGGCGCATGTCACGGTCCGGTACGACCCGGAGGCCCCGCAGCGGTTCGTGATCCAGGGCTGGGACAAGAGGGCGGTCGACCTGCTGTTCACGGTCCTGGGATCGGTGCTCACCGCGGGCACGCTGGGGGTGCTGCTCGTGCGACTGCTCACCCTCTGAACGCAATGTCTTTGCTTTAAGGTGAGGTCATGAGCCGCAAGCCGTTGGTGCGCCCCGGTGGCCGCAGCGCCCGGGTCCAGGAGTCGGTCCACGAGGCCGTGCGCGCGCTCACCTCCGAGGTGGGCCGCGACGCCCTGACCGTGCCGCTCGTCGCCGCGCGCGCCGGAGTCACCCCGTCGACGATCTACCGCCGCTGGGGCGATCTGCAGGAGCTGCTCTCCGACGTGGCGGTGGAACGGCTGCGCCCCGAGACACCCCCCGGCGACCACGGGGGCCTGGCCGCGGATCTGACGGCCTGGGCCGAGGAGTTCCTGGAGGAGATGTCCTCCCCGCCCGGCCGCGCCTACATCCGTGACGCCCTGCTCGGCGATCCCGACGGCACCAATGCCGGCCAGTGCTCCGCGTACGCCGCCGAACAGATCGACGTCATGCTGGACCGGGCGGGTGCCCGCGGGGAGCCGGTGCCGGACGCCGAGACCGTCATCGACCGGGTCGTCGCCCCGATGATGTACCGCATCCTCTTCCGCCGCGGGCGACTGGACGCCTCGTACGCGCGCCGGCTGGTGACCGGCCTGCTGGCGGACCAGGACTCCTGACCCGTCCCGGGGAGCCGCCCGCTTCCGCGGGGCACGCGGTCGCCCGCACGGCGGCGTGGCGCGGGGCGAAGGCCGCCGCGCCACGGATGTGCGGTGTCGCTCCGGGCGCTTCGTTCAGCCCGTACTGCACGAGACGGTCGGCCAGGTCCAGTTGCCGTTGGGCTGGATGGTGACGCCCCAGGTGTTGCCGTTGCCGTTGGGTTTCGCCACCAGCACCTGGCTGCTGGGATAGCTGGTGCCGACGTTCCAGGTGGACAGGACCTTCGCCGGGGACGGCACGTTCATCGTGACCGTCCAGTTGCTGGCACCGGAGACGGCCACGTTGAGGTTGTACCGGTCGCTCCACTGCTGACCGGCGGAGAGCGTCGCGGTGCAGCCGCTGCCCCCGCCACCGCCGCCGCCCGAACCGGTGCCGCCCAGCGTGATGTTGGAGCTGCCGCTGCTCTGGTATCCCTCGGTGGCCATGATCATGTAGTAGTTGAAGCTGCCGAGGGGCATGCCGGCGCGCGCCCAGGCGTCGAAGTGGTTGCCGGTGGTGATGGTGCCGCCGGTCCGCTTGGACTGCCGGACGCTCCAGTACTGGTTGAAGGTCTTGTTGCCTTCCACGGACGGGGCGTTGTACCGCGTCGTCTGGTAGATGTCGTACGTGCCGCCGTCGCTGGTGACCGTGCCCTTGTAGGTTCCGGTGGGCCGGTAGGTGCCCCAGTTGTCGACGATGTAGTACTCCACCAGCGGGTTCGAGGTCCACCCGTACAGCGCCAGGTAGGCGTTGCCGGACGGGTTGAAGGTGCCCGAGTAGGTGACGGTCCTGCGTCCGCCGTTGCTCCAGCCCTTTCCGGCGACGAAGTTGCCGGTGTTGCGCCAGGAGGTGCTGTAGTTGCCGCCGGAGCCCAGGTTCATGGAGACCGTTCCCGGCGCGTCCGTCCAGAACGAGTAGTAGTAGCCGTCATTCGTCCCGGTCTGGTTGGTCGTGATGACCGTGTCGGCCTGGGCGGTGCCGGGCAGGGCCAGCGCGGCCACGCCCACCAGCAGCAGGGTGCAGGCGCTGCTGACGAGCAGTCTGAACCGGCCGAACCACCCGGGGAGAGCGCGCCGACGGCGCGTGGATCGTGGGGCTGTGTCGTTCATGTGTGTGCTTCCTCCTCGTCCTCATGGAGTCGACGGGGGCCGGGCGACAGTGTTGGACCGCCCCTGTCCACTGTCAATGTTTTCGGCAATATCTCCGAAACATTAGATCGTCGGGTGCACGGAGGATTGATGACTGAAATACCAGGTCAAATGGCCTGTGGGGTCTTGAATGCCGAGCGCTCGATTCTTCGAGTGCCAGGAGTTCGACGGCTGGAAGGTTCATCGACTTCGAATGTTTCGAAGTCGGATACCAGTCACTGGCGAACCCCTGCTGTATCGATCTTCACATCATGACTGATCGCACGCATCCGAAAGTTTCGTTCATGCGTCAGAAAGTTGGCCGGAATATGCGCGCAGCTCATATTGTCGCCCTCGTGGCGCGTTCCTAGCCTGGGAGCCATGCCACTCCATCGCACCGGGTCAGCCGACGATCCGCAGCAGACGTGGTGGCCGTGCGGCGGGTTCGGGCAGGCGCAGGGGTGCCCGGCCGGGGGTGATGCTGCCGAGCAGCGTGGCTCTGCGGGCGCCGGTGGCGGCGGGGAGGGTGCCGGGGAGACCGTGGACGGTGAGGAATCCCAGGGCGGCGAAGGCCAGCGCCTCCTTCGCGTCCGAGGGCAGGCCCACGTCGTCACTGCGGCGCACCGGCACGTCGGGCAGTTCCTCGCCGATCATGCGCATGAGCACCGGGTTGCGGGTGCCGCCGCCGGAGACGAGGAGTTCGGTGACCCCGTGCGCACGGCAGGCGTCGGCCACCGTCACGGCGGTCAGCCGGGTCAGCGTGGCCAGGACGTCGTCGGGCGCGGGCGTGGGCACGGCCTCCAGCGCCCGCTCAAGGTAGGGCAGATGGAAGTGCTCCTTGCCGGTGGTCTTCGGGGCGGGCCTGCGGTAGTAGGGATCGTCCAGGAGGACGCGGAGCAGCTCCGGACTCACCCGGCCGGCGGCGGCCCGGCGCCCGTCCTCGTCGTGGTCGGCACCGCCGTCGGTGAAGTGCCGTACGGCCGCGTCGAGCAGGGCGTTGGCGGGGCCGGTGTCGAAGGCCAGCGGGTCGGCGCCGGGCGCGACGACGGTGACATTGGCGATGCCGCCGAGGTTCAGCGCGGCGGGCGTGCCGGGGAGGGCGCGCAGCAGCAGGGTGTCGGTCATCCCGACGAGCGGGGCGCCCTGGCCGCCGGCCGCGACGTCCCGGCTGCGCAGGTCGGAGACGACGGGCAGCCCGGTGGCCTCGGCGATCCAGGCCGGCTGACCGAGCTGCAGCGTGCCGCGCACGATGCCGTCCTCCACCCAGTGGTGCATCGTCTGGCCGTGCGAGACGACGAGGTCCGCGGCGCCCGCGCACAGCTCCCGCAGGGCCCGCGCGGCGGCGTCGGCGAAGGCCTGCCCGATGCCGCTGTCCAGGGCGCAGACGGTCTGCGTGGTCGTGGCGGCCGGCGGCAGGGAGGCGGCGATGAGGGCGCGCAGGTCGTCCGGGTAGGGAACGGAGAGATGCCCGAGCGGGCGGAGGAGCAGGGCGTCGGCGTCCAGGGCGAGGTCCGCGGCGGCTGCTTCGATCGCGTCGTACGAGGTGCCCGACATCAGGCCGATCACCCGCATGACGCCTCCTGTTCCGCCGCCCGTTCGGCGGGCGCAGCGGGCTGCGGCTGGAGCATGGTGCCTCCCGGGGTCGGGGTCGTACCGGGTGCGGGGCCGCAGGCGCGGTCCCGCACCCCGTGCGGTGCGCGGTCAGTTCCGGTGGGTGGCCGTGGTGACACGGCCCTCACCGGGGCCCGGCTCGTCGTCGTCCACCCGGACCTGCGGGGTCGCGGGGGACTCCGGGGCGCGGTGCGACAGGCTCATCAGGCCGCCGACGACGAGGGTGGCCACCACGCCGATCGGCACCAGCCACTGGGCGGCGATGGCCGTCGGTACGGTGGCGCCGGCCGTGGTGACGTCGATCTTCACCTCACGCACGATGTACGTCATCACCGCGACCGTCACCAGGAACGCCACGATGGAGTCGGTCTCGTTGGCACGCCGGACGACGCGGCCGAGCAGGAACGCCCCGAGCAGGGCGCCGTAGGTGTAGCCGGCGATGGTCAGGCCGGTGAGGTAGACATTGCCGGTGCCGGCGCTGAACGCACAGGCGAAGACCGCCATCAGCGCCGCCCACACCAGCGTCATCACCCGGGCGAGCTTCAGCAGGAACGCCTCCGAGGGCGTCGTACGGAAGAAGCTGTGGATGATGTCGGCGACGGTCGAGTTCGACATGGAGTTCAGCGCCGAGGACAGCGAGCCCATCGCGGCGCCGAGGATGCCGGCCACCAGGAGACCGGAGATCACCACGGGCAGACCGTGCAGGATGAAGTCCGGGTAGAGGTTGTCGGAACTGCTCAGACCCAGCTCCTGGAAGCTCTTGCCCTGGTTGTACGACCACAGCAGCGCGCCCACGAGGGAGAAGGCCGCGAACTGGAAGGTGACGAAGACACCGGAGGCGATCATGGCCTTCTGGCCGTCGCGCAGGGAGCGGGTGGCCAGGATGCGCTGCACGATGAGCTGATCGGACCCGTGACTGGCCATGGCGAAGATCGCGCCGCCGAGAATGGCGGTGGGCAGGGCGAACGGGCTGGTCAGAATATGGGCCAGGGCGAAGTCGGTGTCGAACAGCCGGAACTGGCCCGCGTGCAGGGCGCGGGCATAGCCGGCGCCGCCGACGTGCGCGGAGAGGACGGCGATGGCCAGGACCGCGCCGCCCAGATAGAGACCCATCTGGATGGCGTCGGTCCAGATGACCGCCTTGATGCCGCCGAGATAGGTGTAGACGACGGTGATCACCGTGAGCACGATGATGATGACGCGGTAGCTCGTGTGCACGCCGAACTCGTCGAGCAGCAGCTTGATGGGGATCGCGGAGGCGAACAGCCGGACGCCTTCGGCCAGCAGACGCGTGAAGACGAAGGTGACCGAGGCCAGCCCCTGCAGTCTGAGCCCGAACCGCGTACCGAGGTACTGGTAGGCGCTGACGAAGCCGCCCCGCTTGTACAGGGGGATGAGCACGGTGGCCACGACGACGCGGCCGACGACATAGCCCAGGGCCAGCTCGACGTTGCCGAAGCCCTGGCCGCTGTAGGCGCCGCCGGGCACGCTGATGACGGTGAGCACGCTGGTCTCGGTGGCCACCACCGAGAAACTCACGGTCCACCACGGCATGCCGCTCTCGCCGACGAAGTAGTCCTTCGACGTCCGCTGCCGGCCGGCCAGGCGCAGTCCGATCACGGCGATCGCCACCAGATAGACGACGATCACCACGAGGTCGAGTTGGCGCACACTCTCTCCTAAGC
>NZ_MUMF01000190.1 GCF_002155905.1 Streptomyces tricolor | reverse complement strand
GATGACCGGGGCGAGGACCGCGCGCAGCTCGCCGACGCGCATCCACCACAGGAACGGCGAGCCGATGACGAGGACCGGCGCGACGGGGGCCCGGCGGCGGCCCGGGCCCGCTATCTCGTCGGGCGCCGGGCGCGGGGGCGGGCCGTGGGCCGAGTGCGCCCGGTCCTCCAGCCAGCTGTCGCAGTCCGGGGTGAGCGCTATGGCCGAGGGGGCCGGCACGTCCAGGCGGTCGGCGAGGTCGCGCACCATCCGGTACAGATCCGGGGCGGACTCCTCCGGGATCGGCACCGTGGGGCTCATCGCGGGGCGGGCCCGGGCCACCACCACGGCGACCCCGGCCGCGGCCGGCAGCACCAGCAGCGCGAGCACGCCCACGATCCACCGGGCGGCGTCCCAGCCCGGGCCGACGAGATGGCCGGTGGAGGCGCCGGTGAGCAGGATCACCGCGGCGCCCGCGGGCAGCAGGGCCGCGGCCAGCGCCCGGCCCCGGACCCGCAGGACGGCGAGGGCCCGGGAGCGCGCGGCCTGCGCGCCCGCCTCCACACCGATACCGGTCACGTGCCGACCTCGCCCCCTCCCTGCCGATCGCGTGCTGCCCTGGTCTTGCTCACTCCCCCACTGTGGCACCCGCCACTGACATCGCAATGCCGGTGGGCCAAGTGCCGGAACGCTTGCGCGGCACCCTAGTTGGGGCCCCGGCCCCCGTCAGCCATATGGGCGATTGCTCACTCGATGGAATGGCTTTGGTCAAAGCTGGGTGACAGACAGCAAAGATCAGGCCCCGGATTGTGGGTCCGGGGCCTGGGTGGGAAACGGGCAGGTCAGACGGCGGGCGCGGCGGGCGGCAGGCGGTGCGGGCGGCCCGGGGTCAGGCGTCCGCGGACTCCGCCGCCTTCGCCGCGATGTCGGTGCGGTGCTGCGAGCCGTCGAGCCGGATCCGGCCCACCGCCCGGTACGCCCGCTCGCGCGCCTCGGCCAGGTCCGTGCCGGTGGCCGTGACGGACAGCACGCGTCCGCCCGCGCTGACCACCGCGTCGCCGTCCCGCCGGGTGCCGGCGTGCAGCACGTACGCGTGCGGGGCGTCCTCGGCGGCCACCTCGTCCAGGCCGGTGATCGGGTCGCCCGTGCGCGGGGTGCCCGGGTAGTTGTGCGAGGCGACGACGACGGTGACGGCCGCGTCCTCGCTCCAGCGCAGCGGCGGCAGGTCGGCGAGGTTGCCGGTGGCGGCGGCCATCAGGACGCCCGCCAGCGGGGTCTGCAGGCGGGCCAGCACGACCTGGGTCTCCGGGTCGCCGAAGCGGGCGTTGAACTCGATGACCCGGACCCCGCGCGAGGTGATCGCGAGACCGGCGTAGAGCAGCCCGGAGAACGGCGTGCCCCGGCGGCGCATCTCGTCCACGGTGGGCTGGAGCACGGTGTGCAGCACCTCGTCGACCAGCTTCGGGTCGGCCCACGGCAGCGGCGAGTAGGCGCCCATGCCGCCGGTGTTCGGGCCCTCGTCGCCGTCCAGGGCGCGCTTGAAGTCCTGGGCGGGCTGGAGCGGTACGACCGTCTCGCCGTCGGTGACGGCGAACAGGGACACCTCGGGGCCGTCGAGGAACTCCTCGATCACCACCCTCTCGCACCCGGCGGCGTGCGCCTCGGCGGCCTCCAGGTCGGAGGTGACGACGACGCCCTTGCCGGCGGCGAGACCGTCGTCCTTGACGACGTAGGGGGCACCGAAGGCGTCGAGGGCCTCGGCGACCTCCTCGGCGGTGGTGCAGACGTAGGAGCGGGCGGTCGGCACGCCGGCCGCCGCCATGACGTCCTTGGCGAAGGCCTTGGACCCCTCGATCCGGGCGGCCTCCCCGGAGGGGCCGAACACCGGGATGCCCGCCGCGCGGACCGTGTCGGCGACACCGGCGACCAGCGGGGCCTCCGGGCCGACGACGACCAGGTCGGCACCGAGGCGGCCGGCCAGCCCGGCCACGGCGGCGCCGTCGAGCGCGTCGACCTGGTGCAGCTCGGCGACCTCGGCGATGCCGGCGTTGCCGGGGGCGCAGTGCAGCGCGGTGACGTCGGGGTCGAGGGACAGGGAGCGGCACAGGGCGTGTTCGCGGGCGCCGCTGCCGATGACGAGGACCTTCACGGGGGTCAGCCTAATGGCAAGGTTGCCGAAGGCCGGGGGCCGGGCTTGTTGGACTTTCCTCCAAAAGGGGTCGTCGCCGATTCCCGGCACGCCTCACTCGTGGGAGAACTCCTCGACCACCGTCGCCCCCAGTTCGCGCACGATCAGCTCGTGGCCGGAGAGGGCCGACTCGTCCAGATCCGGGTCGTCGTCCTCGGGGATGTCGTCCTCGGGCGCGACGGGCGGCGGCTCGGGCGCGGCGGGCCGGGGAGCCGGGGCCGGCGCGGCCGATCCCGCGGACGCGGCCGGAGCACCGCCCTGCGGCGCAGCGGACGGCTGCGGGGACGCCGTGGCGGCCGCGGGACGGGAGGCGGCCGGGGAGCCGTAGCCACCGCCGGGAGCGCCGCCGTGGCCGGCGGGCGCGCCGCCGTAGCCGCCGCCCGGTCCGCCGTAGCCGGGCGAGCCGGCCGGGGACGGCGGGGCGGAGCCGCCGCCGGACGGGTCGACGACCGCCTCGATCTTCCACTGCACGTGGAACTGCTCGGCCAGCGCCTGCCGCAGCACGTCCTCGCTGCCGCTGCCGGCGAAGTTGTCGCGGGCGCCGGCGTTGACGAAACCGAGCTGGAGGGTGGTGCCGTCGAAGCCGGTCACCTGGGCGTTCTGGCTGAGCAGGATCCAGGTGAAGCGGCGGCGGTTCTTGACGGCCTCCAGGATGTTCGGCCAGAGCGCGCGGGGGTCGAGACCGCCGGCGGGCGCGGCCGGGACGGGAGCGGGGGACTGTGC
>NZ_MUMF01000189.1 GCF_002155905.1 Streptomyces tricolor | reverse complement strand
CCGACCGGGCCGGGCCGGTCGGCGAACCGGCCGCACCCGGCGCGGACCTCCGGCTCGCCGCGGGGAGCCTGGCCGGATGAGCGGGCCCATGGCACTCGAACCGGGCGGCACCGAACAGGACACCCTCGCGCTGCGCCTGGCACGCTCCGACGACCGCACGCTGTCCCTGCGGCTGCCCGGACGGCACGGCAGCGACCGGGAGGCGGTGAGCCGGCTGGCCGCCGACCTCGCCGACCGCATCGGCCCCGCCGTCCACCCGTACGAGGTCGCGGCCCTGCTGGAGGCCGAGGGCCTGACCGCCGACCAGATCAGAGAGCGGTACGGCCACCCGAACCTCTTCTCCCTCGCCACCGCCCTCTACGAGCAGGTGCCCCGGACCTTCCCCGAGCCCGCACCGGCCGCCGACCCCTGGCGCCCGGACACCGTCCGCTGTCTGCTGCGCGGCCTGCTGTTCGCCCTGCCCGGCCTCGCCTACCTGCTCACCGCACCCCTGTGGCACCCCGGCCGGCACGCCGCCGCCCCGATCGCCGCCGGCCTCGTCTCCTGGGCCTGGGGCCAGGCGCTCGGCCACCGCGCCCACCTGCGGATGGCCACCGGCCGCCGGGAGGCCGCCCGCACCCTGCTCGCCGGCGCACCCCTCGGCGCGGCCCTCGCCACGGCCGCCGCCGCCCCGCTCGCCGGCAGCCCCCTCGTGCTCGCCGTCGCGGCAGCCCAGTCGCTCTACCTCGCGGCGGCCGGCGTCCTGCTGGTCCTGGCCCGCGAACGGCTGCTGCTCGCCGCCCTCACCCCGCTGATCGCGGGCGCCGCCGTCCTGCCCCGGTGGGAACCCGGCACCCCGCTGCGCACCGGACTGCCGCTGCTCGCACTGACGGCCACCCTCGCCGCCGCCGGCCACGCCCTGCGCGGCGCCCTGGCCGCCCCGGCCGCGTCCGGCCCCACCCGGCCCCGCCTGCTGTGGTCCCTGCCGTACGGGCTGTTCGGACTGGCCGCCGGAGTGCTGGTGCTGCTGGAAGGACGGCGCGAGCCGTACGCCGTGATCGCGCTGACGGTCAGCATGGGCCCCGCCGAATGGCTGCTGTACCGCTACCGCGGCCTGTCGGTCGCCGCCCTGCGCGCCACCGCCACCCCCGCCGGATTCCTGCTCCGCTCCGCCGCCGTCCTCGGCGGCTGCCTCCTCGCCTACCTCCTGCCGCTGCTGCCCGCCGCCCGCCTCACCGGTGCCGCACCGGCCACCCTCCTGCTGCTCGCGGCCACCCTGTGGACCGCGCTGCTGCTCCAGGCCTTCGGCGCCGCCTGGCCGCCCGCCGTGATCTGCCTGGCCGCGGCCGGCGTGGCCGCCGCCGTCCCCCCGCTGCGCCTGCCACCGGGCCCCGCCGTCCTGCCGCTGTGCTGCGCCGCCGCCCTGCTGGGCCTGGTGGCGTACGCGCTGTGGCTGCTCGGCCGGCCCGCCCGGCACGTCTGACGCACGTCCCCGCTCGCGCAACCCAACGGAAGGACACCTGAGTTGACCTCCGCACCGCTCGCCGCCGTCACCGGAGCCGAGGGCTTCATCGGCTCCCACCTCACCGAGGCCCTGGTCGCCTCCGGGCACCGGGTCAGAGCCATGGCCCAGTACAACTCCTTCTCCTCCTACGGCTGGCTGGAGACCCTCGCCCCGGACGTCCTGGACCACGTGGAGATCGTCCTCGGCGACGTCCGCGACCCCGGCTCGGTCCGCGGCCTGCTCGAAGGGGCCGACGTCGCCTACCACCTGGCGGCCCTCATCGCGATCCCGTACTCCTACCGGGCCCCGCACAGCTACGTGGAGACCAACGTCACCGGCACCCTCAACGTCCTGGAGGCCGTACGGGCCCTCGGCACCCCCCGGCTGGTGCACACCTCCACCAGCGAGACCTACGGCACCGCGCAGACCGTCCCCATCACCGAGGACCACCCCATCAACACCCAGTCCCCGTACGCCGCTTCGAAGGCCGGCGGGGACCGGCTCGCCGACAGCTACCACGCCAGCTTCGGCACCCCGGTCGTCACCCTCCGCCCGTTCAACACCTTCGGGCCGCGCCAGTCGATGCGCGCGGTCATCCCCACCGTCATCGGCCAGCTCGCAGTGGGGGAGCGGACCATCACCCTCGGCGATCTGCGGCCCACCCGGGACTTCACCTTCGTCAAGGACACCGCGCAGGCCTTCCTCGCCGTCGGCACCGCGCCCGCCGAGCAGGTAGTCGGCCGGACCTTCAACGCCGGTACCGGCGGCGAGATCTCCGTCGGCGACCTCGTCGCGCTCATCGGCAAGGTCATGGACACCGCCGTGGACGTGCGCGCCGACCCCGCGCGCATCCGGCCCCCCGCCTCCGAGGTCATGCGGCTCGTCGCGGACGCCACCCGGCTCACCGCGGCCACCGGCTGGCAGCCCGCCCACACCCTGGAGCAAGGCCTCGCGCACACCGTGGAGTTCTTCCGCGACCCGGCCAACCTGGCCCGCTACAAGACCGGCATCTACAACATCTGACCCGTCCGGCACGTCACGTCTGCACCGAAGGAGGAGCCCCATGCACGCAGTGATCCTGGCGGGAGGCAAGGGCGTCCGGCTGCGGCCCTACACCACCGCGCTGCCCAAGCCGCTCGTCCCGATCGGCGACCAGCACGCCATCCTGGAGATCGTGCTGCGCCAGCTGTCGGCCGCGGGCTTCACCCGCTGCACCCTCGCCATCGGCCACCTCGGCGAGATCATCCGCGCCTACGTCGGCGACGGCTCCCAGTGGGGCATGAGCGTCGACTACGCCACCGAGGACAGCCCGCTCGGCACCATGGGCCCGCTGCTCACCCTCAGAGACCGGCTGCCCGAGACCTTCCTGGTGATGAACGGCGACGTCCTCACCGACCTCGACTACGCCGACGTCCTGCGCCGCCACGAGGCCTCGGGCGCGCCGCTGACCATCGCCACCTACGCCCGCAAGGTGCACATCGACTTCGGCGTCCTGACCACCGACGCCAGCAAGGTCGTCGCGTTCACCGAGAAGCCCAGCATGGACTACCGGGTCTCCATGGGCGTGTACGGGCTCAGCCGCGCCACCCTGGACGGCTACACGCCCGGCCTGCCGCTCGGCTTCGACGAACTCGTCCTCGACCTGCTGAAGGCCCACAACCCGCCGCACGCCTACGAGTTCGACGGCTACTGGCTGGACATCGGCCGCCCCGACGACTACGACCGGGCCAACGCCGAGTTCACCAGCCGCAAGTCCCTGCTGCTCAAGGGAGCCTGAGTACCGCATGCGCATCCTCGTCCTCGGCGGCACCGGATACCTGGGCCGCCATGTGGCGGAGCGGCTGCGCGCCCTGCCGGGCGCGCAGGTCCTCGCCGCCGGCCGCTCCGCCGCCGCGTTCGCCGCCGACCTCGCCGCCGACCCGCCGGGGCGGCTCGCGCGGACCCTGGCGGCGGCGGCCCCCGACGCCGTGGTCAACTGCGCGGGCGCCACCGGCGGCGACCCGGTGACCCTGGCCGAGGTCAACGCCCGCGGCCCCGCGGTGCTCTGCGCCGCGCTGCGCGAGGCGGCCCCCACGGCCCGCCTGGTGCACCTCGGGTCGGCCGCCGAGTACGGGCCGGGCACCCCGGACGTGCCGGTCACCGAGGCGGCGCCCGCCTGCCCGGTCACGCCGTACGGCGCGACCAAACTCGCGGGCACGCTCGCGGTGACCTCCGCCGCTCTGGACGCGGTGGTGCTGCGGGTCGGCAACCCGGTCGGCCCCGGCGCGCCCGTGGCGAGCCTGCCCGGCCGGCTGGCCGCGCTGCTCCGCACGGCCGGCCGGGACCCCGAGGCGGTGCTGCGGCTCGGGGACCTCTCCGCCCACCGGGACTTCGTGGACGTACGCGACGTGGCCCGGGCGGCCGAGTCCGCCGTCACCGCCCCCGGCCCGCTGCCCGGTGTGCTCAACATCGGCAGCGGAACGGCCGTACCGGTGCGGGAGCTGGTGCACGGTCTGGCCCGGCGGGCCGGGTTCCGGGGCACGGTGGAGGAGCACGCGGGCGGCTCGGCGCGCTCGGCGCAGGTGTCGTGGCAGTGCTCGGACATCTCCGCCGCCGCCCGGACCCTGGGCTGGCGGCCGGTCCACACCCTGGACGACGCCCTCGCCGCGCTGTGGACGGCCACCGGGGAGCGGGTGCCGTGAGCCTGCTGGTCCCGCTGTACGTGCACCCGGCCGAGGACCCCGGCGCCTGGCACCGGCTGATCGCGTCCGCCGACCGCACGTACGCGGTCGTCCTCAACCCGGCCGACGGGCCCGGCTCCGCCCCCGACCCCGCGTACACGGCGGCGGCCCGCGCCCTGCGCGCGGCCGGCGCCCGCCTGCTCGGCTACGTCGACACCGACTACGGCGTCCGCGACCGGGCCCTGATCGTCGAGGAGGCGCGCCGGCACCAGACCTGGTACGCGGCCGACGGCTGCTTCCTCGACCGGGTCACCGCCGGCCCGGAGGGCCTGTCCGCCTGCCGCCGGACGGTCCGGGAACTGCGCCGGCTCGGCACCGGTACCGTCGTCCTCAACCCGGGCGTCCACCCGGCCCCCGGCTACGCCCGCCTCGCCGACCTGACCGTCACCTT
>NZ_MUMF01000019.1 GCF_002155905.1 Streptomyces tricolor | reverse complement strand
GATCACCCACTTCGTGGCGGGCGTCGGCACCGGCGGCACCATCTCCGGCACCGGCCGCTACCTGAAGGAGGCCAGCCAGGGGAAGGTCAAGGTCATCGGCGCCGACCCCGAGGGCTCCGTGTACTCCGGCGGCTCCGGGCGGCCGTACCTGGTCGAGGGCGTCGGCGAGGACTTCTGGCCGACCGCCTACGACCGCACCGTGGCGGACGAGATCGTCGCCGTCTCCGACAAGGACTCCTTCCAGATGACCCGCCGGCTGGCCAAGGAGGAGGGCCTGCTGGTGGGCGGCTCCTGCGGCATGGCCGTCGTGGCCGCACTGGAGGTCGCCGAACGGCTCGGCCCGGACGACGTCGTGGTGGTGCTCCTGCCGGACAGCGGCCGGGGCTACCTCAGCAAGATCTTCAACGACGAGTGGATCAGTCAGCACGGGTTCAGCGAGGACACCTCGGCCGGCCAGACGGTCGGCGCGGTCCTCGCGCAGAAGGCGGACGCGGAGGAGGGCATGCCGAACTTCGTGCACATGCACCCCACCGAGACCGTGGGGGAGGCGATCAGCGTGCTGCGCGAGTACGGCGTGTCTCAGATGCCGGTGGTGGCCCCTGGAGCGGGACACCCCGACGTGATGGCGGGAGAGGTCATCGGCGCGGTCGAGGAGCGGGAGTTGCTCCACGCCCTGGCGACCGACCACGCCCCGTCTGACGCTCCGCTGGAGAAGTACATGTCGGATCCGCTGCCGGTCGTCGGTTCCGGTGAGCCGGTCGAGCGTCTGATGTCTGCCCTGGAAGGCCGTGACGCGGCGGTGGTCCTGGTGGACGGAAAGCCGGCGGGGATCGTCACCCGCCAGGACCTCCTGGCCTTCCTTGCGAACCCGACAACCTGACGCCTAAAAGGAGTTGCAGGTGGCCACAGAGAAGACTGAGAGCACACAGGAACTGAACGAGTGGGTCGCTCAAGAGCTGAGCAAGCTCCTTCCTCAGATAGCTGAGGAGTCCTGGGCGGGGGTCTGGACCGTGATCAGTCCTCAGGCTGCCTGATTTCCTGGCAACACTTGCCCCCGCATTTCGGATGCGCGACCACGCCCCGTCCGGCAGAGATGGACGGGGCGTGCGTTTTGGTGGGCTCCTGCTGTGGGGCCTGATCCGGGATGCCGTGGGCGAGGATCATGGCGGGGGTGGGGGTAGTTCGGGTAGTTCCTCCCCGGGGTCGCTCCACATACCTTGCGCTCCTGTCTCCATGGCGTCCAGGAGGGTGATATCGAGTTGCCGGGGGCGGGCCTCCTCGTCCAGGTCGCAAACTCTTACGGTTACTTGATAGGGGACCCGGTAGACGTTTCCACGTTTCACATGGACAGAGGCCTTGAGGATCAGTGCAGTGGGGTCACCGGTTAGGTCATTCTGGACAAATTTTTTCACGTCGATGTTTTCCACTGACGCAAAAAAATGGTCGTCGTCGTCGCCCGTACTTCGGATAGCCCCAATGGATGCCGTCACCGCGACCTTTGAATTCATGAATCGGGCGAAATTCTGGATTTTTCCATCCTTGTCCGGGACGAACGACCATACCTCCTCGGAGATGTGTTCGCCAGCAAAACCTGCAGCCGGAAATGAGAAGACGAGTTGCCCGGTGTAAAAAATCAGCAATTCCCGAGGTGGAGCCCCGGGGGGGTCCCCCGGGCCGGGCTTTCCTGTGTAGTACGGGACGAAAATGTGGTGTCGACTCTCAACGGCGCTGACAGGAAGACGAATCGGCACGATTCCTCCATTGCGGAAGCAGCCGCGGACGAGAAGCTGCGGCCCAGTTCAAGTTCAAGTGTCTGACTCGACGGTGAAAGTGCACGTCAGTGCCAGCCAATTGGCTGACCGAGCACGAACTGCGGGCCGCCGTGCCGGCGCGTGTGGGCGGGCATCCTGGCTGCACGCTGGCCGGCTCCCTCCCGCTGTTGCTGAGGAAACTGCCCACCTGCCAGCCCGGCGCCGCGGTGCGGGCGCATGCGTACGGAATAGCGGTTGTCGGCCTCGCGGTGGGGTGGGAGCGCATCGCTGAACAACCGCCACGCCCCGTCCGGCAGGAAGTGGACGGGGCGTGGCGGTTCCCGGGGCCCTAGTTGTAGGGCTTATGCGCTCCGTTCAAGCTCTCCAGACGTCGGCGCCGGTACGAACTCCGTGGCGTGGCTTGGGCACGCGTACCGGGTCACTCCGACACCACCCGGGCGCTGAAAGTACCGGATGGGCACGGGGGCGTATGACCACTTGTGGCAGCGGCAGCACATCGCCCCTGCGCCCTCGGGAGCCCGCTCGGGAGAGTAGCGAGGCGGCGAACCTGAGAGTGGTCATGCGGCAGCCTGCTTTCCGGCTATGACGCTGGTGAGGTTCAGGGTCGGGAAGTCGTAGTCAACTCCCAGCACGGCGAACCCGAGGGCGTAGTAGCGCTCGCGCTGTAGCGGGTCTAGCGACTGCGCTTTCTCGTCCATGAAGATGGCGCGGGCTTCTCGCGATGACACGGGGCAAGCCCATGGCGTCTGCCAGATGTCAACAACAGGTGTGGCCTCGTGTTCTGCCTTGTGGGGGGAGAGGTGTTCCGCGCTGTGGCGCCCTGGCCGGCGAGGGGCGACGACTGAGAGCACCCATGAGAGAGCACGGGCGATAGCATCGCGCATGGTCGTTTCAGCTCCTACTAGCTGACTCGGCAAGCCCCGATGGACCGGGCCTAATCGGTCTGTCGGGGCGAACTCGTGTGCTCAGGAAAAGGGGGGCGTTCGTCGTCAGCCTTGCTGAGCGCGAACGCCACGGTGAGTAGCGGAGAGGGGGCCCCGTCGGCATGCCTCGGGGGCGAAACGCGGGCGGGGCTTTGTCGCACCTTCACCGCTCGGGAGAAGTGGTATCTCTGGGCGCGCCACGGTCAGGCACGTTGGCCTGCCGGGCGCCAGACCTGGCCTTCGTGCCGGGGCTCAGTCAGCGCCCATCGATGCGTGCCAGTGACCTCGGAACAGGTGGCAGACTCCTTCGGGCGTGATGAGAACTCGGGCGCCGAGCAAGGGCAGTGAGCCCTCTGCGTTGAGTCGGTTCCGGATGCGTTCCAAGGCGTCCCACAGACGTTGCGGGCCGCTCTGGTGGACTTCCGGTGGATCGATCCATTCAGCGGTCGCACGGGCCCATGAGCCGTCCGGGTGGACCAGGTAGGCGGTGCGCCTGCGCTCGTGGGTCTCATAGCCGAGTTCGACACCTGGCGTGGTCACTTCCAGCATGGACCGGAGTTCCCATGCGTTCCCGACATCCACCACGGGGTACCGGCCGGTGCTCGTCACCTCTCCGTCGTCCTCGCGAGCGCTGGTGAAGAGTTCCGCGAGACCGGATGGGGGCGGGTAGTCGTCGCCGGACCGGGTGAGCATGAAGCCGGCCATGTCTCGTTCTACCTGTCCGACCACGTTGCCCTGCTGGGTCTTCCAGCCGGTGATGATCAGGGAGGTGCGGGCGAGGGTCGTTGCGATCCGCCCGCCGGTCTCCAGCGCGCCGAGTACTGCGCGGAGTGCCGGGCCCGGAGAGAGAGCGACGGTCGACACGATGCGGTCGTAGGAACCCGGTACGTGCTCGGCGGCGTCCGCCGTGACCATCTTCGGGTGGTGCCCCATGGCCGCGAGCCGTTCTCCTGCCGCACTGACTAGGTACGGGTCGACGTCCAGACTCGTCACGCACGCGTCGCCGAGTCGGCGACAGGCGTACGCCGTGAGTCCGCCGGCTCCGGTCCCCAGATCGAGCAGTGACAGACCGTCCCCGAGACGGCCGTGCCGCAGCATCCGCACGACCAGACTCGGCATCGTGGCGGACGACGTGGGCAGTCCCTCGGGCTGGTCACCGGGCTCGGCCTGGTCGGCGTGCAGGGTGCCCACCCGGGTGATCAGCGAGATATCCGCGTAAGCGGCTTCTGCCCACGCTTCGGGGTCGCTCGGCCCGTCCCGTAATGCCCACTGCCCCGAGTCGTCCGGCTCCCACCAGCGCGGAATGAGTTCGTGACGCGCGGTGCGCGCCACGGGGGCGAGCCAGCGTGAATCCGGATCGGTCACCCGGTCCGCAAGGGCGCTTGCCTTGCTCTGCCAATCCATGCTGCTGAACCTCCCGGGTCAGTAGGCGGGGTCACACGCTTCGGTGTTGGCGGGGTCGCAGTCGCCGCTGTCGTCGGGCGGGCACGCGTTCCTGCGCGGGGGCGGGATGCTCGCGGAGAGATCCCTCCATGCCTTCCCCCTCAGCAACTCGGCGAGCCGGGTTTCCCGGACGTTGCCTGCCGGGAAGTCCCGGGAGAGCACGCAGCCGGCAAGGTCCCCGTTCGGCAGGACGGCGGCGCGTCCCCGCGTGCACCGGCCGCACATCTCGTCCAACGTGGGTTTCGTGCCGGGCAGTGCGGCCCGGCCGACGGCGCGTACGCGGTCGGTGTTGATGTGCTTGACGCCCATGGTTTCCAGTTCGGCGCGGGCTTCGGCCACGCGCTGGCCCGGGAGGATTTCCACGATGCCGGCTCGGATGGTGACTCCGCGGGTGATGGATTCCCGAATGTTGCACCGGGTGCGGACGTAGCTCCCGGGGCGGCCCGTGATCTTGTCGTGCTCGGTGGGTTCGTCGCTGTAGTAGCTGGTCCCCAGCGTCACCCCGTCATGGGTGAACAGATCCCACCACTCGGGCCGGACGTGAAAGAGGTTCGAGTAGATCTCGACGTGCAGCCCGAGCGCGAGACCCAGCTCGGTGAACTCCTGCCAGTCCGGGTGAACGGTCGGTTCACCGCCGATGAGCTGAATGGTCTGGATGCCGAGAGCGGCGGCGTCGGTGATGACCGCGCGCCAGTCCGAGGGCGTCATCGTGCCGTGCGTCGCCTGCGGGCTGGACTGGGACAGACAGTGCGTGCAAGTGAGCTGGCACTTACCGGTGATCTCCAGTTCCAGGGACCGGATACCGGCGAGCGGGGATGCTGCGGGCGGTTCAAGCAGTGTGGTCACAGTGCTTCCTTCCGCTGGGCGGGTTGTTGGGGGATTACGGACCTGGTCGGCTGCTCACCTCGCACAGACAGCCGGCCGGGGTGGTTCCCGCCCCCTGCCACAGAGCGAGTCGATGTGGTGGGGGCGGAGTCTCAGAGCGGCGGGACTCCGGGGCCGCGCACGATGGCGGCGGCGGACCGGTCTCGGCGGGGGACGCCCCAGTTCTCCAACTGTTCACCGACCCACTTCGGGGCCACGGCGAACTCGCGGGCGAGGGACGCGGCTGATGCACCGGCGCGGTAGCGCGTGATCACACTGTCCCGGTTGCTGATGAAGTTGTTCTGCGCTGCCTCGACTTCGGCCCTTGTGCGGCGTTTCATGATGCGTCCTCTGAAGACGTGTCCGGCGGGGCGGCGGTGCAGGTGCGCTTGGTGCCGTGGGCGGCGAGGAACGCCCCACTCGTCGAGCCGGTCTCGCAACCACGACTCGGACACGCCGTAGTCGCCGGCTATCCGGCGAACGGTCTGACCGCCCTCATAGCGGTCGATGATCCGAAAGAAGTCGTCCCGTGCAGCCGCACGTGCGGCGGCCCTCTCCGCATGGGTTCGGCGGCGCACGGGCCTACCTCCACGGTGCCTGCGCGAGTACGACCGCCCGGAACACCGGTCGGTCGCTCATGCCGGACCCTCCAGCCACATGACCCACGGCCGCTCGATGATCTCGGCAAAGCTGGTGTGCTCGGGGTTCGCGCAGGTGGTCGAACACCGTCTTCTGGGGCTCGGTCGGCTCCTCGCTCGGGGGCGACTGCGCTGCACACGCGGCGCCGTCGCCTCCGAGTGCGAGGCACCGGAACGCGTACGTGGTCGGAGGGGCGTCCTCGTCCCGGTCCGGGCGTAACGTCCAGTTGGCGAGCCGGAACGTGCGGCGGGTCGGAGCGCTCACAGCAGCTCACCCCTGCTTCGCGCGTTCGCCCTCGCGGTCTCGGCGTGCAACCGCTCCTCGGGGCTCGCCGGCCGTACGTCGCCGGGGGCGACCGTCCATTCGATGCCACCAGTGACGGGACGTAGGGACCAGAGGCCGCACCATTCGCCGCGAAACTCGCCGACTCGGTCCTGCCCGTCGACCATGAGCGTGCCGGGGGGCGGGACGAGTGGAGGCTCCTGCTGCTCGGCCGGTTCGAACTGACCGGACACGACCGCTCCTCTCCGTAGCGATTCCACTACCAGGGAGGCTCAGCGTGGCCTACAGTCAGAAACCCTTCAACCTGTCAGGGGAGAACGAAAGGTTGGGTGAAGCCCCCTTGAATCGCAAGGAGTTGAACCCAGACGCCTCACCTCAGGCGGCCTACGGAGCGCGCCTGCGCAGCCTGCGGGAGGCCCGTGGCTGGACTCAAGATGACCTGTCCGAGCGCTTGGCATATTCGAGCGTGCATATTTCAGCCGTTGAGACTGGTCGTAAGCCTCCGACTCTGCGCTTTTCGCGTAGTGCTGACAGAGCGTTCGGACTAGCAGGCTCTGTCGACTCGTTCGAGCGCCAGTACCACGAGATGAAACACGGCAGCCCGCTGGAAGGCTTCCCGGAGTACGTGGCCTTCGAGGGTCGCGCAGTCGAGATCCGGCTGTACGAAGTCGGCGTCATTCCCGGACTGCTCCAGACCCAGGAGTACGCGGCGACCCTGGAAGCTGACGCAGTGCGGCGAGGGGCCATCACTAGCGAGCAGGCTGAAGAACGGGTGGAGCTGGTGGCGCGTCGGCAAGCCATGCTTGCTCGCACCCCGCCTCCCTGGATTCACGCGGTGCTGGACGAGAGCTGCATCCGCCGGCCCATGGGGGACCCAGCGGTGATGAACGCCCAGTTTGAGCGGTTGCTCGCAGTCGCCGAGATGCCTACCACTGTCCTCCAGATCGCACCCTTCACCATGGGAGCGAGAAGACCGTTCAGTCTCCCTGTAACAGTGCTGACCATGGCGGACCGCTCGATCATGTCCTACGCCGAGTCAGCGCAGCGCGGGCATCTCGAACGCGAAACCACTTCGGTGTTGCCCATACTGACGGCCTACCATCAGTTGCAGGCCGAGGCGCTCTCCCAGGCGGCATCCGTGGCCTTGATCGAAGAGCTTCGAAAGGGTTCCCAGTGACGACCGAATCCCCTCGCTGGTTCAAGTCTTCCTACAGTGGCAACGGCGGCCAGTGCATCGAGGTCGCCACCAACCTCGTTGCGACCCGCGGCGTGGTTCCTGTCCGTGACACCAAGAATGAGGGTACTGGCCCGGTGCTGAGCATCGCGGCCGGCGCCTGGTCCGCCTTCGTGAACCTCGCCAAGGACACCCAAGTCTGAGACGGAATGAATCAAACTCGGCGGCTCCGGAGGGACGCCGCTGTGTCCCGGAGGACAGAGCCCCTCACACTACGACTGTGGGGGGCATTGTTCCTGCTGGTCAGCAGGCCTTCAGCACTAAGCGCAACCTAACCAAGCTTCCCGACCAGGGTTCGGACCCGCGTCGGCGACGTGCTGAACGACAAGGCGGCCGGTGCCATCCCGTCCCTGGTGCACATGCACCCGGAGGAGACCGTCGGCGAGGCCATCGAGGTGCTGCGCGAGTACGGCGTCTCGCAGATGCCCGTCGTCAAGCCGGGCGCCGGCCACCCGGACGTCATGGCCGCCGAGGTCGTCGGCTCGGTCGTGGAACGGGAGCTGCTCGACGCCCTGTTCAGCAAGCGGGCCTCGCTGGAGGACCCGCTGGAGAAGCACATGTGCCCCCCGCTGCCCCAGGTCGGCTCCGGCGAGCCGGTCGGCGACCTGATGCAGGTGCTGGGCTCGGCGGACGCGGCGATCGTGCTGGTCGAGGGCAAGCCGACCGGTGTCGTCAGCCGGCAGGACCTGCTGGCCTTCCTGGCCAAGGGCGGCAACAAGTAGCCGACTTGGGGGCGCGGGCGGGGTTCGCGGAAGTGGTACGAGGGCGTCACGTCCGCGCAGCACTCGCTTAACACGGGTCCGGCACAGTTGGGGGTGTCGGCAGGGCGGGAGCGGCTCCCCGCCCGAGCCGGCGCCGAACGGCGCCAAGGACCTCCGGAGCGGCTCCCGGACCTCCATGGACGCCACGGACGCGCAAGCCCGGCCCTGACCCGGCCCGCGTCCCTCGCGGGGACCGCCGTCGTCCCGCCCCCCGGCAACGGGGGTGCGGCGGTCCCCGCGCATATCTTCCGGGCCGCAGCCGGCCCGGGCTAACGGGCCGCCCAACTCCCCAGCAGGGCCAGCCGTTCCGCCGTCTCCGACCCCGGCTCCGGGGTGTACACCACGATCGTCTGGTCCGGGTCCGCCGGGACGGTGAGGGTCTCGTACGGCAGGGTCAGCAGGCCCGCGACCGGGTGCCGGACCTTCTTCACGCCGTACGCGCACTCCCTGACCTCGTGGTCCGCCCACAGCCGGCGGAAGTCCTCGCTCTTCAGGGAGAGTTCGCCGACCAGCGCGCACAGGCCGGCGTCGTCGGCGTACCGGCCCGCGTTGAGCCGCAGGTGGGCCACGGTCTGCGCGGCCACCGCCGCCCACTCGGGGTGGCGGTCGCGCGCGGCGGGGTCGAGGAAGACCTGCCGGGGCACGTTCCGTTCGGCCGGTGTCATGCGGCTGAAGCCGTTCACCGCGTCGCCGAGCGCGTTCCAGGCCAGCACGTCCATGCGGCGGCCGAGCACGAACGCCGGGTTGCGCTCCATGCCGTCGAGGAGGAGCCGGACGCCGGGGCGGACGCGGGGCGCGGCGGCCGGTGTCCGTCGCTGCCGGCGGGGCCGGGCCACCGTCCGCAGGTACGCGTGCTCGGTGTCGTCCAGCCGCAGCACCCGTGCGACCGCGTCCAGGACGGCGTCCGACACCCGTGTGCCGCGGCCCTGTTCGAGCCGGACGTAGTAGTCGACGCTCACGCCCGCGAGCTGGGCCACCTCCTCGCGGCGCAGGCCCGGCACCCGGCGCCGTCCGTGCGCGGGCAGCCCGACCTCCTCCGGCCGGATACGGGCGCGGCGCGAGCGCAGGAAGTCGCCCACCTCTGCTTCGGTCCAGTCCCCGTCCATGCGCCCGATCGTAGGGGAGCGGGGCCGCCCCGTCCTGGTACTGGCAGACCCAGGAAAAGCGCATCCCTGGGTACGGGAGCCGGACGCGGTGACAGTGGTGCCGGCCGCCGGGGGAGCCAGTGCTCGACGCCCGGGCGGCACCCACCGTCCAGCGATCCCGAGGGAACACCCATGTCGTACGAGAACCTGTCCGGCCGTACCGCCGTCGTCACCGGAGCCGCCAGCGGGATCGGCGAGGCCGTCGCCCTGCACCTGGCCGCCGAGGGCGCCCGGGTGGCCCTGCTCGCCCGGCGCGCGGACCGGCTGCGGGCGCTGGCGGAGAAGATCCGGGCGGAGGGCGGCCAGGCGCTCGCCGTGACCGCCGACGTCACCGACGACGCGTCCGTCGAGGCCGCCCGGGACCAGGTCCGGGCCGAGTTCGGCGCCGTCGACCTGGTGGTCAACAACGCCGGCGTCATGCTGCCGAACCCCGTCGACGAGGGCCGGCTCGACGAGTGGCGGCGGATGCTCGACACCAATGTCACCGGGGTGCTGCGGATCATCCGCGCCTTCACCGGGGACCTGGTGGCCGCCGCGGCCGAGGGGCGCACCGCCGACCTGGTGAACGTCTCCTCCGTCGGCGCCCATGTGACCTTCCCGCACTACGCGGTGTACGGGGCGACCAAGGCGGCCGTGACCTATCTGTCGCAGTCCCTGCGCGGGGAGCTGGGGCCGCGGGACGTCCGGGTCACCAACATCGAGCCGGGGCTGACGGAGACCGAGCTGCGCACGCACGTCGCCGACGCGGAGCTGTCCGGGCAGCTGGACGGCCTGTTCGAGGCGATCGGCGGGCTCAGCGCGGCGGAGGTCGCGGACGTCGTCGCCTACGCCGCCAGCCGCCCCCGGCACGTCAACCTGCGCCAGATCGTGGTGCTGCCGACCCGGCAGGCGTGACGTCCGGGGGGCCGGTCAGTCGTCCGGCGCGGCCCGGCCGCGGCCGGCGAACAGCTCCGGGCCGGGCCGGGCCGCCTGCACCGCGTTGACGCCGACGATGCCGATCCGGGTGACCACCGTCCCGGCCCGTCCGGCGAAGGCGCCGGCGATCGCGGACAGCGGGATCGCCGGGACCAGCGTGACCAGGGTGAAGCCGTAGCGCTCGGCTCAGGTGCGGGCCGGCTTCGGCCGCCGGGTGTCGCGGGCCGTCGCCGGCTGCCGCTCGGCCGGCTGCCGCGCACCCGGTGGTCCACCGCCTCGTCGATCCGCCGCTCGGCCTTCTCCAGGGAGGAGTCGACCAGGGCGGAGTCGTAGTCGTCGCCCGGTTCCCGGCGGGCCCGCACGGTCGCGTCCAGGTCCTCACCGAGGCCCGGGTCCGTCCGGAGACCGGCGTCCCGTGGATCGGGTGTGCTCATGGCTCGGCCTAGGAAGCGGTCCGCCGGGCCGCACTGGGGCTGGCCTCCCGGTCGGGGTCGGGGCCGGCCTCCGCGGGGCGGCGTGCGACCAGCCGGTACAGCAGCGCCGGTACGGCCAGGCCGACGATCCAGGAGATGTCCGCGCCGCCCAGCGGGTCGACCAGCGGGCCGGTGTAGAAGCTCGTGGCGAGGAAGGGCAGCTGGGCGAGCAGGCCGGCCGCGTAGACGGCGAGGGCGTCCCAGCGCCAGGCGCCGTAGCGGCCGTGCGGGTCGGCGAGGGCCGGGAGGTCGTAGCGCTCCTTGGAGATCAGGTAGTAGTCGACCAGGTTGATCGCCGACCAGGGCGTGAAGAAGGTCAGCAGGAACAGCAGGAAGTCCTTGAAGGAGGACAGGAAGCTGTCCTTGCCCAGCAGGGCCACCGCGGTGCCGGCGGCCATGACGAGCCCGATGTAGGTGGCCCGGCCCGCCCGGGACAGCCGCCGCTGCCCGCGGAAGCCGCTCACGCTCGTCACCAGCGACATGAATCCGCCGTAGGTGTTGAGGACGTTGACGGTGAGCTTGCCGAGCGCGATGACGAAGTAGAGGAAGGACGCGGCCAGGCCGGTGCCGCCGAGGGCGACGACGTAGCCGACCTGGCTGTGCAGGAACCGCTCGCCGGCCGTGGCCGCGACCAGCACCCCGAAGGTCATCGACCACTGGGAGCCGAGCGCCGAGCCGGACAGGGTCCACCAGAAGGTGGCCTTCGCGGACGTCGTCCGCGGCAGGTAGCGCGAGTAGTCCGCCACGTACGGCCCGAACGCCAGCTGCCAGGACGCCGACAGGGACACCGCCAGCAGGAACACCGGCAGCGAGAAGTGCGCGTCGTGCAGCAGCGCGGAGACGTCGGCGCGGTCCAGGAGGCGTACGGCGAGATAGACGAAGGCGAGCGCGCAGACCGTGCTCGCGATGCGGCCGAGGGCGTGGATGACCCGGTAGCCGAGGGTCGCCGTGACCGCCGTGACGGCCGCGAAGACGACGATCCCGGTGGTGTCGTTCGTATGGGTCAGCTCGCCCACCGCCTGCCCGGCGAGCACACTGCCGGACGCGAAGAAGCCGACGTACATCACGATCACCAGCAGCAGCGGTACGACCGCCCCGCGCACCCCGAACTGGGCCCGCGACTGGATCATCTGCGGCAGGCCGAGGCGCGGGCCCTGCGCGGAGTGCAGGGCCATCACCGCGCCGCCGAGCAGGTTGCCGAGCAGCAGCCCGGCCACCGACCACACCACGTCCCCGCCGAAGACGACCGCCAGGGCGCCCGTGACGACGGCCGTGATCTGGAGGTTCGCGCCGAGCCAGAGCGTGAACTGGCTGAAGGCCGTGCCGTGCCGTTCCTCGTCCGGGACGACGTCGATGGAGCGCAGTTCCACGAGCTGTGCCATGCGTACTCCCCACGCTGGGCTGTATAACGGTATGCAGCGACACACTGTCTGAATAGGCGGCCGGTGTTTGTCAATGCCCCGGCGCTGTACTCTCCCGGGGCGTCGAGGAGATCTGGAGGGGGAGTACGTCATGAGCGCGAGCGACAGCCCTGCCAACCGGTTGCAGGCGCTCTTCGAGGGCCACCGGCTCACGCCGACCCAGCGCCGCATCGCGCACAGCATGGTGCGCCGCGCCGCCGACGTGCCCTTTCTGTCCAGCGTGGAGCTGGCCGAACTGGCCGGGGTCAGCCAGCCGTCGGTGACCCGGTTCGCCGTCGCCCTCGGCTTCGACGGCTACCCCGCGCTGCGCAAGCACCTGCGCGAGGTCGTCCCGGCCGAGCCGGCCGCCGGGGGCGGGGCCGGGGCCGGGGCCTTCAACGAGTACCAGCAGGCCGTCGAGGCCGAGATCGAGAACCTCAAGCACCTGGCCGAGCTGCTCGCCGACCCGCGCCCGGTGCAGAGGGCCGGCCGGATCCTCGCCGCCTCCCGCCCGCTGCCGGTGCTCGGGCTGCGCGCCGCCGCCTCCCAGGCGTACGGCTTCGCCTACTTCGCCGCCAAGGTCCACCCGGACGTCCGGCTGCTCCACGAGGGCGGCACCATGGTCCACGACCGGATCGACGCCGCCGTCCGCGCGGGCGCCACCGCCCTGCTGTGCTTCGCGCTGCCCCGGCACCCCCGCGAGGTCGTGGACACCCTCGCCCACGCCAAGGACGCCGGGCTGACCGTGGTCACCGTCGCCGACTCGGCGTTCGCGCCCGTCGCCACGTACTCCGACCTGCTGCTGCCGGCCGCCGTCGGCACCGGGCTCGCCTTCGACACCGCGTGCGCGCCGATGCTGCTCGGCCGGGTGCTGCTGGAGGCGCTCTGCGACGACCTGCCGGACGCCCAGGCCCGGCTGGAGGAGTTCGACGCCAAGGCGGCGGCCCGCGGCCTGTTCGTCGAATGACCCGGTCCCGCCACTCTCAGATTCGTCTCACGTTCTGCTATTAGCTTCCCTACGAGACACACGCGCTGTGGAGACGTGACACGGGAGGCTGACGTGGCGCGCGGAGGACAGGGGCTGGCTCGGGTGGCCGTCGTCGTACGGGCGGGGGCCGCACCGCTGTGGTGGCTCGGAGCGGCCGCCGCGGGGATCGGGGTGGTGCCGGAGGGAGTGACCGGGCGCCGGATCGGCGTGCTGGCCGGGGCGGCGCTGTTCCTGATCGGCGCGGCCGTCGTGGCGCTGGTCCGGCGCGGCCGGTACACCGCCCTCGCCCGCGGGGCGGCCCGCGCGGGCAAGTACGACGTGCTCCAGGACCGGGCGGTGACCGTGCGCGCCTGGCGCCGCGGGCACCTCTGGTGGCTGCTGCTGGGCTGGGCGGTCGCGCTGGGCTCCGCCTTCGCGGTGCCCGCGGCCGGCGGCATGCTGCTGGCCGGGCTCGGCGCCGGGCTGCGGCTGAAGGCCGCCTGGATTGGGCGGCTGGAGCGGGCCGGCGAGACGCTGCTGTGGGTGCGCGTCGACTGGCTCGACCGGCGCGGAGGGAGCCCTGCGGGCAAGGCCGTGAAGGGCCTGCGGGGTACGGGCGTCGCGGCCGGCGACGCGGCCCCCGGCGGGGCCCGCCGCCGTACCGCGGCGCTCGTCTGAGCCGCCCTCAGACCTCCAGGTCCTCCTCGATCCGCTTCAGCTGGTGCCGGGCCAATCTGGCGATGGCCCGGCACCAGCTGAAG
>NZ_MUMF01000188.1 GCF_002155905.1 Streptomyces tricolor | reverse complement strand
AGCGAACCGACCCGGGCCACTCGTGGCCCGGGTCGGTTCGCTCATGGGTTCATGGTGGACCATCCCATGGACAACGCCCCCGCCGCCCGGGCCCGTTGCCTAGTGACGGAAGCCCAGCAGCCCGTGCAGGACCGAGCCGCGGGACCCGGGCGACGCCGACTTCCCCTTCAGCGGCTCGGGCTCGGGTGACTTCGCGCAGACCGCGTCGGCCGGCCCGGCGCCCCGCGGCACCGAGCCGCTGCTCAGGTACGCGGCCAGGTGCTTGTCCAGGCAGGTGTTGCCGCTCAGCGTGACGCCGTGGTTGCCGCCGCCCTCCTCCACCACCAGGCTGGAGCGGGCCAGCAGCCGGTGGACCGTCACACCACCTTGGTACGGGGTGGCCGCGTCGTCGGTCGCCTGGAACAGCAGCGCCGGCGGCAGCGTGCCGTTGGCGATGTCCACCGGCTTCAGCGGGGCCGTCGGCCAGAACGCGCAGGGCGCGTTGTACCAGGTGTTGTTCCAGGCCATCAGGGGCGCCTTCGCGTACACCTTCCAGCCGTCCGTACGCCATCGGTTCCAGTCGCGCGGCCAGGAGGCGTCACGGCACTGCACCGCCGTGTAGACGCTGTAGCCGTTGTCGCCCGAGGCGTCCACCGCGGCCACGTTCTCGTACGCCTTCACCAGCGGCCCGGTGTCCTTGCGGCGGACGTAGGCCGCGAACGCCTCGGCGAGGCGGGGCCAGTAGCCGTCGTAGTAGGCGCCGGGCATGAAGGTGTCCTCCAGCTCGGCGGCGCCGACCCTGCCCCCGGCCGGCTTCCTCGCCAGCGCCGACCGCATCGCGTACCACTGGGCCTCGATCTTCGCGGGGTCCCTGCCCAGCTTGTAGGTCGTGTCGTACCGGGCGATCCAGGCCATCAGCGCGCGGTGGCGGTCGTTGAAGGCGTAGTCCTGGGCGAGGTTGTCCTCGTACCAGACACCGGTGGGGTCGACGATCGAGTCCAGCACCAGCCGGTGCACCCGGCGCGGGTACAGCTTCGCGTAGACCGCGCCCAGGTAGGTGCCGTAGGAGTAGCCGAAGTAGCTGATCCGCGGCGCGCCGAGGGCGCGGCGGACGGCCTCCAGGTCCCGGGCCGCGCTGCCGGTGTCCAGGTACGGCAGGACGTCGGCGTACTTGCGGCCGCAGGCCCGGGCGAAGGACCTCGCGCGCTCCAGGTTGGCCCGCTCCAGCGCGGGCGTGCGCGGCACGGAGTCGGGGCGCACCGGCCGGAAGTGGCCGGGCGCGCAGTTCAGGGCCGGCGTGCTCCGGCCGACCCCGCGCGGGTCGAAGCCGATGATGTCGTACCGGGCCGCGACGCTCTTCGGCAGCGCCGAGGCGACATACCCGGCGAGCGTCAGGCCGCTGCCGCCGGGGCCGCCGGGATTGACCAGCAGCGGGCCCTGGGAGGCCCGCGCGGTGTGCGGGACGCGGGACAGGGCGAGGGTGATCTGCCGGCCCGACGGGTTCGCGTGGTCCAGCGGCACCTTCAGGGACGCGCACTGGAGCCGGGGCTGGTCGCTGGTGCCGCACTTCTTCCAGCTGAGCCCGGCCGGCCGGGCGGCCTGCGCGGGAGCGGCGGTGACCGAGCCGGCCAGCAGGGCTGCGGCCGTGGCCGCGCACAGCAGGGCTGCGCGTGATGTCATACGGGTCCTCCCGGGACGGAGGGGGTCGGCGAACCGCGAGGCTCACGGTTCTCGCCGGATCGTCCCGGAGTCGGGGCCCCGAAGAACCCGTTGTGGAGATAGTTGACCCAATTGGGCCGTGGGATGCCCTCTAACGCCCCCGGCCGGTCACAGGAGGCTGAGCTGGACCGGCTCCGGCCCGGCCGGGGCCTGCGCGGGTTCGGCCGGGCGGATCCGGCGGGCCAGGCCCGCGCGCGCCGGCCCGATGCCGTACTCCTGCGCCAGCTCGTGCACCTGACGGGTGATCCGGCGCTGGTACCACTTGGGGGCGTAGGCGCCCTCCGCGTACAGCCGTTCGTAGCGTCGCACCAGGTGCGGATGGTGCTGTGCGAGCCAGGCCATGAACCACTCCCGGGCGCCCGGGCGCAGGTGCAGCGCCAAGGGGGTGACGGAGGTGGCCCCGGCCGCCGCGATCGCCCGTACCGTGGCCCGCAGTTGGGCCGGGTCGTCGCTGAGGAACGGGATCACCGGCGCCATCAGCACCCCGCAGCCGATGCCGTGCTCGCCGAGGGTGCGGACCACGTCGAGCCGGCGCTCGGGCGCGGGCGTGCCCGGCTCCACCGTGCGCCACAGCCCGGTGTCCAGGAAGCCGACGGAGACCGAGATGCCCACGTCCGTCACCTCCGACGCCCGGACCAGCAGCTCCAGGTCGCGCAGGATGAGGGTGCCCTTGGTGAGGATCGAGAACGGGTTCGCGTGCTCGGTGAGCGCCGAGATGATGCCCGGCATCAGCCGGTAGCGGCCCTCGGCGCGCTGGTAGCAGTCGACGTTCGTGCCCATCGCCACGTGGTCGCCCTGCCAGCGGCGCGAGCCGAGCTGGCGGCGCAGCACGTCGGGGGCGTTCACCTTGACCACGATCTGGGTGTCGAAGCCGACGCCCGTGTCCAGGTCCAGATAGCTGTGCGTCTTGCGGGCGAAACAGTAGACGCACGCGTGCGTACAGCCCCGGTAGGGGTTGACCGTCCACTCGAACGGCATGCGCGAGGCGCCCGGCACCCGGTTCAGCACCGAGCGCGCCCGCACCTCGTGGAAGGTGATCCCGCGGAACTCGGGCGTGTCGAAGGTACGGGTGGTCACGGCGTCCGCGCCGAACAGCGCGGCGTCGGCGGCCCGGCCGTGTTCGCTCTCCTCCGTGAGGTTCTCCCAGCGCATGACGCCTCCTCGCTCGCACCGGCCCTCAGAATAGAACATCTGTTCCCATGATCGTGCGCACCCCGATTTGGGCGGCCGGGCGCCGGGGTGGTTGGCTTGCCCCAACCCCGAGGAACCAGGTCGTGGAGGAACGCAATGGCGCAGGTCGAGGCCACTACGGAGCGGGTCGTCGCGGCGGACGCGGAGAAGGTGTTCGACGCCCTCGCCGACTACCGCGGCACCCGGCAGAAGCTGCTGCCCGAGCAGTTCAGCGAGTACGAGGTGCGCGAGGGCGGCGACGGCGAGGGCACCCTCGTCCACTGGCGGCTCCAGGCCACCAGCAAGCGGGTGCGCGACTGCCTGCTGGAGGTCAGCGAGCCCACCGACGGCGAGCTGGTCGAGAAGGACCGCAACTCCTCCATAGTCACCACCTGGCGCGTCACCCCCGCCGGCGAGGGCAGGTCCCGCGTGGTCGTCACCACCACCTGGCAGGGCGCCGGCGGCATCGGCGGCTTCTTCGAGAAGACCTTCGCCCCCAAGGGCCTCGGCCGGATCTACGACGCCCTGCTCGACAAGCTCGCCGCCGAGGTCGAGAAGTAGCCCAACAGGCCACCGGTGCAAGGGCGTTGACCGCTGGTTGACCCCTTCACCGGTTCGAGTGGAACTCCGCCCCGTCCCGGGCGGTGCCGTAACTCGCCGCAGTCGCCCGCAGTTGTCGCCTCACGCGGGAAATACGACAGGTGCGACGAGGGGAGCGGTCCGTGCGCGGGACGACACTGGTGAAGCGCAAGCCGGTCGTGGCGCCGGCCGGCGAGGAGACCGTGGCCCCGCCGCCGTCCCCGGCGCCACGACCGGCTTGCGC
>NZ_MUMF01000187.1 GCF_002155905.1 Streptomyces tricolor | reverse complement strand
ATGCGGGACATCGTCGCCACCATCCAGCCGGAGCAGGACGAGATCGTCCGCAGCGGGCTCGGCGGCACGGTCTGCGTGCAGGGCGGCCCGGGCACCGGGAAGACCGCCGTGGGCCTGCACCGGGTCGCGTACCTCCTCTACGCCCACCGGGAGCGGCTCGCCCGCACCGGCACCCTGGTCATCGGGCCGAACCGGTCCTTCCTGCACTACATCGAGCAGGTCCTGCCGGCGCTCGGCGAGCTGACCGTGCAGCAGGCGACCGTGGACGACCTGGTCGCGCACGTGGAGGTGCGCGGGACGGACGAGGCCGCCGCCGCGATCGTCAAGGGCGACGCCCGGATGGCCGAGGTCCTCCGGCGGGCCCTGTACTCCCATGTGACCCTGCCCACCGAGCCGGTCATGGTGGTGCGCGGCTCCCGGCGCTGGCGCGTCCCGGCGTACGAACTGGAGGAGATCGTCCGGGAGTTGCTGGCCCGGGACATCCGCTACGGCGCCGCCCGCGAGGCCCTGCCGCAGCGCATCGCGCACGCGGTGCTGGTGCAGATGGAGCGGGCCGGGGAGGCCCCGGACGACCGGGTGCAGGACGCGGTGGCCCGCAACAGCGCGGTGAAGGCGGCCGTGAAGGCGGTGTGGCCGGCCGTCGACCCGGCGAAGCTGGTGCTGCGGCTGCTGAGCGACCCGGAGTTCCTCGCCGAGCACGCCGGCGGAATCCTGGACGAGGACGAGCAGAAGACGATCCTGTGGGCGAAGCCGGCGCGCAGCGTGAAGTCGGCCAGGTGGTCGGCGGCGGACGCCGTGCTGATCGACGAGGCGGCCGACCTGATCCAGCGCACGCCCTCCCTCGGCCATGTCGTCCTGGACGAGGCGCAGGACCTCTCCCCCATGCAGTACCGGGCGGTCGGCCGCCGCTGCACCACCGGCAGCGCGACCGTGCTGGGCGACCTCGCGCAGGGCACGACCCCGTGGGCGACCCGGAGCTGGGCGGAGGCGCTGGGCCACCTCGGCAAGCCGGAGGGGGCCGTGGAGGAGCTGACCGCCGGTTTCCGTGTGCCGACGGACGTCATCGCGTACGCCTCCCGGCTGCTGCCGCACATCGCGCCGGGCCTCGCCCCGGTCGCCTCCGTCCGGGAGAACCCCGGTTTCTTCGAGGTCCGCACGGCCACCGGGACGGCCGATGTCGTCGCCGCGTGCGAGGAGTTGCTGCGCCACGAGGGCTCGACCGGTCTGATCGCCGCCGACGCCCGGGTGCCCGCCCTCGCCGAGGCCCTGACGGCGGCCGGCATCGGGTACCTGTCCCCCGGCGAGGAGACCACCCGGGAGACCCGGCTGACACTGGTCCCGGCCTCGCTCGCCAAGGGTCTGGAGTACGACTACGTGGTCCTGGACGAGCCGCAGGCCGTGGTGGACGGCGAACCGGACGAACGCACGGGCCTGCGGCGCCTGTACGTGGCGCTGACCCGGGCGGTGTCGGGCCTGATCGTGACGCATGCGGCACCGCTGCCCGCGCAGCTCGCCGAGTAGGGTGCTGTGCCGTTCCGGCATGTCCCCGTGGAGAGGCCCCCGTTGAGTACGCCGTACCAGCCGCCCGCGCATCCGTACCCGCAGCCGTCCGGCCCGTACCCGTACCAGCAGCCGCCCGCGCCGTACCCGTACCCGCAGCAGCAGCCCGGGCCGTACCCGCCCGGGCCCGGGTGCGAGGTGTGCGGGGCGATGCCCGCCGCGCCGGTGACGGTGCGCGGGCACCAGGGCATGCTGGTGCTGATGCGGTTCCTGCGGCGGCAGGGCGTGCTGTGCCGCACCTGCGGACTGGCGGTGTTCCGGCAGATGCAGGCGGACACGCTGGTGCGGGGCTGGTGGGGTCCGCTGTCGATGGTGATCACCCCGATCACCCTGCTGGTCAACCTCGGCGCCCTGTCCCGCCTCCGCAGGCTCCCGGCACCGGCGACGGCCGCCTGGCGTCCGCCGCTGGACCCCGGCCGCCCGGTGCTGCGGCGGCCGGCCGGATTCTTCGCGCTCATCCCGCTCGCCGGGCTGGCCATGCTGCTGATCGCCCTGCCGGTGCTCGTCGTCGTCGGCACGTCGAGCGAGCCGACCGGGGTCCGCGTGCACCACCGGCAGAACCGCGAGCCGCTCGCGGTCGGGGCGTGCGCGCACAACGACGGCGACTGGACCAACCAGGACCTCAGGAACGTCCCCTGCGACTCCCCGGACGCCCAGTTCGAGGTCACCGAACCGCGGGACGGTTACTGCGCGGAAGGGGACTACATCGCCCGCCTGGAGTACAGCGTGAACGGCAGGACCACGCTGTGCCTGCACCCGCTGAAGGACTAGCCGGCGGCACCGTCCAGCATCGTGCGCCACCGGGCGACCGCGTCCGCCGAGACGGGGCCCTGCCAGCCGTCGGGGCGGGCCGCGCCGCCGATGTGGAACGCCTCGATGCCGCCGGCCCGCAGCCGCGGCACATGGTCCAGGCGCAGTCCGCCGCCGACCAGGATCTGCTGCTCGTACCCCGGCTCACCGCCGTGGGCCGCCTCGGCGAGCAGCGTGGGCAGGCCGTCGTCCACGCCCGCGGCGGACCCGGCCGTGAGGTAGGTGTCGAGGCCGGGCAGGTCGGCGAGCTGCTTGCGCAGGGCGTCCCGGTCGGCGGCCCGGTCGATCGCCCGGTGGAAGGTCCACCGGCAGCCGTCGAGCGCGCCGGCCACCCGCTCCACCGCGGCCAGGTCCACACCGCCGTCCGCGCCGAGGAAGCCGAGCACGAACTGGTCGGCGCCGGCCTGCCGCAGCTCGCCGGCCACGCCGACCAGCCGGTCCACGTCACCGGCCGCGAATCCGTCCGCGAGGCGGAGCATCACGCGCAGGTCGATGTCGACGGCGGCACGGATCGCGGCGACGGTGGCGGGCGCGGGGGTGAGTCCGTCGGCCGCCATCTCGGTGACCAGCTCCAGCCGGTCCGCGCCTCCCGCCTGGGCGGCGACCGCGTCCTCGACGTCGAGGGCGATCACCTCCAGGACCGCACGCTTGCTCATGGCACCCCATTCATCGGCGACTACAGGTCTAGTCCAATTGAAGACTACGCCCGCCCGGGGACGCCACTCACCCGAAGATGTTCAGCTCCCCTTCCCGCGCCCCCGCCAGCTCGTACGACGCCCCCGCCACCGGCCGCCCCGCGTACAGCCGTACGAGCGTGGCGGCGTCGCCGATGTACCGGGCGGGCGGGCCGTCCGGTGCCATGGACCCCAGGCGCAGCGGCTCGTCCACGTCGTCCAGGTCGGCGTGCAGCGGCACGTGCCGCCGCTCGCGGGTGTGCCGGGCCAGCAGGGCCAGCGCGTCCGGCAGCCCGGCCCCGGCGTACGCCCCCGGCACGCCCAGCACCTCGCGCACGTCCCCGGCGTGCACCCACTCGCCCAGCGCGAGGACGTCCAGCCGGCCGTCCCCGCGGGCGATCACCGGCCCGGCCTCGGTCATCCCCCGCTCCAGCTCGTCCACGACCTGCGCGTTCGTCCAGCCGGCCCGCTCGGCGATGTCCCGCTCGTTCGCCTCGGGCGAGAACACGCCCTTCTCGAACCGGCTCTCCACCACCCGCATCAGCGCGGCCGAGCAGTGCGCCAGCACGTCCCGCACCGTCCACCCCGGACACGCGGCCGTCGGCAGCGCGAAGTCGGCGTCGGGGCGGGACCGCAGCAGCGGTACGAGGGCGTCACGTTCGGCCGTCAGCAGCCGGCCGGGGAGTTCGGGGTCGCGCACATCCAGCGTGTCAGTCATGCCGGCCACGCTAGGGGCGCGGGCGGACGACGTCACGCGGGAAACGGACGGACAGCTGCGCCGCGGGCGGCCGGCCGCGAGGCAGGGAGTGCGGGAGGAGTCAGGGAACAATGGGCGTCATGGCCGACCTCGACGCCCTGCGCCTCCGCTTCGCCCGCGCCCTGGAAGCAGCCCGCGCCCCCGGCGGCGGCCCGGACCCCGCCGCCTACGCCGACCGCCTGCTCGCCCGCTGGCAGGAGCCGCAGCGCCGGTACCACACGGTGGCCCACCTCACCGCCGTACTCGACCACGTCGACACCCTGGAGGCGTACGCGGCCGATCCGGACGTGGTCCGTCTGGCCGCCTGGTTCCACGACGCCGTCTACCTGCCCGAGCGGTCCGAGAACGAGGAGCGGTCCGCCCGGCTGGCCGAACGCGCCCTGCCGGAGGCGGGGGTGCCGGACGCGAAGACCGCCGAGGTGGCCCGGCTGGTCCGGCTCACCGTCACGCACGACCCGGCCGACGACGACCGGGACGGCCAGGTGCTGTGCGACGCCGACCTCGCGATCCTCGCCGCGCCCCCGTCGGCGTACGCCGCCTACACCGCCGCCGTCCGCGAGGAGTACCACTTCGTCCCCGGCGACGCCTTCCGCTCGGGCCGTTCGGCGATCCTGCGCCGGCTCCTGGACCTGCCCCGGCTGTTCCGCACCCCGTACGGCCAGGAGCACTGGGAGGCCACCGCCCGCTACAACCTCGCGGCCGAGCTGGAAATGCTGTCGACCTGAGGAAGCCGCCCCCGTACTGTGCGCGCATGCGGACGATGAGCGGGGACCAGGTGGAGGCGGCCGTCGCGAGCTGCACGGCGGCGCTGCGCCCGGCGCTGGAGCGGGACTGGGAGGGCGTGCGCGCCGCCGGCATGGAGTGGAGCTGCCGCACCACGGCCTTCCACATCGCCGAGGACTTCGTCGCGTACGCGAGCCGGCTCGCCGGCCGCGCCGGGCACCGCCTCCCGCTGGCCGTCAGCCTCCCCGAGGGCACCGGCAACGCCGGTCTGCTCCAGGTGATCGAGGCGACCGGCGCCCTGCTGGCCGCCGCCGTCCGCACCGCGCCGCCCGGCGTGCGCGCCTTCCACGCCAACCACTTCGGCAGCGCCGACCGGGAGGGCTTCGCCGCGATGGGTGTCGCCGAGGCGCTGCTGCACACCCACGACATCACCCGGGGTCTCGGCCTCCCCTACGAGCCGCCCGCCGACCTCGCCGCGTCCGTCCTGGCCTGGCTCTTCCCGCACGTGCGGCCCGGCCCCGAGCCCTGGCCGACCCTGCTGTGGGCGACCGGCCGCGGCGAACTGCCCGGCCGGGCGCCGGTCACCGACTGGACCTGGTACAACAACCTCGTCCTGCCCGCCGGGCGGGTCACCCTCACCGGCATCCGCCCGGCCGCCGCCGACGATCTGCGCCTGGGCGGCACGGGCGGCTTCGACTGGCTCGACGACGGCCCCTACGAGGGCACCCGCCAGGCCTGCTCGCACCTGATGAAGGCGTACGAAACGGGCGTGCACCGGCCCGAGTTCGGGGTCTTCGCCCTCGTCCGGGCCGAGGACGGCCGGGCGATCGGCGGCATGGGCTTCCACGGCGCCCCGGACGAGGAGGGCCGGGTGGAGATCGGCTACGACCTCGTCACCGGCGCCCGCGGCCACGGCTACGCCACCGAGGCGCTGCGCACCCTGACCGCGTGGGCCCTGGCCCGGGAGGACGTCGACACGGTCATCGCCACGGTCGAACGGGACAACCTGCCCTCCCAGCGCGTGGTGACCCGCGCGGGCTTCGTCCGGGCCTCGGTGGACGAGGAGCGCATCGCCCAGGACGCGTACGACATGGGCACCGGACTCCTGCTCTATCTGCGCCGCTGAGCCAGGCCCTTGGGCCGGCGCAGGCCGGAGGACCGCAGCAGCCGGACCACCTCGCGGCTGCTGACCTCCACCGCACCGGCCGCCACCGCGTCCGCGTAGCGGTGGGACGGGAGGTCGTAGTGGTCGCCGTCGAAGGCGCGCCGGGGCACGCCCAACCCGGCGGCGAACAGGTGCAGTTCGTCGTACGAGACATCGCTCACCAGGTGCGACCACAGGCGGCCGTGGCCCGGCCAGGTGGGCGGGTCGATGTAGAGGGTCACCGGCGCCTCACGAGGACGCCGTCCCGCCCGTGGCCGAGGCCAGCGAGCCGACCGAGGCGACCTTCACGCCCGCCTTGTGGCACACCCAGTGCGGGTCGGGGCCCAGTTCGGGTTCCACGTCGAGCGCGTGCGGGTCGCCGGAGCCGCAGACCGGGCACAGCGGCCAGCGGCCGTACCGCTCCAGCAGCGCGTCCTGCACGTCCTGGGCGACCAGCCCGGCGACGAACGCCAGGCCGTCCGGCCACTGCTCGACCCACCAGCGCCGCTGGGCGATGGAGTCCTCCACCAGTGAGACCACGTCCGCCTCGGCGACCTGGCCCGCGACGAGATCCGCGAGCACCAGGGCGCGGGCCGCGTGCAACGCCTGCTCCAGGGGGCTGATGGGGTCCATGCACCCATTGTGCGCACTCTTGACCGGGACACCGAACCGAAAATATCTTTCAATGGTGACCCAGGACGTGAAGGAAAGTTTCGGCAGCCCGGGTGGCTCCCTCGCCGCCAAGGTGCGCACCCTCGCCCCGTCCATGACCCGGTCCATGCAGCGCGTCGCCGAGGCCGTCGCGAGCGACCCGGCCGGCTGCGCCGCCCTCACGGTCACCGGGCTCGCCGAACTCACCGGCACCAGCGAGGCCACGGTCGTCCGCACCGCCCGGCTGCTCGGCTACCCGGGCTACCGCGATCTGCGGCTCGCCCTCGCCGGACTCGCCGCCCAGCAGCAGTCCGGCCGCGCGCCCGCGATCACCACGGACATCGCCGTGGACGACCCCATCGCCGACGTCGTCGCCAAACTGGCCTACGAGGAGCAGCAGACCCTCGCCGACACCGCAGCCGGCCTCGACACGGTCCAGCTCGACGCGGCCGTCACCGCGCTCGCGGGTGCGCGCCGCACCGACGTGTACGGCATAGGGGCGTCCGGGCTCGTCGCCCAGGACCTCACCCAGAAGCTGCTGCGGATAGGGCTCATAGCCCACGCGCACAGCGATCCGCACCTCGCGGTGACCAACGCCGTGCAGCTCCGTTCGGGTGACGTGGCGCTCGCCATCACGCATTCGGGGTCGACGGGGGACGTCATCGAGCCACTCCGGGTGGCCTTCGAACGCGGGGCGACGACGGTGGCCATCACCGGTCGGCCCGACTCGGCGGTCACGCAGTACGCCGACCTGGTGCTGACCACGTCGACCTCGCGGGAGACCGAGCTGCGGCCCGCCGCGATGTCCTCCCGGACGAGTCAGCTGCTGGTGGTGGACTGTCTGTTCGTGGGGGTGGCGCAGCGGACGTACGAGACCGCCGCGCCGGCGCTGGCCGCGTCCTACGAGGCGCTGGCACACCGGCACCGGAGCGGTTCGCGATAGACCGTAGGACCGACCGTGTACTGGAGAGAGCCGCCCCCCATGACCTCTCACGACCTCCGTGACCAGCTGGCTTCCCTGACCACCGAAGCCTTCCGCCCCGAACTCGCCGAGATCGATCAGCTGCCCACCCTGGAGATCGCCCGGCTGATGAACGGTGAGGACGCGGGCGTGCCCGGTGCCGTGGCGCGTCAGCTGCCGCGGATCGCCGCCGCCATCGACGCCGTGGCCGCACGCATGAGCCGCGGCGGGCGGCTCGTCTACGCCGGCGCCGGCACCGCCGGACGGCTGGGCGTGCTGGACGCCTCCGAGTGCCCGCCCACCTTCAACACCGACCCGGACCAGGTCGTCGGCCTGATCGCGGGCGGCCCCGCGGCCATGGTCACCTCCGTGGAAGGCGCGGAGGACTCCGGGGAGTTGGCCCGCCGGGACCTGGACGCGCTGAAACTCTCCCCGGACGACTGCGTGGTGGGCGTCTCCGCGTCCGGTCGTACGCCCTACGCGGTCGGCGCCGTCGAGCACGCCCGCGCGCTCGGCGCCCTGACCGTCGGCCTGGCCTGCAACGAGCACAGCGCGCTGGCCGCCGCCGCCGAGCACGGCATCGAGGTCGTCGTGGGCCCGGAGCTGATCACCGGCTCCACCCGGCTGAAGGCGGGCACGGCCCAGAAGCTGGTGCTGAACATGCTGTCGACGATCACGATGATCCGGCTCGGCAAGACGTACGGGAACCTGATGGTCGACGTCCGGGCGTCGAACGAGAAACTCCGGGCCCGCTCGCACCGGATCGTCTCCCTGGCCACGGGCGCGGGCGACGCCGAGATCGACAAGGCCCTGACGGAGACCGGCGGCGAGGTCAAACACGCGATCCTGGTCCTGCTCGCGGGCGTCGACGGCCCGACGGCGGCCCGCCTGCTGGAGGAGTCCGACGGCCATCTGCGCGCCGCGCTGGCCCACGCGCCTCACTGACCCGCAGGCCCCTCCGGCCCGGCCGGGGCGCGCCAGAGGAGGGTGTAGCGCCAGAAGAGCCGCCGCCTGAGCCGGGCACCGGGCAGCAGCCGGCGCGCCGCCCGGGAGATCTCCGCGAAGGTCATCTCCGGGTCGCGGGTGCGGGCCGTCATGGACGCGGGCGGCCGCGGCGCCGGCCGGCCGCGGTTCTTCACCCACCCCAGGAGCGGATTGAGCGCCACGGCGGTCAGCCCGAGCACCTGGTCGACGGCGCCCGAGGCCCGCGCGCAGCCGACGACGACCAGCGTGCCACCGGGCGCCAGCTCCCGCCGGAACCGGGAGAGGGTCTCGGCGAAGGGGAGGTGGTGGAGTACGGCGACGCACGTGATGACGTCGTAGGGGCCCGCGGGGAGCCCGCGGGAGGCGTCGGCGACGGTGTAGGCGACCGGGGCGGCGGCGGGCGTCGACTCCCGTGCCAGGGCGACGATGTCCGCGTCGGCGTCCACCCCGCGCACCGCCCGGGCCCGCCGGGCGAGCAGCCGCACCAGGTCACCGCTGCCGCAGCCGACGTCCAGCGCGCTGCCGAAGCGGCGGGGCAACTGCCGCAGCAGCCAGGGGTGGTAGCGGGCGTTGTGGTCCCAGGGATGGGCGGCGTTGAAGCGGTGGAGGGCGTCCAGGAGGCGGGGTACGGG
>NZ_MUMF01000186.1 GCF_002155905.1 Streptomyces tricolor | reverse complement strand
CCTCCCGCACCAGCGCCTGGTGGGCCGGGAGGTGCTCCGCCGCGCTCATGCCGGCACTCCGGCACAGGCCGCGATCCCGGCGCCCGCCAGACTGTCGGCCTCCCCGGGGCCGGTGACGGTGATGCGCCGCTCCAGCCAGTCGGGGGTGCGTTCGCTGGTCAGGTAGAGCCCCTGCCGGGTGAGGTGTCCCATCAGGGCCCGTCGGTAGTGGTGGCCGAGGCCGTGTACGACGCCGCCGGTCAGGACCGCCTCGTCGATCTCGGGGTCGAGGCACAGCGCGGTGCGCAGGACGGCCGCGACCGGAGCGGTCGCCGCGTCGAGCAGCTCGCGCGCCAGCTCGTCCCGCTCGTCCAGCGCACGGCGCAGCGCCGCCTCGAAGCCGAGGCCGTCGGCCGTCAGCAGGCCGAGTCGGGACGCCGCCCAGCGCCCCGGTTCCCGCTGCTCCAGGACCCGCGCCAGGCGGGCGATGCCGGGGCCGGAGGCGTACGCCGCCAGGTGCCCCGTCTTCCCGCAGTCGCAGTCCAGCGCGACCGGGGCTCCGGCCAGCTCGGCGACGGCCGGCAGGTGCCCGATCTCGCCCTGCAGCCCGCAGCCGTCCACCGGGATCCGGCCCTGCCGCTGGTCGATGACCCGGCAGGCGATGCCCGAGCTGATGGTGGCCAGCAGCACCTTGCGGTGTCCGCTGCGGCTGGAGGCCGCGGCGGCGTGCAGGAGCGCGGCCGTGACGTCGTTGACGATGTGCCAGCGGACGTCGGGCCGCCGCGAGGCGAGCGCCGCCCGCAGGTCGTACGGCTCGCTGTGCTCGCCCCACAGCGGGGCCGAGGCGTAGACGATGCCGGAGTGGTGGTCGAGGGCGGCTCCGAAGGAGATGCCGACGACGGCGTCCGGTGTCTCCGGCACCGTGTCGCACAGGTCACGGACCATCATGTCCTGCAGTTCGGCGACGGTGGCCCCGGGAAAGCGTTTGAAACTGGGTGAGGGCCGTGACGTCCGAGTGCGTAGCTCTCCCCCGCGCAGCCACCACGCCTGTCGAATATGAGTGCCGCCGACGTCGAAGACGGTGATGGCTGTGGTCATACAGCCGCACCCACGAGCGCACCGTCCGCGTTCGCCGTCCAGGAGTCGACGAACTCCAGCGCGCGGCCCAGCTCTTCCGGCGTGAGGTCGTTGGCGAAGACGACCGAGCCGATTCCGCGGGTGAGGGGGACGCGCTGGAGCCCGTCGCGGTGCTTGACCGCGTCGGCGAGCGCCTCTTCGAGCAGTTCCCGCGTGAAGATGGGGTGCGCGATGGGCAGTCCGAAGCCCTGGATCAGCTTCAGCGCCCGGTCCGTGTCGTGCTGCGAGAGGTGCCCGCGCAGGTGGGCGAGTGCCAGGCAGATCGCCATGTCGACGGCGACGGCCTCACCGTGCAGCAGCGGCGGGTCGGCGCGCAGCTCCAGCGAGGGGCTGAAGGTGTGGCCGTAGTCGACGGACCGCTCCAGCACCTGCTCCCACAGGTTGGGCTCCAGTTCGTCGAGCATGCCGGAGATCGCCCGGGACAGCACCTCGCTCACCGCCGAGCCGCAGCCGGCCAGGGTCTCGGGGGTGATGGAGCCGACCGTCGCCTCCAGGAGGTCGAAGAGGGCGGCGTCCTTGACCAGTGCCATCTTGATGATCTCGGCGATGCCGTTGGCGACGTGCCGCGGATCGATGGTGCGCAGGAACGCCGGGTCGATCAGGGCCAGTTCGGGGGCGAAGTAGGACCCCAGGCGGTTCTTGTGGTGTCCGTAGTTGATGCCGGTCTTGACCCCGATGCCCGCGTCGATCTGGCCGACCAGCGTGGTGGGGATGCGGATGTAGGGCACGCCGCGCCGGTACATGCTCGCGGCGAAGCCGACGATGTCCAGGACGACACCGCCGCCGACGGCCACCACCTTCTCGGCCCGGCGCAGGATGCCCATGCGCGACATGGCCTCGGTGACGCGGACGGCCTGTTCCAGGTACTTCGAGTCCTCGTCGCCCTGGACGACCTGCCAGGTGGCGTCGATCTGCCAGCGGTCGAAGTACTCCGCGAACCGGTCGTGGTAGAGGGTGTCGACCACGGCGTCGATCACCAGGAGGCAGCGGACCGGGCGCCCCTGGCCGCCGCCGCAGGCGCGGGCGAGGGTGGGGTTCTCGGTGTCCAGCAGCCCGCGCACCATGCTGACGCTGTAGACGACGGGCTGCTTCGCCCGGACGTTCCAGTGCAGTCCGGGCGGCTTGGGCAGGTCGGCGACCGAGTTCAGGCCGGCGGGGCGGGACAGGGCGGTGCCAGACATGACAAGACCTCCATGAGCGTCTCAGAGCTGGGTGGTGCGCGGCAGCGCGGTGGCCGGAAGAGTCACCCCGATGACGTCCGGAGTGGCCACGGCGACGCGGACGGGCGGAAACCGCGGGAGCGACGGCGGTCCGTGCGGGGCCGGGACGGAGAAACCAGTCGACCGGTCCGTCCGGCGAGATCGAACGCTAGTGCGTCATATGCATACATCGCAACGTGAGCGGGGTCACAGTAGATGTATTCAAATGCATGTTTGTGGGTGGGGGTGGCCTGTCCTGAAAACAACGGAGCGGCCCCGGTCGCAGGCGGGAGCCTGCGGCCGGGGCCGCGCGCGGAACGGTGGTGACGCTCAGTCCATCGGCACCGCGGGCGCATAGCGCAGCCGGGCGACCAGTGACGCGGTGGAGTCGTTGAGCGCGGCGGCGTCCAGGGCCTCCGCCAGGGCCTTGCGCAGGGTCAGCTGCGCCACCTCGGCCAGCTGCCGGCCGGTGCTGGTGATCTGTACGTCCACGCCCCGCTTGTCGTCCAGGGCGCTGCGGCGCACCACCCAGTCGGCGTCCTCCAGGCGGGCGACCATGCGGCTGACCGCCGGCTGGTTGGCGCCCAGCCCTTTGACGAGGTCCGACATCCGCAGCGTGCCGTCGCGCTGCTCCGCCAGGGAGAGCAGGAGCAGCAGCTCGTTCATGGAGACCCCGTGACTGCGGGTCAGCCGCCTGCCCGCGGTCGCGTTGACCTGCTCCATCAGCCGGGTGAGTTGCCGCCACAGGGCAATCTCGTCCCGCCCGCTCCCCGGTCCCCAAGTCTCCATTGACGCGGCCCTTCACTGAGTCTTTCGAGCGTCCCGCTTGTCCATCTGCCCCCGTCGCCCAGCGTAACTCCTTGCGACGGTTGACCACACCCGCGTGTTCGGACATTATCTACATGCAATCGCATACATCTTCATCGACACTGGCTTCCTAGGAAAGGCTCGGGCCGCCATGCCACTGCCCCTCCTGGCCCTGATGCTCGGGGTCTTCTGTGTGGGCACTGCCGAGGTCGTCATCGCGGGTGTGCTGCCCGAGATGTCGGCCGATCTGCACGTGTCCATCCCGACGGCCGGTCTGCTGGTCACCGGCTACGCGCTGGGGGTGACCATCGGTGGTCCGGTCATCACCCTGCTGACCACCAAGTGGGCCCGCAAAGCGCTGCTGCTGGGCCTGATGGGCGTCTTCATCGCCGGCAACGTCATCGCCGCGCTGGCCCCCAACTACGGGACGCTCATGGGAGCGCGCGTCTTCACCTCGCTCAGCCACGGCACCTTCGCCGCCGTGGCCTGGCATGTCGCCGCGCTCATGTCCCCGCCGGACAAGCAGGCGACCGCCATGGCCAAGATCGCGTTGGGCTTCAACTTCGCCAACGTGCTCGGCTCGCCCATCGGCACGTTCATCGGGCAGCAGTTCGGCTGGCGGTCCACCTTCGTCTACATCACCGTCTTCGCCGTGCTGTGCCTCCTCCTCATCCAGAAGTTCGTGCCGAGCGCGCTGTCCACCGAGAGCGACACGGCCGAGGAGGGCGCCTCCCTGCGCGAACAGATGAAGGTGTTCCGCAAGGGAAGCCTCCAGCTCTCCATGCTGATCACCGTGCTGGCCCAGGGAGCGGTCTTCACCACGTCGACCTACCTGGCCCCGCTGCTCCGCGACGTCGGCGACTTCGCGCCCGCCATGGTGGCCATCCTGCTCATCGTCTTCGGCATCGGCTCGGTCCTGGGCAACATCCTGGGCGGCAAGGGCGCGGACGCCAACGTCATGCGCGGCGTGCTGCGCGCGCAGACCGCCCTGCTGGCCGCGCTCCTGCTCTTCTGGGCCGCCGCACCCCACCAGATCCCCGCGATCGTGGCGCTCTTCGTCTTCGGCGCCGCCGGCTTCTCCATCATTCCGGCGCTCCAGGCGCGGATCCTCGCGGTGGCCTCCGCCGCGCCGGCCCTGGCGCTGTCGGCGAACGTGTCCGCCTTCAACCTCGGCAACGGACTGGGCGCGTGGCTCGGCGGCACGACCATCGACCTCGGCTTCGGGGTCCGCTCCGTGACCCTGACCGCCGCCCTCGCCACCGCGATCGCGCTGCTGCTCTCGGTGGCGATGTGGGCCCGCGGCCGTCAGCAGTCGCCGGACCTCCCCCCGCTCGACACGAGCACCACCGGCACCCCGCTCACCCAGAAGACGCCGTAACCCCGGCGGCAGCGGGTCTCCCCCCATACAGCACCCCCCAACAGCACCCCCGAAGGAAATCCATGCCTATCCGCCTAGTCAGCCTGATCCTGGCCATCTTCTGCGTGGGCACAGCCGAACTCGTCCCCAGCGGCATGCTGCACGAGCTCTCCGACGACCTGGCGGTGAGCATCTCCACCGCCGGTCTCCTGGTGGCCGTGTACGCCCTCACCATGGCTTTCGGCGGGCCGGTGGTCACGCTGGTGACCACGCGCATCGAACGGCGCACGCTGATGACCGGTCTGCTCGTGGTCTCCGTCATCGGCAACATCGTGTCCGCGAGCGCGAGTTCCTACGGCGTTCTCGTCGTCGGGCGCATCATCACCGCGATGATCCACGGAACGTTCGTCGCCCTGTGCGTGGTCGCGGCCGGGTCGATGGTGCCGAAGGAGAAGGCCGGCAGCGCGGTGGCCGCCACCCAGCTCGGCATCAACCTGGCCACGGTCCTCGGTGTTCCGCTGGGCACCTTCGTGGGGCAGCACTTCGGCTGGCGCACCACCTTCAGCACCATCGCGGTCCTGGGCGTGGCCGCCGCGGCCCTGGTGTTCGTGACCGTTCCGAAGGCGAAGGGCGCCACGGACAACTCCGGTGTGTCGCGTGAGCTGAAGGTCTTCAAGAAGTGGGACGTCCTGGGCACCGTGCTGGCCACGGCCCTGTGCTCGGGCGGCATGTTCACCCTGATCACCTACATGGTGCCGCTGCTCACGGACGTCAGCGGCTTCGCCGACTCCTGGGTGCCGGGACTGCTCATCGCCTACGGCGTCGGGTCGATCGTCGGAAACATGATCGGCGGACGGCTGGCCGACCGCGCCCTGATGGCCAGCATCATCGGCCTGTCCGCCCTGCTGACCCTCACCTGCGCCCTCTACTGGCTGGTCAGCCCCGTCATGGCGCTCAGCGGCCTCTTCGTCTTCCTCTTCTCCGTGGCCACCTTCGCGCTGATCCCGGGCCTGCAGACCCGGGTGCTGTCCACCGCGGCCGAGGCCCCCACGCTGTCGCTCACGGCGAACATGTCCGCCTTCGGTGTCGGCGCGGCCGTGGGCTCCTGGTACGGCGGCGAGGTCATCGATCTCGGCCTGGGTGTCCGTGCCGTGCCGCTGGCGGCGGCCCTGCTGGTCGCGCTCGGCACCCTGGTCGTCGTACAGCTGGCGTACTCCGAGCGGCGGCGCGGCACGACGGCGCAGCTCGCGGACGAGACCGCCGCCGAGCCGGTCGGGAGCGTGTGAGCCATGGGAGCCACAGCGAGCGTCAGACAGCCGGACACAGCGGAGGCCGGTGACATACGCGGCGGCTCGCGCAGCACCGCCGCCCGGCTCCCGTCGCTGACGGGCCTGCGGTTCATCGCGGCCGCGCTGGTCTTCGCGTTCCACTCCTCGCTGACCAACTTCCCGTTGAGCCCGTTCGCGGACGAGGACGTCGCGCACGGCTACGAGTGGCTGTTCAGCAAGGCCGGCTGGATCGGGGTGTCCTTCTTCTTCATCCTCAGCGGGTTCGTGCTGACGTGGTCGTCGCGCGGCGGCGACACCCTCACCTCGTTCTGGCGGCGGCGCCTGCTGAAGATCTATCCGAACCACGTCGTGGTGTGGACCCTGGCGATGCTGCTGTTCGCCGCGCAGTTCACCCCGCCGTCCGCGTGGCTGCCCAACCTGTTCCTGATCCACTCGTGGTTCCCGCAGCACGACACGTTCATCAGCGTGAACCTGCCGAGCTGGTCGCTCTGCAGCGAGCTGCTCTTCTACCTCCTCTTCCCCTTCTTCCTGAGGCTGGTGCGGAAGATCCCGGTGCGTCAGCTGTGGCTGTGGGCCGGCGGCATGGTGGCGGGCATGGCCGGCATTCAGCTCGTCGTGCAGTTCCTGCTGCCCGGCTCGCCGCAGACGCCGGAGCAGTACCCGCTGTCCGTCGTGCAGTGGTGGTTCGCGTACAACTTCCCGCCGGTCCGGCTCTTCGAGTTCCTGCTGGGCATGATCACGGCACGTGCGGTCCTGGCCGGCCGCTGGATCCGGCTGCCGCTGGGCGCGGCCGGTGCCCTGGTGGCCCTGTCCTACGCCGCGGCCATGGCGGCCCCCTGGCTGTACGGCCTGTACGTGGTGACGGCGATCCCCCTCGCGCTGCTCATCGCGTCCGTGGCGCAGGTCGACATCGCCGGACGGCCCACGGTCCTGCGCGGTCGCACCGCCGTCTGGCTGGGCGAGATCTCCTTCGGCTTCTACGTGATCCACTACGTCGTCATGTACGTGGTCCGCACGATGATCATGGACGAGGGCCGGGTGGGGACGCCCGCCGGGATCGGCATCCTGGCCGCGATCTTCCTCGTGTCGATGGTGGGCGGCTGGCTGCTGTTCATCGGCGTCGAGCGTCCGGTGATGCGGCGCTGGGGACGCTCCCGGAAGCCGGCGGCCGGCCCGCGCGTGAGCGTGCCGGACGAGAGCGCCGAGCGGGCGCGGAGGCAGCCGGTGGCGGGCTGACGATCCTCAGGCACCCCGGGGCGGGGGCGGAACCGGCCGGACCGGGCGCCCGTGCCCCGGGTGCGTCCGCGCCGCGGGCCGTCAGGCGCGCGGCGCTCCCCGCCGTTCGGCGAGGTGAGCCCTGTACCACGCCGAGGCCGCCGAGAGCCGGGCCAACGGCCCCGGACCCGCGGGGCACCCGGCCATCCGCCAGATGTCGTCGCTGGCGTACCAGTGGTCGCCCGCCAGCAGCTCGAACTGACGCTCGCTCACCCCGCTGCGCGAGCGCCGCAGCTGCCGCAGACAGACCTCCCACGGCCAGTCCTCCGCCGGGGCCGGGGGCACCACCCTGGCGTCACCGAGCGCCGCCATCAGATCCCGGTTGCGGACCGGGCGGGGGTGGCTGGCGTGGAAGGTCCCGCCGGGCGGCCTCTTCGGCGTGGTCGCGAGGCGCACGATCAAGCGGGCCAGGTCGTCCACGTCCACCATGGACGCCAGCCCCCTGCCGCCGTTCCACCGGGCAGGCACGTGTTCCCGCAGATCGGCCAGAGCCGGTACGACCCAGCGGTCGCCGGCTCCGGTCACCAGGCCCGGCCGGAGCACGGTTCCCCCCGCGGCCACGGCCGCCCGCTCGCCCCGCAGCCGGGTACGGCTGGCGGGGGAGACCGGCGCCGGGACCACCTCGTCCACCGCGATCCCGCGGTGCGGTCCGGGGCCGTACACCGCCGCCGTGGACAGCTGCACGATCCGGCCCACGCCGCACCGCCGGGCCTCCTCGACGAGTGCGGTGGTGCCGTGGACGTTCACGGCCGCGCACTCGTCCTCGCTGCCCGAGATCCGTGAGGCGAGGTGGACCAGGACGTCCGCGCCCTCGCCGGCGCCGCGCAGCGATGCCGGGCGGGCCAGGTCCGCGGGCAGCCAGGACAGGCCGGGCGCGGCGGGCGAGGACGGCTCGGTGCGCGCGAGCGCGCGCACCTCGACCGGGCGGCCCGTCCGCTCCGGGTCCAGCAACCGCTGGAGGACCCTCGACCCGATGAATCCGGTCCCCCCGGTGAGGACGACCCGCAGTCGTCTCACGCTCTGGCCTCCGTGGCGGTGGCGGAGGTCGTGATCTGCCGGATGACGTCGGCGGGGGCCAGCGCGGGCAGCAGGCAGCGCCACATGGCCGAGATCCTCCCCGGCAGGTCGGCCCGCTTGGTGGAGAGCTGCGACATGATCTGCGTACCGGTGTACGCGGCGACCAGCAGGGAGGCGAACGCGGACTCGTCGGCCGACGGGAGCAGTTGGCCCCTGGCCCGCGCGGCGACCAGTTCCTCGCGGAAGCGCTCGGTCCACCACTCGTAGATCGCGTACTCGTGGAGGTCGGCCTCGTTCTGCTCGACGGCGAGCCGGACGCCTGCGCGCAGCAGCGTGTTCTGCTGCATCTCCACGGCCAGGTAGTCGGTCATGTCGATCAGGCGCTGGAGTCCGGGCTCCCCCTGGGGGAACTGCAGATCCGCCGCCTGTTCATGGATCACGGCGCGGGCGAGGCCCTCTTTCGACTTGAAGTGGAAGTACACGGCACCGGCGGTCAGCCCCGCCCGGTCGACGATGCTGGTGATGCTCGCCCGGGTGTAGCCCACCTCGTCGAACACCTCCGCGGCAGCCCTGAGAAGCACCTCTCGCGTACGCACGGCACGCTGCTGCATGGGCCGCGCGGTCCGATCCACCTGCACTTTTTCCCTCTCGACAAACAAGAATAATAGTCGTTATGTTATGCGGGTCGCGCTGTGCAGCACCAGTGCGCGCTCGCATGAGAGCCAGTCAGTAGGGGGAGAACTGCCGTGCCGTCGCTTCAGCTTGCCCACGATGAGGCATCCGTACCGTGCACGCCTGTGCCGCAGGCGTACACCCACAAGGCGAACCCGGCGGAAGTCCTTCTCACCGGCTGGTGCCGGACCGCGCCCGACACCTTCACCGTACGCGCCCGCTGGCCCCGGTCCCATGACTTCTACGCGATCCGCCACGGGCTGCACGACCCGCTGCTGCTGAGCGAAACGGTCCGCCAGACGCTGCCGCTGCTGTCGCACGCCGCGTACCAGGTGCCGCTCGGCCATCAGCTGCTCTGGGAGAGGTTCCAGTGGGACCTCGAACCCGGGGCGCTGCGCTCCGAAGGGCGGCCCGCCGAGGTGGAGTTGCGCATCACCTGCACCGATGTGCGGTACCGCAGGCAGAGCGCGGCGGCCGTGGTGCTGACGGCGGAGGCCTGGCGGGAGGGCTGCCGGCTGGGCGGCGCCCGGACGCACTTCACCATCCAGAATCGCGCCGTGTACGCCCGGCTCCGCGGGGCGTACGCTGACATCGGCCTCGCCAACGCCCGCGCCCTGCCCGTACCGTCCCCTGCCCCCGCGAGCGTGGTGGCGAGGGAGCGCGCCGAGGACGTCGTGCTCTCTCCGGCCGGCGGTGACAACCGGTGGCAGCTGCGGGCGGACACGTCCCACCCGATCCTCTTCGACCACCCGGTCGACCATGTTCCGGGCATGCTGCTGCTGGAGGCGGCACGGCAGGCCGCGCACGCCACCGCAGCCTCTCGTCCGACCGTCGTCACCGGCATGGAAACCACGTTCATCCGCTATGCGGAGCTGGACGCGCCGTGCTGGATCGACGCCCGCCCGCTGTCCGGGGGCGCGGCCGGCCCCCGGCGGGTCCTGGTCACCGCCCGGCAGAACGACGAGGAGATCTTCACCTGCGTCGTCACCCTGAGCGACGTGCGCGACGGCGCGCAGGACGGTCGTACACAGGCCCTCTGAGGAGCTCGGCGAGCCACATCCGGAACGACAAGACCATCATTGGGGGAGATTCTCGTGCGCCGCGTTCCGCATGCCGTACGCACCGCGAGGCCTGTCGGGCCACGACCGTCCGTGCCGGCCGGCCTGATGCACAGCAGTGTCCTGGACGAGCTGACCGAGGTGCTTTTCGCCGGGCTGTCCCGCAGCGATCAGCGGACCAAGGGGGCCCAGTATCTCCGCGGGTTGATCGCGGCGGAGGGGCGCAAGTCGGTCAGGAACATCGCCGCGCAGGTCGGCGGCCCCGAACTGGCGCAGAGCCTGCACCACTTCATCGCCTCCTCCACGTGGGACTGGAAGCCCGTCAGCAGGGCGCTCCAGCGCCACGCCGACAGGGAGCTGCGGTTCGCCGCCTGGGTGGCGCACGCGCAGCCGATCCCCCGGGGCGGCCGGCAGGCCATCGGGGTATGGGGCGTGGCCAAGGACGTCACCGTGCCGGTGAAGTGGAACCTGCTGCGTTCCGGCGAGGAGGTCGCCGAGTGCGTGGCGGCGGCGACCCTGGGAGCCGACCCGAGCACGGTCGGGCCCCGCCCGGTCGTCCTGGACCTCCCGGGGGCCGACCTGCGTCCGGTCTTCGACCGGTACATGCGGGCGGGCGCGCCGCTGCTGTCCGCCGTGCCCGCCGACCTGCCGGTGCTGGAGCAGGGGCCGGGGCGGGGACGCCGTCCGCTTCCCGCCTCCCGTCTGCTCCAGCTGAACCGCATGCTCCGGCGGCCGGCGGAGTGGACGGACCCGGCGACCGGCGTCGTACGCAGGAGCCTGGTCGCCGGCGTGCGCGTGGAGTGGGCCGACCACCCGTTGCTGCTGGTGGGCCAGTGGGACAGCGGGCAGGGGCAGCCGGTCCACTGCTGGCTGACCAACCTGACGGCGACGCCGCTGGGGGTCCTGCTGCGGCTGGCCAAGTTCCCGCAGCGCGTAGAGCGGGATTTCGCCAATTCCGCGTCACATGTGGGCACGCTCGACTACGAGGGGCGAAGCTCTGACGGCTGGCACCGGCACATGACCTTGGCGGCGGCGGCGCACGTCGCCCAAGTGGTCGCCGCGCAGCGGGCCCGTGTCCGTCCGTGGAGTCAGTGCATGGGCTCCATGGAGCGCATGGGCTACTCGGCGTAACGCCACAAAACGGACGCCGCGTTGTTTAAACATTCTTCTTCGGTTTGTGTCACCTCTCCACGAGGTTCTGACACAAGCACCTTGATCTCGTCGCTCCTGCCACCGACCGGGAACCATCATCGAGCCATGCGAATTCTGGTTGCCGGCGGTGGCATCAGCGGCCTGGCCGCAGCGGTCGCTCTGGGACAGAGAGGTCATCACGTTCTCGTACTGGAGCAGCGGCCGGTCTTCACCGAGAGCGGAGCGGGGGTCCGGCTGGCACCGCAGGCCTTCCGGCTCCTGGACCGGCTCGGCGTCGGCGACGCGGTGCGCGAACGGTCCCTGACGATCAACGAATTCCGCATCATGGACGGCTCGACCGGGGAGCTGGTCACCTCGGTGCCGCTGCCCGCCTGTCACGGGCGGAGCCACGCGGCGCACGCGACGGCTCACCGGCTGGATGTGTACGAACCGCTGCTCGAAGCCTGCTGGGACCTGGATGCCGTCCAGCTGTGCACGGACAGCCGCGTGGTCGGCTGCACCCAGCACGGGGAATCGGTCGTGGCCGCGCTCGCCGACGGACGCAGTGTCACCGGTGACGCCCTCGTCCTCACGGGCGGCGCCCGCTCCTGCGGGGCGCCACCGGTCCACTGGTCGTCGTCGTGTGCGACGGAGCGGGCG
>NZ_MUMF01000185.1 GCF_002155905.1 Streptomyces tricolor | reverse complement strand
GCTCACCCCCCTCGCCGACCACCCCCGCATCCTCGCCGGGGCCGCCACCCACCGTGCCCCGGACCGGCTCGCCCGGCATCTCGTCACCGTCGCCGATGCCGTGCTGCCCCTGCTGCCTTCCGTGCTTCCCGTAGGCGAGGAGAAACCCTCGGCCGCCCACCGGGCCCGGCTGGCCCTCGCCGAAGCCGCCGGGACGGTGCTGGCCGGCGGCCTGTCCCTGCTCGGCATCGACGCACCCGAACATCTCTGAGGCCGCGAGCAGATGCGCCCCGGAGAGAGACAGAGAGTCTGAGAGCCACGTCATGAGCCGTTCCGCCCATCCCGCCGGGCCCCGCCACGCCGACGTCCTGCCCGAGGGGCACTACTCCGCGCCGCCCGCCGACCTCAACGCCCTGGACCAGAAGGTGTGGGCCGAGACCGTCACGCGCGGCGACGACGGTGTGGTGAGCGTCGCGGGGATTCCCGTCACCCGGCTCGCCGAGGAGTTCGGCACCCCCGCCTACATCCTCGACGAGACCGACTTCCGGTCCCGCGCGCGTGCCTGGCGCACCGCGTTCGGCCCGGACGCCGATGTCTTCTACGCCGGGAAGGCCTTCCTCTCCCGGGCCGTCGTGCGGTGGCTGAACGAGGAGGGGCTCAACCTCGACGTGTGCTCCGGCGGCGAGCTGGCCACCGCGCTGTCCGCCGGGATGCCCGCCGAGCGCATCGCCTTCCACGGCAACAACAAGTCCCCCGAGGAGATCCGCCGCGCGATCGGCGAAGGGGTCGGGCGGATCGTGCTCGACTCCTTCCAGGAGATCGTGCGCGTCGCCCACATCGCCCAGGAACTCGGCAAGCGGCAGCGGGTGCAGATTCGTATCACCGTCGGCGTCGAGGCGCACACCCACGAGTTCATCGCGACCGCCCACGAGGACCAGAAGTTCGGGATCCCGCTCGCCGGCGGGCAGGCCGCCGAGGCCGTGCGGCGGGCGCTCCAGCTCGACGGGATCGAACTGATCGGGATCCACAGCCACATCGGGTCGCAGATCTTCGACATGTCCGGGTTCGAGGTGGCCGCCCACCGGGTCGTCGGGCTGCTCAAGGACATCCGCGACGAGCACGGGGTCGAGCTGCCCGAGATCGACCTCGGCGGCGGCCTCGGCATCGCGTACACCAGCGCCGACGACCCGCGTGAGCCGCACGAGATCGCCAAGGCGCTCACCGAGATCGTCACCCGCGAGTGCGAGGCCGCCCGCCTCAGGACCCCGCGCATCTCCGTCGAGCCCGGCCGCGCCATCGTCGGCCCCACCGCCTTCACGCTGTACGAGGTCGGCACGGTCAAGCCGCTGGACGGGCTGCGCACCTACGTCTCCGTCGACGGCGGCATGTCGGACAACATCCGCACCGCGCTGTACGACGCCGAGTACAGCGTCGCCCTGGTGTCCCGCAGCAGCGACGCCGAGCCCATGCTCGCCCGCGTCGTCGGCAAGCACTGCGAGAGCGGGGACATCGTGGTCAAGGACGCGTTCCTGCCGGCCGACCTGGCGCCGGGCGACCTCATCGCCGTACCGGCCACCGGCGCGTACTGCCGGTCCATGGCCAGCAACTACAACCACGTGCTCCGGCCGCCCGTCGTCGCCGTGCGCGACGGCGACGCCCGGGTGATCGTCCGGCGGGAGACGGAGGAGGACCTCCTGCGTCTCGACGTCGGGTGACCCGCACCCCCGCAAGACCCCGGGCGGCGGAAGATCTGCGGTCTTCCGCCCCCGTGAAAATGAAATAGATGTCTCACGATCCGGACGAAGGGTAGAAACTCCCGTCCGGTGAGTGAGACTGGACCAACCGTAGACGGTATGAGGAAACGAGGTCGGATGATGCGTACGCGTCCGCTGAAGGTGGCGCTGCTGGGCTGTGGAGTGGTCGGCTCAGAGGTGGCGCGCATCATGACGACGCACGCCGACGACCTCGCCGCCCGGATCGGGGCCCCGGTCGAGCTGGCCGGTGTCGCCGTACGGCGGCCCGGCAAGGTGCGCGAGGGCATCGACCCGGGCCTGGTCACCACCGACGCCACCGCCCTCGTCAAACGCGGGGACATCGACGTCGTGGTCGAGGTCATCGGCGGCATCGAGCCGGCCCGGACGCTCATCACCACCGCCTTCGAGCACGGCGCCTCCGTCGTCTCCGCCAACAAGGCCCTGCTCGCCCAGGACGGGGCCGCCCTGCACGCCGCCGCCGAGCAGCACGGCCGCGACCTCTACTACGAGGCCGCCGTCGCCGGCGCCATCCCGCTGATCCGGCCGCTGCGCGAGTCGCTCGCCGGCGACAAGGTCAACCGGGTGCTCGGCATCGTCAACGGCACCACCAACTTCATCCTCGACAAGATGGACACCACCGGCGCCGGGTACCAGGAGGCCCTCGACGAGGCCACCGCCCTGGGGTACGCCGAGGCCGACCCGACCGCCGACGTCGAGGGCTTCGACGCCGCCGCCAAGGCCGCCATCCTCGCCGGCATCGGCTTCCACACCCGCGTGCGCCTGGACGACGTCTACCGCGAGGGCATGACCGAGGTCACCGCCGCCGACTTCCGCTCCGCCAAGGAGATGGGCTGCACCATCAAGCTGCTCGCCATCTGCGAGCGGTCCGCGGACGGCACCTCCGTCACCGCGCGCGTGCACCCCGCGATGATCCCGCTGACCCACCCGCTCGCCTCCGTCCGCGGCGCCTACAACGCCGTCTTCGTGGAGAGCGACGCCGCCGGGCAGCTGATGTTCTACGGCCCCGGCGCCGGCGGTTCGCCCACCGCCTCGGCCGTGCTCGGCGACCTCGTCGCCGTCTGCCGCAACCGGCTGAGCGGCACCACCGGGCCCGGTGAGTCGGCCTACGCCGACCTGACCGTCTCCCCGATGGGCCAGGTCGTCACCCGGTACCACATCAGCCTGGACGTGGCCGACAAACCGGGTGTGCTCGCCCAGGTCGCCACCGTCTTCGCCGAACACGGCGTGTCGATCGACACCGTTCGGCAGCAGGGCAAGGACGGCGAGGCCTCCCTCGTCGTCGTCACCCACCGGGCCTCGGACGCCTCCCTCTCCGGGACCGTCGAGGCACTGCGCAAGCTCGACACCGTGCGGGGTGTCGCCAGCATCATGCGGGTTGAAGGAGAGTAACCAGCAATGACCCACCAGTGGCGCGGAATCATCGAGGAGTACCGGGACAGGCTGCCGGTCTCCGACACCACGCCGGTCGTGACGCTCCGCGAGGGCGGCACGCCCCTCGTGCCCGCGCAGGTGCTCTCCGAGCGCACGGGCTGTGAGGTCCACCTGAAGGTGGAAGGCGCGAACCCCACCGGGTCCTTCAAGGACCGGGGCATGACCATGGCCATCAGCAAGGCCAAGGAGGAGGGCGCGAAGGCTGTCATCTGCGCCTCCACCGGCAACACCTCCGCCTCGGCCGCCGCGTACGCGGTGCGGGCCGGCATGGTGTCGGCCGTCCTCGTGCCGCAGGGCAAGATCGCCCTCGGCAAGATGGGCCAGGCCCTCGTGCACGGCGCGAAGATCCTCCAGGTCGACGGCAACTTCGACGACTGCCTCACGCTGGCGCGCGAACTGAGCGAGAACTACCCCGTCGCGCTGGTGAATTCGGTCAACCCGGTGCGCATCGAGGGCCAGAAGACGGCCGCCTTCGAGATCGTGGACATGCTCGGCGACGCGCCCGACATCCACGTCCTCCCGGTCGGCAACGCGGGCAACATCACCGCCTACTGGAAGGGCTACACGGAGTACGCCGCCGACGGCATCGCCACCCGGACCCCGCGCATGTGGGGGTTCCAGGCGTCCGGCAGCGCCCCGATCGTGCGCGGCGAGGTCGTCAAGGACCCGTCGACCATCGCCACCGCCATCCGCATCGGCAACCCCGCGTCCTGGCAGCACGCCCTGGCCGCGCGGGACGAGTCCGGCGGCGCCATCGACGAGGTGACGGACCGTGAAATCCTGCGGGCCTACCGCCTGTTGGCCGCGCAGGAGGGCGTCTTCGTGGAGCCCGCCTCCGCCGCCTCGGTGGCCGGTCTGCTCAAGGCCGCCGAGCAGGGCAAGGTCGACCCCGGCCAGCGCATCGTGTGCACCGTCACCGGCAACGGCCTGAAGGACCCCGACTGGGCCGTGGCCGGTGCCCCGCAGCCGGTCACCGTCCCGGTCGACGCGGCCACCGCCGCCGAGCGCCTCGGCCTCGCCTGAGCGCCCCGCAGCCGGGTTTTCCCTGACAGGGAGCACAGGGGGCTTACGACACGCATCGTGCGCCTCCTGTGCGCCCTATGTCGCCACGGAAGCTTCCTTCGATAGGCTGTATCGAAACCCGCCCATTGCATATGCCCTCGCACATGGGCGGCGCCGCGCCGCGCCGTCTGCGCGGCCGAGGGTCTCCCGTACGTATCGAGTGTCTTCGACAGTCACGCAGCTCAAGGAGAGTCAACGAGCGATGGCCGGTCCAGCGTTCCGCGCCGCCGCCGTCCGGGTGCGCGTCCCCGCCACCAGCGCCAACCTCGGCCCGGGCTTCGACGCCCTGGGCCTCGCGCTGGGGCTCTACGACGACGTGGTCGTCCGGGTGGCCGACTCCGGGCTGCACATCGACATCGCGGGCGAGGGCAGCGAGACCCTGCCGCGGGACGAGAGCCACCTGCTCGTCCGCTCCCTGCGCACCGCCTTCGATCTGCTGGGCGGGCAGCCCCGCGGCCTGGAGATCGTCTGCGCCAACCGCATTCCGCACGGCCGTGGCCTCGGCTCCTCCTCCGCCGCCATCTGCGCCGGCATCGTCGCCGCCCGCGCCGTGACCATAGGCGGCGAGACCCGCCTGGACGACGCCGCGCTGCTGGAACTGGCCACCGAGATCGAGGGCCACCCGGACAACGTGGCCGCCTGTCTGCTCGGCGGCTTCACCCTGTCCTGGATGGAGGCCGGCGCCGCCCGGGCCATCAGGATGGAGCCGCACCATTCCATCGTTCCGGTGGTTTTCGTGCCCGGAAAGCCGGTCCTGACCGAGACCGCGCGCGGCCTGCTCCCGCGCACCGTGCCGCACGTCGACGCCGCCGCGAACGCGGGCCGCGCCGCCCTGCTCGTCGAGGCCCTGACCAGGCGCCCCGAGCTGCTGCTGCCGGCCACCGAGGACCGCCTCCACCAGGAGTACCGGGCCCCGGCCATGCCGGAGAGCGCCGCGCTGGTGGAGCGGCTGCGCGCCGACGGCATCCCGGCCGTGATCTCGGGTGCCGGGCCCACCGTCATGGCCCTCGCCGACGCCGGCACCGCCGACAAGGTGGAGGCCCTGGCCGGCGCCGACTGGGCCGCCAACCGGCTGAGCCTGGACGTCCAGGGAGCGAGCGTGCTGCCGCTTGCGACCTGACACACGGTTGCCGGATTTGGAGAGGGGGAATGTTTGTTGGATCCGGTAGTGTTAACCTCAAGTCTGCACCCGACCCCACCATGGCGAGGTGCCTCGTGTCCCCGTCCGGGACAGACATTCTTCCGGGAGCCTCCCGCGCCACTCCGTGTTCCTTGCGTCGTACCTGGGCAGTACGTCGGATGCGGGCACTGAGCGGGCCGCCGGTGGGGGTACCCCCTCTGGGGGAGCTCCGGAACCGGTGCTACCACGCCACGTGACACTGGGTGCCACGGCTCGCGGAAGCGCCATCACCGCACATTTCTTCCGCCGCTTTGGCGGACCACCGCCCCGGCACGGTTCACAGAAGACAGGACCGTAGCCGGACAGCACAACCGGTCGCCGAGCCAGACAGGCCGACGTCCGCTCCAGGGAAGGACCCTTCGTGAGCGACACCACCGATCTGATGGGCGCACGTGTCGAGGAGACCGCTGCCGCGCCCGCCACGGACGCCTCCGCGCCTGCCACCGGTGCCGGCTCCCGGCGGCGCCGCGGTACCGGCCTCGAGGGCATGGTGCTGGCCGAGCTGCAGCAGGTCGCCTCGGGCCTCGGGATCAGGGGCACCGCGCGGATGCGCAAGAGCCAGCTGATCGAGGTCATCAAGGAGGCCCAGGCCGCCGGGGGAGCCCCCGCCGCCGCCAAGGCCGACACCGCCACCGAGACCAAGCCGAAGCGCCGGGCCACCTCCAAGGCCCGTACCGGCGAGGACGCCGAGAAGAAGGCGGAGAAGGCGGGGAAGGCTGCTGACTCTCCCGCCGAGAAGGCCGTGGCCCAGCAGCAGATCGAGATCCCCGGCCAGCCCGCCTCGGACGACGCCCCGACCGAGCGCCGGCGCCGCCGCGCCACCGCCGACGCGGGCAGCCCGGCCGCGAGCAGCGCCGAGACCGTCGCCGCCGAGGCCAAGAGCGAGGCCAAGGCCGAGACGCCCGCGCAGCAGCAGCCGCAGCAGGGCGAGGCCAAGGGCGACGCCGGTGACGGCGAGGGCCGTGGCCGCCGGGACCGCCGCGAGCGCGGCCGGGACCGTGACCGCCGTAACAAGGGCGACGAGCAGCAGGGCGGCCAGCAGCGTCAGCAGCAGGGCCAGCAGCAGGGCGGCCGGCAGGACCGCCAGCAGGACGACGACGACTTCGAGGGCGGCCGGCGCGGCCGTCGTGGCCGCTACCGCGACCGCCGGGGCCGTCGCGGCCGTGACGAGATCGCCGAGCCGCAGCTCGCCGAGGACGACGTCCTGATCCCCGTCGCGGGCATCCTGGACATCCTCGACAACTACGCCTTCATCCGGACCTCCGGCTACCTGCCGGGCCCGAACGACGTGTACGTCTCCCTCGCCCAGGTCCGCAAGAACGGCCTGCGCAAGGGTGACCACGTCACCGGTGCGGTCCGGCAGCCGAAGGAGGGCGAGCGCCGCGAGAAGTTCAACGCGCTGGTCCGCCTGGACTCCGTCAACGGCATGGCGCCCGAACACGGCCGCGGCCGCCCGGAGTTCAACAAGCTGACCCCGCTCTACCCGCAGGACCGGCTCCGTCTGGAGACCGACCCGGGCGTGCTCACCACCCGCATCATCGACCTGGTCTCGCCGATCGGTAAGGGCCAGCGCGGTCTGATCGTGGCCCCGCCGAAGACCGGCAAGACCATGATCATGCAGGCGATCGCCAACGCGATCACGCACAACAACCCCGAGTGCCACCTGATGGTCGTCCTCGTCGACGAGCGTCCGGAAGAGGTCACCGACATGCAGCGGTCGGTCAAGGGCGAGGTCATCTCCTCGACCTTCGACCGCCCGGCCGAGGACCACACGACCGTCGCCGAGCTGGCCATCGAGCGGGCCAAGCGACTGGTCGAGCTGGGCCACGACGTGGTCGTGCTGCTCGACTCGATCACGCGTCTGGGCCGCGCCTACAACCTGGCGGCGCCGGCCTCCGGCCGCATCCTGTCCGGTGGTGTCGACTCGACCGCGCTCTACCCGCCGAAGCGGTTCTTCGGTGCGGCGCGGAACATCGAGGACGGCGGCTCGCTGACCATCCTGGCCACGGCGCTCGTGGACACCGGGTCCCGCATGGACGAGGTGATCTTCGAGGAGTTCAAGGGCACCGGCAACATGGAGCTGAAGCTCGACCGGAAGCTCGCCGACAAGCGCATCTTCCCGGCGGTGGACGTGGACGCGTCCGGTACCCGTAAGGAAGAGATCCTGCTCGGCGCCGAGGAGCTGGGCATCGTCTGGAAGCTGCGCCGGGTGCTGCACGCGCTCGACCAGCAGCAGGCGATCGAGCTGCTTCTCGACAAGATGAAGCAGACCAAGTCGAACGTCGAGTTCCTGATGCAGATCCAGAAGACGACGCCGGCGCCCGGCAACGGCGACTGACGGTTCGTCCCGAGGAACGGAAGCCCGCCCCCTGTCCACCAGTGACGGGGGGCGGGCTTCTGGCGCTGAGAGGTACGGGACGCCCCATGCGTCCCCTCGTTCACACCTCTCCCTGGGGGGACCCCCTTGCCCATGCCCCTGCCCGGGCGGCGCAGACGGCGGATACGCCGTGCCCTGCCCCTTGCCGCTGCCGGTCTGGCCGCCGCGCTGCTCACCACCTTTGCCGGCACGGCCACGGCGCTGCCGGAGCCCACGGCCGAACCCGTCGTCGGCCAGCCGTCCCAGGCCACGCTGGAGAAGCGGATCGCCGGGGCCCTCGGCACCGACCGGCCGGCCAAGAGCAGCAGCCCCTCGGCCGTGTCCCCGAAGATCATCGGTGGCGGACAGGCCACCATCTCCTCGGCGCCCTGGATGGCCCAGCTCTGGTACTACGACGACAAGAACACCACCGACACCAGTGACGACGTGAGCTTCTTCTGCGGTGGCACGGTCGTCGCGCCGACGAAGATCCTGACCGCCGCCCACTGTGTCCGGGAGGACAACAGGAACTACAGCTGGCAGGCCCACGGCACCGTCGTCACGGGCACCGACCAGCTGCCCACCACCGACTCCGCCGGTACCACGGACCTGCACGGCGGCCAGGCCACGGCCGTGCTGCGCCAGTGGTGGCAGCCGGGCTACGACCCGGTGGACAAGGAGACGGGGAAGTACGAGGGCGACCTCGCCCTGCTCACCCTGGCCGTCCCGGTCAAGGCCACGCCGATCCGCCTGGTCACCTCCGGCGACACCGCCTCGTACGCGGCCGGCACCCAGGCGAAGGTCTACGGCTGGGGCCGTACCAGCTCCACCAGCCAGGACATCTCCCCGACGCTCAAGACGGCCACGCTGACCCTGCGGTCCGACAGCACCTGCTCCGGCGTCTACGGCTCCGCCTACGTCGCGGGGCGCATGGTCTGCGCGGGCACGCAGAGCGGAAGCGACACCGGTACCAGCGCGACCTGCAACGGCGACTCCGGCGGCCCGCTCGTGGTGGGCGGCCGTCTCGCCGGAGTGGTCTCCTGGGGCATCCGGGACTGTGTGGAGAAGGGCTACTACAGCGTCTTCACCCGGGTCGGCGCCTACGTCGGCTCCGCCTATCCCCAGATCGACGACACCAACCTGAGCCTGTTCAACAACAAGCCCGACGGCAAGGCCGACCTGTTCCTGCGGGCCTCCTCCACGAAGACCGGCTACGAGAAGGACTCGAGCGGCACCTCGTTCGGCGCCCGGGTCTCCTGGGGCGACTGGAGCGGCGTCAACCTGGTGCTGCAGACGGACCTCAACCGGGACGGCTACCAGGACCTGGTCTACCGGGTCGGTTCGACCGGTGACGTCTACTGGGACCACTTCGTGCTCAACAGCGCCCGCACGAGCGGCTCCTGGGCCACCACCAAGATCTTCACCGGCTGGAAGACCCGGACCCGGATCGTCACCCCGGGCGACGTCACCGGCGACTACCTGCCCGACGTGCTCTCCGTGGACTCCGGCGGCACCCTGTGGATCTACCCGGGCAAGGGCAACGGCACCTTCGGCTCCCGGGTGCAGGTCGGTGCGGGCTGGAACCAGTACAACATGGTGCGCGGGCACGGCGACTTCACCGGCGACGGCAAGGCCGACCTGCTCGCCCGCAAGTCCAGCACCGGCGACCTGTACCTGTACAAGGGGACCGGGAAGTCCGGCACCGGCGCCTTCGCCACCCGGATCAAGGTGCGCAGCGCCTGGACCGGCTACAACGCCTTCGACGCGGTCGGCGACGTGAGCGGGGACGGCAGGGCCGACTTCCTGGCCCGCACCTCCGGCGGCACCCTGTACCTGTACAAGGGCACCGGAAAGGCCACAAGCGAGATCTTTGCCACAAGGGTCTCGGCCGGCACCGGCTTCCAGGCGTACGACCTGTGGGGCTGAACCCGCAGGTGAACGCGGTCCGCGCGGACTGAGCGACTACGCACCGTGCCCATCGCCGCACGCGGTGGGCACTGTGCGTTGTGCAACCCTTTCCCGAGTTTCTCCGTCTGACCGGGCGGAGCGACGATGGAGCGGTGACGACCGCGCCCGACCCTGACCGCAGGGGGTATCCGACCGCCGAGACCTAGGAGCGATGTGGCCGCCGAGAGCACGCAGCCCCAGCCCGCCATAACCGAGCCGGGCACGACCCCGCGCCGCCGGGGCAAGGGCCGCCGCCGCAAGGCCCCCAGCACGGGCCGCAAGGCCCTGCGCGCGACGGCCTGGACGGCCGCGGGCGTGGTCGTCCTGGGCGGGGCCGGCGCCGGGTACCTGTACTTCAAGCTCAACGGCAACCTGCACAGCGTCGACATCAACCAGGCCCTCGGCAGCGACCGGCCCACGAAGATCGACAACGGCTCCGAGAACATCCTGGTCCTGGGCTCGGACACCCGCGCCGGCAAGAACAAGAAACTCGGCGGCGGTGCCGACGACGGCAGCGCCCGCTCGGACACGGCGATGATCGTCCACGTCTACGAGGGCCACAAGAAGGCCAGCGTGGTCTCCATCCCCCGGGACACCCTGGTCGACCGGCCCCGGTGCACCGACACCAAGGGCACCACCCACCCCGCAGCGTCCGGCGTGATGTTCAACGAGGCGTACTCCACCGGCGGCGCGGCCTGCGCGGTGAAGACCGTGGAGTCGATCACCGGCATCCGCATGGACCACTACCTGGAGGTCGACTTCGAGGGCTTCCAGAAGCTCATCGACGACCTCGGCGGGGTCCGGGTGACGACCACCAAGGACATCAAGGACCCCCAGAGCCACCTGAACCTCAAGGCCGGACCCCACACCCTCGACGGCGAACAGGCCCTCGGCCTGGTCCGCACCCGGCACGGCGTGGGCGACGGCTCCGACCTGGGCCGCATCCAGCTCCAGCAGGCCTTCATCAAGGCGCTGATCGACCAGGTCAAGCACGTCGGCGTCTTCACGAACCCGAAGAAGCTGTACGACCTCGCCGACACCGCCACCAAGGCCGTCACCACCGACTCCGAACTCGGCTCGGTCAACTCCCTGATCGACTTCGCCAACGGGCTCAAGGGCATCAGCTCCTCCCAGATGAAGATGGTCACGATGCCCGTCCAGTACGACCCGGCCAACCCCAACCGGGTCCTGCTGGCGAAGGACAAGGCCCAGCTGGTGTGGGACGCCCTGAAGGCCGACCGCCCGATCCCGAAGTCGGCCACGGCGGGCACGGCCACGGGCGAAGCCAAGGGCGTCGTAAGCGCCCCGTAGGGGCGCGGGGAACCGCGCGACGAGCCACATCGCACCCGCACCCGCGAACGACGATCGAGCGGCACCCCCGTAGGCGCACACACCCACCCACCCGCAGGAATAGAACAACCGCACCCCCGGTTTGGGAGGATGGCCCCAGTCCTGGCAGACTGGTACGTCGGCTCCGGTTCACGCTCCCGCATCCCGCGGCGGCGACCCGGCGCCCTCCCGGAACCTAGGAGACACCTTGAAGCGCGACATCCACCCCGCGTACGTCGAGACGCAGGTCAGCTGCACCTGCGGCGCGTCGTTCACCACCCGTAGCACCATCGAGTCCGGCACCATCCGGGCCGAGGTCTGCTCCGAGTGCCACCCGTTCTACACGGGCAAGCAGAAGATCCTCGACACCGGTGGCCGTGTGGCCCGCTTCGAGGCCCGCTTCGGCAAGGCTGCCGCCGGCTCCAAGAAGTAGCGAGCCCCAGATCGCCGGTCCACGGTCACGCCCTCACCGGGGTGTGCCCGGGACCGGCGTTTTTGGTCGCCCGCCCTTCCCTTCACCGCAGTACAGGAGCCCAAGATGTTCGAGGCCGTCGAGGAACTCGTCGCCGAGCACGCCGATCTGGAGAAGAAGCTCGCCGACCCGTCGGTCCACGCCGACCAGGCGAACGCGCGCAAGCTGAACAAGCGCTACGCCGAGCTGACCCCGATCGTCGCCACGTACCGCTCCTGGAAGCAGACCGGCGACGACATCGAGACCGCGCGCGAGCTGGCCGCCGACGACCCCGACTTCGCCGCCGAGGTCAAGGACCTGGAGAAGCAGCGCGAGGAGCTGACCGAGAAGCTGCGCCTGCTGCTCGTCCCGCGCGACCCGAGTGACGACAAGGACGTCATCCTGGAGATCAAGGCGGGCGCGGGCGGCGACGAGTCGGCGCTGTTCGCCGGCGACCTGCTGCGCATGTACCTGCGCTACGCCGAGCGCGTCGGCTGGAAGACCGAGATCATCGACGCCACCGAGTCCGAGCTGGGCGGCTACAAGGACGTCCAGGTCGCGGTGAAGGCCCGCGGGCAGATCGAGCCCGGCCAGGGCGTGTGGGCCCGGCTGAAGTACGAGGGCGGCGTGCACCGCGTCCAGCGCGTCCCGGCGACCGAGTCCCAGGGCCGCATCCACACCTCCGCGGCCGGTGTGCTCGTCACCCCGGAGGCCGAGGAGGTCGACGTGGAGATCAACCCCAACGACCTGCGCATCGACGTCTACCGGTCCTCCGGCCCCGGCGGCCAGTCCGTGAACACCACCGACTCCGCCGTGCGCATCACGCACATCCCGACCGGCGTCGTCGCCTCCTGCCAGAACGAGAAGAGCCAGCTGCAGAACAAGGAGCAGGCGCTGCGCATCCTGCGCTCCAGGCTGCTCGCCATGGCCCAGGAGGAGGCGGAGCGGGAGGCCGCCGACGCCCGGCGCAGCCAGGTCCGCACCGTGGACCGCTCCGAGAAGATCCGCACCTACAACTTCCCGGAGAACCGCATCTCGGACCACCGCGTCGGCTTCAAGGCGTACAACCTGGACCAGGTCCTGGACGGCGACCTCGACGCGGTCATCCAGGCCTGCGTCGACGCCGACTCGGCGGCGAAGCTCGCCGCCGCGTAAGACACGTACGCACGTACGAGCACAAGCACGAGTACGAGTACGACACGGAGGACTCGCGTGAACCTGCTGCTCGCGGAGGTGGCCCAGGCCACCCAGCGGCTGGCCGACGCCGGCGTGCCCTCGCCGCGCACCGACGCGGAGGAGCTGGCCGCGTTCGTGCACGGCGTGAAGCGCGGCGAACTGCACTCCGTGAAGGACGCCGACTTCGACGCCCGGTACTGGGAGGTCATCGCCCGGCGCGAGCAGCGCGAGCCGCTGCAGCACATCACCGGGCGGGCCTACTTCCGGTACCTGGAGCTTCAGGTCGGGCCGGGGGTGTTCGTCCCCCGCCCGGAGACCGAGTCCGTGGTCGGCTGGGCCATAGACGCCGTGCGCGCCATGGACGTCGTCGAACCGTGCATCGTGGACCTGTGCACCGGCTCCGGCGCCATCGCGCTCGCCCTCGCCCAGGAGGTGCCGCGCTCGCGCGTGCACGCCGTGGAGCTGTCCGAGGACGCCCTGGTGTGGACCCGCAAGAACATGGCCGGCTCCAGGGTCGACCTGCGCCAGGGCGACGCGCTGACCGCCTTCCCGGACCTCGACGGCCAGGTCGACCTGGTCATCTCCAACCCGCCGTACATCCCGCTCACCGAGTGGGAGTACGTCGCCCCCGAGGCCCGCGACTACGACCCGGAGCTGGCGCTGTTCTCCGGCGAGGACGGCCTCGACCTCATCCGCGGGCTGGAGCGGACCGCGCACCGGCTGCTGCGTCCCGGCGGGGTCGTCGTGATCGAGCACGCCGACACCCAGGGCGGCCAGGTGCCGTGGATCTTCACGGAGGAGCGGGGCTGGGCCGACGCGGCCGACCACCCCGACCTGAACAACCGCCCGCGGTTCGCCACCGCCCGCAAGGCGCTGCCGTGAGCACCCCGCAGACTTCAACCCCGCAGTACGTGTACGAGGAGGCCCGCTAGACATGGCACGGCGATACGACACCAACGACGCGACCGACCGCGCGACGGGTCTGCGCGAGGCCGCGTCCGCCGTCCGCCGGGGCGAGCTGGTGGTGCTGCCGACCGACACGGTGTACGGCATCGGCGCCGACGCGTTCTCCTCCGAGGCCGTCGCCGACCTGCTCGCCGCCAAGGGCCGGGGCCGCACCATGCCCACCCCCGTCCTGATCGGCTCCCCGAACACCCTGCACGGCCTGGTCACGGACTTCTCCGAGATGGCCTGGGAGCTGGTCGACGCGTTCTGGCCGGGCGCCCTCACGCTCGTCGCCCGGCACCAGCCGTCCCTCCAGTGGGACCTCGGCGACACCCGGGGCACGGTCGCCGTGCGCATGCCGCTGCACCCCGTGGCCATCGAACTGCTCACCGAGGTCGGCCCGATGGCCGTCTCCTCCGCCAACCTCACCGGCCACCCGGCGCCGGAGGACTGCGACGCCGCCCAGGACATGCTCGGTGACTCCGTCTCCGTCTACCTCGACGGCGGCCCCACCCCGGGCAACGTGCCGTCCTCCATCGTGGACGTCTCGCGCGAGGTGCCGGTGCTGCTGCGCGCGGGCGCGCTCTCCGCGGAGGAGCTGCGCAAGGTCGTACCCGACCTTGAGGTGGCGAATTGACGGCCCCTGGATCCCCCAGGCTCTCGGCTCCGTTCGAGCAGGGGGTGCCCCCATGCGCGGCATAGGCGGCGGGGGCTGGAGCGCGGAGGAGACGACCACGTTCGGATTCCCCCGCGACACCTTCCGCATCCTGCACGTCAGCACCGGCAACGTGTGCCGCTCGCCCATCACCGAGCGGCTGACCCGCCACTTCGTCGCGGAGCGGCTCGGCGTACTCGGCGGCGGGCTGATCGTGGAGAGCGCCGGCACCTGGGGCCACGAGGGCGCGCCCATGGAGTCCCACGCGGAGACCGTGCTGGCCGAGTTCGGCGCGGACGCCACCGGCTTCGTCGGCCGGGAGCTGCTCGACGAGCACGTCATCACGGCCGACCTGGTGCTGACCGCGACCCGCGACCACCGCGCCCAGGTCATCTCCATGGGCCACTCGGCGGGCCTGCGCACCTTCACCCTGAAGGAGTTCACCCGGCTGGTCCGGGCGATAGATCCGGCCACCCTGCCGCCGCTGGAGGACGGCGTGGTGATGCGGGCCCGGGCGCTGGTGCGCGCGGCGGCGGCGCTGCGCGGCTGGCTGCTCGCCCCGACCGCCGAGGCGGACGAGGTGTACGACCCCTACGGCGCCCCGCTGACCTTCTTCCGCTCGATCGGCGACGAGATACGGGACGCCCTGGACCCGGTGGTGACGGCGCTGACCGGGGTTCCGGCGCGGACGTAGGGCGCGCGAGCGCCCCGTCGGGGGGGCGACACCGGGCGTCCCGCACCTCCCCGGCCTACATTGGAGCTACGTCCCCGTCGACCGCCCGGAGCCCGACATGTCGGTCACCACCGCTGACACCGATGTCCTGCGGCGGCAGGACCCGGCCATGGCCGAACTGCTGCTCGGCGAGCTGGCGCGGCAGTCCACCACACTCCAGCTGATCGCGGCCGAGAACTTCTGCTCCCCGGCCGTGCTCGCCGCCCTCGGCTCCCCGCTCGCCAACAAGTACGCCGAGGGCTACCCCGGCGCCCGCTACCACGGCGGCTGCGAGATCGTCGACGTCGCCGAACGGGCCGCCATCGACCGCGCCAAGGCCCTGTTCGGCGCCGAGCACGCCAACGTCCAGCCGCACTCCGGTTCCACCGCCGTGCTGGCCGCCTACGCGGCCCTGCTGCGCCCCGGGGACACCGTCCTCGCCCTCGGCCTGCCCTACGGCGGCCATCTCACCCACGGCTCGCCGGCGAACTTCTCCGGCCGCTGGTTCGACTTCGTCGGCTACGGCGTCGACGCCGAGACCGGGCTGATCGACCACGACCAGGTGCGCCACCTGGCGCGAAACCACCGCCCCAAGGCCCTCGTGTGCGGCTCCATCGCCTACCCCCGCCACCTCGACTACGCCTTCTTCCGCGAGGTCGCCGACGAGGTCGGGGCGTACCTCATCGCGGACGCGGCGCATCCGATCGGGCTGGTCGCCGGGGGCGCGGCGCCGAACCCGGTGCCGTACGCGGACATCGTGTGCGCGACCACCCACAAGGTGCTGCGCGGGCCGCGCGGCGGGATGATCCTGTGCGGCGGCGAGCTGGCCGAGCGCGTCGACCGGGCCGTCTTCCCGTTCACCCAGGGCGGCGCCCAGATGCACACCATCGCCGCCAAGGCCGTCGCGTTCGGCGAGGCGGCGACCCCGGCGTTCACCGTGTACGCCCACCAGGTGGTCGCCAACGCCCGGGTGCTGGCCGGTCACCTGGCCGCGGAGGGGCTGGTGGTGACCACCGGCGGTACGGACACCCACCTCATCACCGCGGACCCGGCCCCGCTCGGCGTGGACGGCCGCACCGCGCGCGGCCGGCTGCTCGCGGCCGGCCTGGTGCTGGACTGCTGTGTGCTGCCGCACGGCGACGGCCGCGGGCTGCGCCTGGGCACGGCGGCGGTGACCACCCAGGGGATGGGGGAGCCGGAGATGGTACGGATCGCGGCCCTGCTGGCGGGCGTGCTGCGTGGGGCGACGGAGCCGGCCGCGGCACGGGAGGAGGTGCGCGCGCTCACCGGCCAGTTTCCGCCGTATCCCGGCTGAGCCGGGGTAGCCGACGGGGGTGCACAGCCACGCGTGCAACCATCGTCGCTACCCGGCAGTCCTCATCCATATGCATCCGTCGCTAGGGTGTGGGGCTGTGATGGCCAGCGAGACCTGTGGGGAAGCCCGTGCGTGAATACCTGCTGACGCTCTGCATCACGGCCGCGGTGACGTATCTGCTGACAGGGCCGGTACGCAAGTTCGCGATCGTGGCCGGGGCGATGCCGGAGATCCGGGCCCGGGACGTGCACCGGGAACCCACTCCGCGCCTCGGCGGGATCGCGATGTTCTTCGGTTTGTGCGCGGGCCTGCTGGTCGCCGACCACCTGGCCAACCTCAACGAGGTCTTCGCGAAGTCGAACGAGCCGCGGGCGCTGCTCTCCGGGGCCGCCCTGATCTGGCTGATCGGCGTCCTGGACGACAAGTTCGAGATCGACGCGCTGATCAAGCTCGGCGGGCAGATGATCGCCGCGGGCGTGATGGTCATGCAGGGTCTGACGATCCTGTGGCTGCCCATCCCGGGCGTCGGCAACGTCGCGCTGACCCAGTGGCAGGGCACGCTCCTGACGGTCGCCCTGGTGGTCATCACGATCAACGCGGTGAACTTCGTGGACGGCCTGGACGGTCTCGCGGCCGGCATGGTGTGCATCGCGGCGGGCGCGTTCTTCCTGTACGCCTACCGGATCTGGTACTCGTACGGCATCGAGGCCGCCGCTCCCGGCACGCTGTTCGCGGCCATCCTGATGGGCATGTGCCTGGGCTTCCTGCCGCACAACATGCACCCGGCGCGGATCTTCATGGGCGACTCGGGCTCGATGCTGATCGGCCTGGTGCTGTCGGCCGGCGCGATCTCCATCACCGGGCAGGTGGACCCGGACGCCCTGGCGCTGTTCACGGGATCGGAGAAGGCGGCGGTCCACCAGACGGTCCCCGTCTACATCCCGCTGCTGCTCCCGCTGACGATCATCGCCGTACCGGCCGCGGACCTGGTCCTGGCGATCGTCCGCCGCACCTGGCGCGGCCAGTCCCCGTTCGCCGCCGACCGCGGCCACCTGCACCACCGCCTGCTGGAGATCGGCCACTCGCACAGCCGGGCCGTGCTGATCATGTACTTCTGGTCGGCGCTGATCGGCTTCGGCGCGCTGGCGTACTCCGTCAACTCGGCGTCGATGTGGATCGTCCTGGGCGTGGTCTTCCTCAGCGCGATCGGCCTGGTCCTCCTCCTGCTCCCGCGCTTCACCCCCCGCGTCCCCCTCTGGGCCCAGCGCTTCGTCCCCCCGCGCTACCGCAGGCGCCGCCGGGACCCGGAGTCCGTCGTGACGCCGGAGCCGGCGGACCGCCCGAAGCCCGCGCAACCGGAACGCGCCGAGGACGACGAGCGCGCGCCCGTCACGGCCGGAGTGTCGGGTGTCCACGGGGCGACGGCGATCGGCGCCCGATCGCGCTTCGTGGACCGTGACGACGACCGAAGCTACGGCTGAGCACACCGCAGGGTGGAAGAGGGGCGTCCTGCTGACGGCCAAGGTAAGAATCTGACTAGAGCATTGCCAACCCGTGGGGGAACGTTTGCCCCCAATACCAGACAAATGGGCGCGGTTTTTGCACAGACGCGCACCCTCACTCTCATGTGTGACAGCAAGCACACCCGGCAGGTAAAGACCTCATCAAATAGTTTGTGATACGGTTCACGAGAACCCCGGATAGGACCGAAGGACCTGAGTGCGACGGTCCGTAGGTGTGAGGTCTCGATCACTCAGCCCGGGACTACGCTCGTCCATGACGACACCCTGCCCCCTGTGAAAGCGGAGTTGCCGCCATGCCGTCCAATGACGCCCGGAACCTCTTGCGGATCGCTGTGCCCACAGCGGCCGCAGGTGCGATCGTCGTCGCCGTGAGCGCCGCGGTCGCGGGGGGTAAGGGCGCGCTCGGCGCGGTCGTCGGCACGGTGCTGGCCATCCTGTTCATGGGAGCCGGCCTCTATGTGCTCCAGTGGACGGCAAAAACGCTCCCGCAGCTGTTCCAGGCGATGGGGCTGATGCTCTATGTCGCCCAGCTGCTGCTCCTCCTGATCTTCGTCGCTGTCTTCAAGGACACCTCCCTCTTCAACGCGAAGACGTTCGCCTTGTCGCTGGTCGTCGCGACCGTCGTGTGGATGGCGGCGCAGGCGCGCGCGCACATGAAGGCCAAGATCTTCTACGTCGACCCGGACTCCGCGAAGAGTGAGAAGCCCGAGAAGACAGGGTCGAAGCCGTGAGGCGTAGGGGCGGGATAAAGGCTCGTGAGATCTCCTGCTATCGTCCGGTGCCAACTGCGGCATCGCGGGCGCGGGCATCTGAGCTGACGCCTGCTCGAACGCGAGGCTCGATGCCCCCCAGCCGCCCCCACATCCGTAACACCAGTCCGGTGCCGATCCGCGGCCGTGCGCCGCGCCGACACAACGAGGTTGCCGTACCCATGCGTCACGCCGAAGGAGCCCGCGGTGAGTGCTGACCAGACCCAGCTCGCCTTTGACTGGAGTTGTCGGATCATGTCCGACAACGGGTGTGGCTTCCCGGCTCCGGGCCTGCACTCCTTCCTGTTCAAGCCGATCGCCACGGTGGGCGGCTTCGAGTTCAACAAGGTGATGCTGCTCGCCCTCATCACCACCCTGCTCGTCGTCTGCTTCTTCTGGGCCGCCTTCGGCAAGGCCAAGGTCGTTCCGGGCAAGATCCAGATGATCGGCGAGGCCGGCTACGACTTCGTACGTCGCGGCATCGTGTACGAGACCCTCGGCAAGCGCGAGGGCGAGAAGTGGGTGCCGCTCATGGTCTCCCTCTTCTTCTTCATCTGGATCATGAACATCTGGTCCGTGATCCCGCTGGCCCAGTTCCCGGTCTCGTCGGTCTTCGCCTTCCCGGTCGTTCTCGCCGCCCTTGTCTGGATCCTCTGGGTCGGGCTGACCTTCAAGCGTCACGGCTTCGTCGGCTTCTTCAAGAACGTCACGGGCTACGACAAGTCGCTGGGCGCGGTCCTGCCGCTGGTCATGCTCATCGAGTTCCTCTCGAACCTGATTGTCCGCCCGTTCACGCACGCCGTGCGACTCTTCGCCAACATGTTCGCCGGTCACCTGATGCTGGTGATGTTCACCGTCGCCTCCTGGTACCTGCTGAACAGCTGGATGATCCCTGCGGCCGGCGTGTCCTTCGTCATGACCGTCGTCATGATCCTCTTCGAGCTTTTCGTGCAGGCCGTCCAGGCGTACGTCTTCGTGCTCCTCGCCTGCTCCTACATTCAGGGCGCTCTCGCCGAGCACCACTGAGCCGTACCACTGCCCCTTAGACCCCCCAGACGTCCGGTGGCCAACCCCCACCGGCCCATGAAAGAGAAGGAAGAACCGGCATGTCCGCTCTCCAGACCCTCGCCGCCGACGGCGTCACCGGCTCCCTCGGTTCCATCGGCTACGGCCTTGCGGCCATCGGCCCCGGCGTCGGCGTCGGCATCATCTTCGGTAACGGCACCCAGGCCCTCGCCCGCCAGCCCGAGGCTGCCGGTCTGATCCGCGCCAACCAGATCCTGGGCTTCGCCTTCTGTGAGGCGCTCGCCCTCATCGGCATCGTTATGCCGTTCGTGTTCGGTAAGTAATCCCTCGTCTTACCTGACACGAATCGACGAAAGGCACTGATGTGATCGCCAACCTGGTTGCGCTCGCGGCCGAGGAGGAGCAGAACCCGCTCATTCCTCCGGGCCCCGAGCTGCTCATCGGCACCATCGCCTTCGCCATCGTGTTCTTCTTCTTCTGGAAGAAGCTGCTTCCGAACATCAACAAGGTTCTGGAGGAGCGTCGCGCGGCGATCGAAGGCGGCATCGAAGAGGCCGACGCCATGAAGGTCGAGGCCCAGAGCGTCCTTGAGCAGTACAAGGCCCAGCTCGCCGAGGCCCGGCACGAGGCCGCGCGTCTGCGCCAGGAGGCGCAGGAGCAGGGTGCCGCGCTCATCGCCGAGATGCGGGCCGAGGGCCAGCGGCAGCGTGAGGAGATCGTCGCCGCCGGTCACGCCCAGATCGAGGCCGACCGCAAGGCCGCCGCGTCGGCGCTGCGCCAGGACGTCGGCAAGCTCGCCACCGAACTGGCCGGCAAGCTCGTCGGCGAGTCCCTCGAGGACCACGCCCGCCAGAGCCGTGTGATCGACCGCTTCCTCGACGAGCTCGAGGAGAAGGCCGAGGCCACGCGATGAACGGAGCGAGCCGCGAGGCCCTGGCAGCCGCACGTGAGCGTCTCGACGCGCTGACGGACTCCACGTCCGTGGACGCCGCGCAGCTCGCCGACGAGCTGGCGGCCGTCACCGCGCTGCTCGACCGCGAGGCCGGCCTGCGCCGGGTTCTCACCGACCCGGCGCAGCCCGGAGAGGCGAAGGCCCAGCTGGTGCAGCGCCTGATCGGCGGCCAGGTCGGCGAGACCACCGCCGACCTGGTGTCCGGGCTGGCCCGGTCCCGCTGGTCGCAGCCCCGCGACCTGGTGGACGCGCTGGAGGAGCTGGCGAACATCGCCGACCTCACGGCCGCGCAGAAGACCGGCACCCTCGACGACGTCGAGGACGAGCTGTTCCGGTTCGGCCGGGTCGTCTCCTCCAGCACCGAGCTGCGTGCCGCGCTCACCGACCGTGCCGCCGGCAACTCGGCCAAGGCCGAGCTGCTGAACCGGCTCCTCGGCGGGCGGGCCAAGCCGGCCACCGAGCGTCTGGTGACGCGCCTCGCGACCGCGCCGCGTGGACGTAGCCTGGAGACGGGACTGGAGTCCCTGTCCAAGCTCGCCGCCGAGCGGCGGGACCGCATGGTCGCCGTCGTCACCTCGGCGGTGCCGCTGAGCGACGGGCAGAAGGGGCGCCTCGGCGCCGCTCTGACCAAGCTCTACGGGCGTCGGATGCACCTGAACCTCGACGTCGACCCCGCGGTCGTCGGCGGCATCCGGGTGCAGGTCGGTGACGAGGTCATCAACGGCTCCCTCGCGGACCGGCTCGACGAGGCCGCCCGCCGCATGGCGAGCTAGCAGCAACTCGATATATCGATCTTTCGAGAACGTTCGATCTTTCGAGAGCATTCGAGAACAGCAGTACGTACTTACGGCCCTGGTTGGGCCGTGCAGAGGATTCCTGGGGGTCGCCCCCAGACCCCCAAAGTGAAACTTCGGGCCCAACAAGGAGAGCAGGGAACCCAGATGGCGGAGCTCACGATCCGGCCGGAGGAGATCCGGGACGCGCTGGAGAACTTCGTCCAGTCGTACAAGCCGGACGCGGCCTCGCGCGAGGAGGTCGGTACGGTCACCCTTGCCGGCGACGGCATCGCGAAGGTCGAGGGCCTGCCCTCGGCCATGGCCAACGAACTGCTGAAGTTCGAGGACGGCACCCTCGGCCTCGCGCTGAACCTGGAAGAGCGCGAGATCGGTGCCATCGTCCTCGGTGAGTTCAGCGGCATCGAGGAGGGTCAGCCGGTCACCCGTACCGGTGAGGTCCTCTCCGTCGCGGTCGGCGAGGGCTACCTCGGCCGTGTCGTCGACCCGCTCGGCAACCCGATCGACGGCCTCGGCGAGATCGAGACCGACGGCCGCCGCGCCCTCGAGCTGCAGGCCCCCACGGTCATGCAGCGCAAGTCGGTGCACGAGCCGATGGAGACGGGCTACAAGGCCGTCGACGCGATGACCCCGATCGGCCGTGGTCAGCGTCAGCTGATCATCGGCGACCGCCAGACCGGCAAGACCGCCCTGGCCGTCGACACGATCATCAACCAGCGCGACAACTGGCGCTCGGGCGACCCGAAGAAGCAGGTCCGCTGCATCTACGTCGCCATCGGCCAGAAGGGCTCCACCATCGCCGGCGTGCGCCGCGCGCTGGAGGAGAACGGCGCCCTGGAGTACACGACCATCGTCGCCGCCCCGGCGTCCGACCCGGCCGGCTTCAAGTACCTGGCGCCGTACACCGGTTCGGCCATCGGCCAGCACTGGATGTACCAGGGCAAGCACGTCCTGATCATCTTCGACGACCTGTCGAAGCAGGCCGACGCCTACCGCGCCGTGTCGCTGCTGCTGCGCCGCCCGCCGGGCCGTGAGGCCTACCCGGGTGACGTCTTCTACCTGCACTCCCGGCTGCTGGAGCGCTGCGCCAAGCTCTCCGACGACATGGGTGCCGGTTCGATGACCGGTCTGCCGATCGTCGAGACCAAGGCCAACGACGTCTCGGCGTTCATCCCGACCAACGTCATCTCCATCACCGACGGCCAGTGCTTCCTGGAGTCGGACCTGTTCAACGCCGGTCAGCGTCCCGCGCTGAACGTCGGTATCTCCGTCTCCCGAGTCGGTGGTTCCGCGCAGCACAAGGCGATGCGCCAGGTCTCCGGCCGCCTCCGTGTCGACCTCGCCCAGTTCCGTGAGCTGGAGGCGTTCGCCGCCTTCGGTTCCGACCTGGACGCGGCCTCGAAGGCCCAGCTGGAGCGCGGTCAGCGCATGGTCGAGCTGCTGAAGCAGGACCAGTACCAGCCGATGGCCACCGAGGACCAGGTCGTCTCCGTCTGGGCCGGCACCAACGGCCGTATGGACGACGTCCCCGTCAACGACATCCGCCGCTTCGAGAAGGAGCTGCTGGACTTCCTGCACCGGAAGCACCAGGGCCTGCTCACCTCCATCCGCGAGGGCGCCAAGATGTCGGACGACACGATCCAGGCGATCGACGACGCGGTGGCGGAGTTCAAGAAGCAGTTCGAGACCTCGGACGGCAAGCTGCTCGGCGAGGACACTCCTGCCGCTGCTTCCAAGTGACGTAAGGAAGGGACCTGACTCATGGGAGCCCAGCTCCGGGTCTACAAGCGTCGCATCCGATCCGTCAGCGCGACCAAGAAGATCACCAAGGCGATGGAGATGATCGCCGCCTCGCGCGTCGTCAAGGCGCAGCGCAAGGTGGCGGCCTCCACGCCGTACGCGACCGAGCTGACGCGCGCGGTCACGGCGGTCGGTACGGGTTCGAACACCAAGCACCCGCTCACCACGGAGGCGGAGAACCCGACCCGTGCCGCGGTCCTGCTCCTCACGAGCGACCGCGGTCTGGCCGGCGCCTTCAACTCCAACGCCATCAAGGCGGCGGAGCAGCTGACCGAGCGCCTGGAGCGCGAGGGCAAGCAGGTCGACACGTACATCGTCGGCCGGCGCGGTGTGGCCCACTACAACTTCCGTGAGCGCGTGATCGCGGAGTCGTGGACGGGCTTCACCGACGAGCCGACGTACGCGGACGCCAAGAAGGTGGCGGCGCCGCTGATCGAGGCCATCGAGAAGGAGACGGCGGACGGCGGTGTGGACGAACTCCACATCGTGTACACCGAGTTCGTCTCGATGATGACGCAGACGGCGCTCGACGCTCGGCTGCTGCCGCTGCGCCTCGACGAGGTCGCCGAGGAGGCCGCCCCCAAGGGCGAGATCCTCCCGCTGTACGACTTCGAGCCCTCGGCGGAGGACGTCCTCGACGCCCTGCTGCCGCGCTACGTGGAGAGCCGTATCTACAACGCGCTGCTCCAGTCGGCCGCTTCGAAGCACGCCGCCACGCGGCGCGCGATGAAGTCGGCCACCGACAACGCGGGCGAGCTGATCAACACGCTCTCCCGTCTTGCCAACGCGGCCCGCCAGGCCGAAATCACCCAGGAAATCAGCGAGATCGTCGGTGGCGCGAGCGCCCTGGCCGACGCGACCGCGGGGAGTGACCGATAAATGACCACCACTGTTGAGACCGCGACGGCTACGGGCCGCGTCGCCCGGGTCATCGGCCCGGTCGTCGACGTGGAGTTCCCCGTCGACGCGATGCCGGACATCTACAACGCCCTTCACGTCGAGGTGGCCGACCCGGCGAACGAGGGTCAGAAGAAGACCCTGACCCTGGAGGTCGCCCAGCACCTGGGTGACGGCCTGGTCCGCACCATCTCGATGCAGCCGACCGACGGTCTGGTCCGCCAGGCCCCGGTCGTGGACACCGGCGACGGCATCACCGTCCCGGTCGGCGACTTCACCAAGGGCAAGGTGTTCAACACCCTCGGTGAGGTGCTGAACGTCGACGAGAGCTACGAGGGCGAGCGCTGGTCCATCCACCGCAAGGCCCCGAACTTCGACGAGCTCGAGTCGAAGACCGAGATGTTCGAGACCGGCGTCAAGGTCATCGACCTGCTCACCCCGTACGTCAAGGGCGGCAAGATCGGCCTGTTCGGCGGCGCCGGCGTCGGCAAGACGGTGCTCATCCAGGAGATGATCTACCGTGTCGCCAACAACCACGACGGTGTCTCCGTGTTCGCCGGTGTCGGTGAGCGCACCCGTGAGGGCAACGACCTCATCGAGGAGATGTCGGACTCGGGCGTCATCGACAAGACCGCGCTGGTCTTCGGCCAGATGGACGAGCCCCCGGGCACCCGTCTGCGCGTCGCGCTGGCCGGCCTGACCATGGCCGAGTACTTCCGTGACGTCCAGAAGCAGGACGTGCTGTTCTTCATCGACAACATCTTCCGCTTCACGCAGGCCGGTTCCGAGGTCTCCACGCTGCTCGGCCGTATGCCGTCCGCGGTGGGTTACCAGCCGAACCTGGCCGACGAGATGGGTCTCCTCCAGGAGCGCATCACCTCGACCCGCGGTCACTCGATCACCTCGATGCAGGCGATCTACGTCCCCGCCGACGACCTGACCGACCCGGCCCCGGCCACCACCTTCGCCCACCTCGACGCGACGACGGTTCTGTCCCGTCCGATCTCCGAGAAGGGCATCTACCCGGCCGTGGACCCGCTGGACTCCACGTCCCGGATCCTGGACCCGCGCTACATCTCGCAGGACCACTACAACGCGGCCATGCGCGTGAAGACGATCCTGCAGAAGTACAAGGACCTCCAGGACATCATCGCGATCCTCGGTATCGACGAGCTGGGCGAGGAGGACAAGCTCGTCGTCCACCGCGCCCGTCGCGTGGAGCGCTTCCTGTCCCAGAACACCCACGTCGCCAAGCAGTTCACCGGCGTGGACGGTTCGGACGTGCCGCTGGACGAGTCGATCGCCGCGTTCAACGCGATCTGCGACGGCGAGTTCGACCACTTCCCGGAGCAGGCGTTCTTCATGTGCGGTGGTCTTGAGGACCTCAAGAAGAACGCGAAGGAGCTGGGCGTCTCCTGAGCCCCGTGCTCGTGTGAGGGGGCGGGTGCGTCCCGCCCCCTCATCCACGCCCACTAGAATTGACCCCAACACCCGGCGCCCCTGCCGGGTGGTGACCCGAGGAGCCACCCTTGGCTGCTGAGCTGCACGTCGAGCTGGTCGCCGCCGACCGCCAGGTCTGGTCCGGCGAGGCCACCCTGGTCGTCGCGCGCACCACGTCCGGCGACATCGGCGTCATGCCCGGTCACCAGCCGCTGCTCGGTGTGCTGGAGTCGGGCCCGGTGACCATCCGTACGAGTGAAGGTGGAACGGTCGTCGCCGCGGTGCACGGCGGTTTCATCTCGTTCGCGGACAACAAGCTCTCGCTGCTGGCCGAGATCGCCGAGCTGTCGGACGAGATTGATGTCCAGCGCACGGAGCGGGAGCTGGAGCGCGCGAAGGCGGAGGGCGACGCCGCCGCCGAGCGCCGCGCGGACGTCCGACTGCGTGCCGCGGCGGCGCGCTGAACCAGCCGCGCTGTACGTTGACGTCACTCAGCCGCGGCCGGCCCGGAGCAATCCGGTGCCGGTCGCGGCTGAGGCAGATGTGGGTGTCTTTTCCGTTTCATTACTCAGTGACAGAAGCAGTTCCTAGGAGACGAGGAGGTCGGTGCCGATGGTCCTCGCTCTGACTGTGTGCGGGATCGTGGTCGCGCTCGTAGTGGTGGGGCTGTTCCTGTTCGGGCTGCGCCGCAGGCTGATCCAGCGATCCGGCGGCACCTTCGACTGCTCGCTGCGCTGGGACGTGCCCGAGAAACCGGACGTGGGCGGCAAGGGCTGGAGCTACGGCGTGGCCCGCTACAACGGCGACCGCATCGAGTGGTACCGGGTCTTCTCCTACGCCCCCCGCCCCCGCCGCGTCCTGGAGCGGGCGCAGATCGAGGTGGCCGGCCGCCGGCTGCCCGAGGGCGAGGAGGAACTGGCGCTGCTGTCGGACGCGGTGGTCCTCGCGTGTACGCACCGGGGCACGCGCCTCGAACTCGCCATGAGCGAAGACGCGCTGACCGGATTTCTCGCGTGGCTGGAGGCAGCCCCGCCCGGTCAGCGCGTCAACGTCGCTTGAGAGCTCTTACAGGGTTTACAGGTTGTCGCTGATGGCGCTCACCAGCTCGCCGTTGCTGGTGTCACCGCTGAACTCCCAGAAGAAGGCGCCGCCGAGGCCCTGGCTGTTGGCCCAGGCCATCTTCGACTTGATGGTGGCGGGAGTGTCGTACGACCACCAGTTGCTGCCGCAGCGCGCGTAGGCCGTGCCCGCGACGGTGCCGGTGGCGGGGCAGGACGACTTCAGGACCTTGTAGTCCTCGATGCCCTGCTCGTAGGTGCCGGCCGCCGGGCCCGTGGCCGTGCCGCCCGGGGCGTCCTGGGTGACGCCGGTCCAGCCGCGGCCGTAGAAGCCGATGCCGATGAGCAGCTTCTTCGCGGGCACGCCGATCGCCTTGAACTTGGCCATCGCGTCGGCGGTGGTGAAGCCCGCCTTCGGGATGCCGTCGTACGAGGTGAGCGGGGAGTGCGGGGCGGTCGGGCCCTTGGCGTCCCAGGCGCCGAAGAAGTCGTACGTCATCACGTTGTACCAGTCGACGTACTGGGCGGCGCCCGCGTAGTCCGCGGCGTCGATCTTGCCGCCGGCCGAGCCGTCGGCGGTGGTGGCGGCGGTGACCAGGTTGTTCGTGCCGAACTTGGCGCGCAGCGCCGACATCAGGTTCTTGTAGGCCGCGGCACCGGAGGTGTCACAGGTCAGGCCGCAGGCGTTCGGGTACTCCCAGTCGATGTCGATGCCGTCGAAGACGTCGGCCCAGCGCGGGTCCTCGACCAGGTCGTAGCAGGACTGGGCGAAGGCGGCCGGGTTCTTCGCGGCGTCCGCGAAGCCGCCGGACCAGGTCCAGCCGCCGAACGACCACAGCACCTTGATGTGCGGGTACTTGGCCTTCAGCTGGCGCAGCTGGTTGAAGTTGCCGCGCAGCGGCTGGTCCCAGGTGTCGGCGACGCCGCTGACCGACTGGTCGGCGGTGAAGGCCTTGTCGTAGTCGGCGTAGGAGTCGCCGATCGCGCACTTGCCGCCGGTGACGTTGCCGAAGGCGTAGTTGATGTGCGTGATCTTGGCGGCGGAGCCGGACGTCACCAGGTTCTTGACGTTGTAGTTCCGGCCGTAGATGCCCCACTCGGTGAAGTAGCCGAGCTTGACCTTGTCGCCGGTGGGCGGGGGAGTGGTGCCGCCGCCGGTGGTGTGCACCTTGACCGCGCCGCTGACCGGGCCGGTCTGGTCGGCGGTGTCGCGCGCCCGCACGGTGTAGGAGTAGTCGGTGCCGGCGGTCAGACCGGTGTCGGTGTACGACGTGGTGGTGACCGTGGCGACCTTGGTGCCGTCGCGCAGCACGTCGTAGTTCTTGATGCCCTTGTCGTCGGTGGCCGCGCTCCAGCTGAGCTTCACCGAGGTGTCGGTGACGGAGGAGGCGGTGGGGGTGCCGGG
>NZ_MUMF01000184.1 GCF_002155905.1 Streptomyces tricolor | reverse complement strand
CCAGGGGGCGGAGCCCCCTGAAAGGCCCACCGGACACCGGGCAGGACACCAACTCGGCCCGCTCCAGCGAAGCCCGCTCCAGCGAGGCCTCCTCCAGCTCGGCTCCCCCCAGCCGCACCACCCTGTCGGCCACCCCCAACAACGCAGGCCGATGCACCACAAGCAGCACGGTCCGCCCCACCGCAAGCCTCCGCACCGCGGCCACGACGTCCCCCTCCGTCGCCCCGTCCAACGCAGCCGTCGGCTCGTCCAGCAACAGCACCGGCCGGTCCGCGAGAAACGCCCGAGCCAGCACAAGCCGCTGCCGCTGCCCCGCCGACAGACCCGCACCGTCCTCCCCGAGCACGGTGTCGACCCCCTCCGGCAGCGCCTCCACGAACTCCCACGCCCCCGCGTCCCGCAGTGCCCGCCGCACCGCGTCGTCGTCGGCCTCGGGCCGGGCCAGCCGTACGTTCTCCGCGATGGTCCCGGCGTACAGATGCGGCCTCTGCGGCACCCACGCGATCCGCGACCGCCACTCCGCCAGGTCGAGCCCCGCGAGATCGGCGCCCCCGATCCGCACCCGCCCCTCGGTGGGCCGTACGAACCCCAGCAGCACACTCAGCAGCGTCGACTTGCCCACCCCGCTGGGCCCGACCAGCGCCACGGTCTCCCCTGGTTCCACGGTGAACGACACCCCGGTCACCGCATCCGAAGAACGCCCCGGGTACCGCACGGTGACCCCTTCGAAGGCCACGGCCCCGGCAGGCACCGCACCGGTACCCGACACCGGCACCGGCGTCTCCAGCACGGCGAAGATCTCCTCCGCCGCGGCGAGCCCCTCCGCCGCCGCGTGGTACTGCGCCCCCACCTGCCGCAACGGCAGATACGCCTCGGGCGCCAGCACCAGGATCACCAACCCGATGTACAGATCCATCTCTCCGTGCACGAGCCGCATCCCGATCGTCACGGCGACCAGTGCCACGGACAGCGTGGCCAGCAGCTCCAGCGCGAAGGAGGAGAGGAAGGCGATCCGCAGCGTCCGCAGAGTGGCCTGCCGGTACTCGCCGGTGATCCGCCGGATGGACGCGGCCTGCGCCTTGGCCCGGCCGAACACCTTCAGCGTGGGCAGCCCCGCGACCACGTCCAGGAAGTGGCCGGACAGCCGCGACAGCGACCGCCACTGACGGTCCATCCGGGACTGGGTCGCCCACCCGATCAGCACCATGAAGATCGGGATCAACGGCAGGGTGCCGACGATGATCGCCGCCGACACCCAGTCCTCGGTGACGATCCGCGCCAGCACCGCCACCGGCACGACCACGGCCAGCCCCAACTGCGGCAGATAGCGCGAAAAGTAGTCGTCCAGGGCGTCGACCCCGCGCGTGGCCAGGGTGACCAGCGAGCCGGTCCGCTGCCCGCTCAGCCATCCCGGACCGAGCGCCGCCGCCCGTTCGAGCAGCCGCCCGCGCAGCTCCGACTTCACGGCCGCACTCGCGCGGTGGGCCGCTCGCTCGGTGAGCCACGCGACAACCGCCCGTCCCACCGCCACGGCGGCCAACAGCAGCAGGGGACTGCGCAGTTCGGCGGCCGACAGCCCGTGCTGGAACGCACCGACGACGATCTCGGCGACGAGCATCGCCTGGGCGATCACCAGTCCGGCACCGACGACACCCAGCCCGATGACCGCCACGAGGAAGACCCGGGTGGCGCGGGCATACCGCAGCAGGCGTGGATCGATTGGTTTCACGTGAAACAGGCCCTTCGGTCCATGAGGGTGTGTTTCACGTGAAACACACCCTCTGCGGACTCAGTGCGTGGTGCCGGCGGCAGCGTCGGGAGCGATGTGCTGCGTGCCGATCCGCTTGCGGAAGACCCAGTACGTCCAGCCCTGGTAGAGCAGAACGAGCGGTGTGGCGATCGCCGCCAACCACGTCATGATCTTCAGGGTGTACGGGCTCGACGAGGCGTTGGTGACCGTCAGGCTCCAGTCCCCGTTCAGAGTGGACGGCATGACGTTCGGGAAGAGCGACAGGAAGAGCATCGCCACCGCGGCCACGATGGTGACCCCGGACAGCGTGAACGCCCAGCCCTCACGCCCGAGCTGGTTGGCCACGAGGGCGGCCACCAGGGCGGCGACGGCCACGATCAGGGCGACCAGGCTCTTGCCGTCGCCGCTGTCGGCCTGCGTCCACAGCAGGAAGGCGAGCGCCACACCGGCCGCGGCCAGGCCGACCCACCGGGCCAGCTTCCGTGCCCGTACCCGGATGTCCCCCATGGTCTTCAGCGCGGTGAACACCGCCCCGTGGAAAGTGAACAGCGTCAGCGTCACCAGGCCGCCGAGCAGGGCGTAGGGGTTGAGCAGGTCCCCGACGCCGCCGACGTACTCGAAGTGCTGGTCGATCTTCACACCCCGCACGATGTTCCCGAAGGCCACGCCCCACAGGAACGCCGGGAGCAGCGAGGTCCAGAAGATCGCTGTCTCCCAGTTGCGCTGCCAGGTCTCCTCGGGCCGCTTGGCCCGGTACTCGAAGGCGACGCCCCGGACGATGAGGCAGACCAGGATGAGCAGCAGCGGCAGGTAGAAGCCGGAGAAGAGGGTGGCGTACCACTCCGGGAACGCGGCGAAGGTCGCGCCGCCCGCGGTGAGCAGCCACACCTCGTTGCCGTCCCAGACCGGGCCGATCGTGTTGATCAGTACCCGGCGCTCGGGCCGGTCACGGGCCAGCAGTTTGGTGAGGATGCCGACCCCGAAGTCGAAGCCCTCCAGGAAGAAGTAGCCGGTCCACAGGACGGCGATCAGGACGAACCAGACGTCGTGAAGTTCCATGACTGTTCCCTCGGCCTAGTACGAGAAGGCCATCGGCTTGTCGGCGTCACGGGTGTCGCCGCCGATCTTCGTGGGCGGGTTGAGGTCGGCCTCCGTCAGTTCGGGCGGGCCGGCCTTGACGTACTTCACGAGCAGCTTGACCTCGACCACGGCGAGGATCGCGTACAGCGCGGTGAAGACGGCCATCGAGGTGAGCACCTCGGCCTGGGAGACACCGGGGGAGACCGCGTCCCGGGTCTGCAGGACGCCGTAGACGACCCACGGCTGGCGGCCCATCTCGGTGAAGATCCAGCCCCAGGAGTTGGCGATCAGCGGGAAGGCCAGCGTCCAGGTCGCGATGCGCCAGTACCAGGGGGAGAGCTTCGGGCTGAGCGCCTTGTTCTTGAAGAGCACCAGGTGCGGCACCTCGTCGTCGCCGACCCTCAGGTGCTGCGGCAGCATGAACTTCTTGCGGGTCAGCCAGAGCCCGGCCAGTCCGATGGCGAACGAGGCCATGCCGAAGCCGATCATCCAGCGGAAGCCCCAGAAGGTCACCGGGATGTTGGGCCGGTAGTCTCCGGGCCCGAACTTCTCCTGCTCGGCCTTGTTGACGTCGTTGATGCCGGGCACGTACGAGGTGAAGCTGTCGTCGGCGAGGAAGGACAGCAGGCCGGGGATCTCGATGGCCACGGTGTTGTGGCCCTTCTCCACGTCACCGTAGGCGAAGATCGAGAACGGGGCCGGCTTCTGGCCGTCCCACAGCGCCTCGGCGGCGGCCATCTTCATCGGCTGCTGCTTGAACATCACCTTGCCGAGGACGTCACCGCTGATCGCGGTGAGCATGCCGGCGATGACCACGGTGATCAGGCCGAGCCGCAGCGAGGTCTTCATCTCGCGGATGTGCTTCTTGCGGGCCAGGTGGTAGGCGGATATGCCCACCATGAAGGCGCCACCGGTCAGGAAGGCCGCGGACAGGGTGTGGAAGGCCTGGGTGACGGCGGTGTTCTGGGTCAGCACGGCCCAGAAGTCGGTCAGCTCGGCCCGCCCCCTCACCTTGTCGATCTTGTAGCCGACCGGGTGCTGCATCCAGGAGTTGGCCGCGAGGATGAAGTAGGCCGACAGGATCGTGCCGATCGAGACCATCCAGATGCAGGCCAGGTGGATCTTCTTGGGCAGCTTGTCCCAACCGAAGATCCACAGGCCGATGAAGGTGGACTCGAAGAAGAACGCGATCAGCGCCTCGAAGGCCAGCGGGGCGCCGAAGATGTCACCGACGAAGCGCGAGTAGTCCGACCAGTTCATGCCGAACTGGAACTCCTGCACGATGCCGGTGACGACGCCCATCGCGATGTTGATCAGGAAGAGCTTGCCCCAGAACTTCGTCGCCCTGAGGTACTTCTCCTTCTCCGTGCGCACCCAGGCCGTCTGCAGCCCGGCCGTGAGGGCGGCCAGGGAGATCGTCAGCGGAACGAACAGGAAGTGGTAGACGGTGGTGATGCCGAACTGCCAGCGCGCCAGTGTCTCCGGCGCCAAAGCCAGGTCCACGTCGTCACTCTCCTTACTACGGCGTGGTACAGCGGCGGTTTGCCCCTTTTGTTGCACGCATACAGGAGCAAACGAGACGCGCTTGTGAACGCGTTCACATTCACAAGCCATTATGACGCACTGATTTTCGGCCGCGGAAGGGGGGTCCCCCCCTTCGCCTTCACGTCAAGACCTTGGCAGCGACTTCAACATCTTGTTGAATTGCGCGCCATGCAGATACGCATCTCCTGGCCCGCGGGCAACATCACCGCGACCCTCGACGCAAGCACCCCGACGACACAGGCCCTCGCCAAGGCCCTGCCCCTCGCTTCGACCGCGCGCACATGGGGTGAGGAGGTGTATTTCGACACAGGCGTCTCTGTTTCACGTGAAACGGACGCCCGTCAGGTGGTGGAACCGGGCACGGTGGCCTTCTGGACGGACGGTGACGCTCTCGCCCTCCCCTACGGCCCCACGCCGATCTCGCAAGGCGAGGAGTGCCGCCTCGCGAGCCCGTGCAATGTCCTCGGCAGCGTGGACGGGGACGCCGGCCTCCTGGCGACCGTACGAGCCGGCGACCCCATCCGGGTGGAACTGATCGAGGACTAGCGCTGCCGCCGGCCTAGATCTCCTTGCGGAAGGCCTCCGCCACCTTCAGGAAGATGTCGTTCGCCTCGGCCTCCCCGACCGTCACCCGCACACCCTCGCCCGGGAACGGCCGGATCACCACACCGTGCTCCTCGCAGGCCTGCGCGAACGGGACCGTACGCTCCCCCAGCCGCAGCCACACGAAGTTGGCCTGCGTCTCCGGCACCGTCCAGCCCTGGGCCCGCAGCGCGTCGACCACGCGCGTCCGCTCGCACACCAGCGAGCCGACCCGGCCCAGCAGCTCGTCCTCGGCCCGCAGCGAGGCGATCGCCGCTTCCTGCGCGAGCTGGCTCACCCCGAACGGCACCGCCGTCTTCCGCAGCGCCGCCGCCACCGGCTCATGGGCGATCGCGAAACCGACGCGCAGCCCGGCCAGGCCGTACGCCTTGGAGAAGGTCCGCAGGACACAGACATTGGGCCGCTGCCGGTACAGCTCGACGCCGTCGGGCACCTCGGGGTCACGGATGAACTCCCGGTAGGCCTCGTCCAGCACCACCAGCACATCGCCGGGCACCCGGTCGAGGAACCGCTCCAGCTCTGCCCGGCGCACCACCGTGCCGGTCGGGTTGTTGGGGTTGCAGACGAAGATCAGCCGCGTCCGGTCGGTGATCGCGTCCGCCATCGCGTCCAGGTCGTGCACATCCCCGGGCGTCAGCGGCACCTGCACCGACCGGGCGCCGCTGATCTGCGTGATGATCGGGTACGCCTCGAACGACCGCCAGGCGTAGATCACCTCGTCACCGGGGCCGCTGGTGGCCTGGATCAGCTGCTGGGCGACCCCCACCGAGCCGGTACCGGTGGCCAGGTGGGAGAGCGGCACACCGAAACGGTCGGACAGCTCGTTCATCAGCCCGGTGCAGGCCATGTCCGGGTAGCGGTTGAAGTCGCAAGCCGCCGCGGTCACACTCTCCAGCACGCCGGGCAGCGGCGGGTAGGGATTCTCGTTGGAGGACAGCTTGTAGGCGACCGGTCCGCCGGCCGCGGCCGGCTTGCCCGGCTTGTAGGTGGGGATACCCTCCAGCTCGGCGCGCAGCTTGGGGCTCGTCTCGCTCACCGCAGTCCTCCTCGCGACCACCGGCGGCCCGTCGACACCACCGGCTTCCAATACTCCTCACCTTAAGAGGATTCGGCCCCGCTGCGAACAGATCCGGGACGACCAGGAGTGCGGGCACCGTCCCGCCGAGCGGTGGATCTCACGTCTCCCACCGGCATCAAGGGCATCACCGCACGAAGGCGTACGTTTCGGGGGGCGCGCCGTACATATATCTATGCGCCGGTGGCTTGCGCCGTGGCGCGCGTCCCTCGTGAAGGTGAGTTGAGACCTCTTCGAGACATCGGGCACTTGGCAGGCCTATCCGCGTCGACAAGTCACGTCTTGCCATTGAAGCGCTCAACTACCTTATTTTCAAAGGCAATTGACCCCATACGGCCTTGCAGAAACGTGCCTGTCAACGCGTGCATATGCGTCCGCACTACCCCACCACATGAGCCCTACTATCGGCTCGCCATGACAGCAGCAGGGAAGCACCAGGTGAGCCGCGCGGAAACCTCACGTCGAGGCAGCCGGCCGGGCCGGGCGGGCATCAGAGACGTAGCCGCCGCCGCCGGGGTCTCCATCACGACCGTGTCCGACGCCCTCAACGGCAAGGGCCGGCTCCCGGATGCCACCCGGCGCCATGTCCGCGAGGTCGCCGACCGGCTCGGGTACCGGCCCTCGGCCGCCGCCCGCACCCTCCGTACCGGCAAGTCAGGTCTGATCGGCCTGACCGTGACGACGTACGGGGATGAACCTTTCACCTTCACGGAGTTCGCGTACTTCGCCGAGATGGCCCGGGCCGCCACCTCGGCCGCGCTCGCCCGCGGCTACGCCCTCGTCATCCTGCCCGCGACCTCCCGCCACGACGTCTGGTCCAACGTCGCCCTGGACGGCACGGTCGTCATCGACCCCTCCGACCAGGACCCGGTGGTCAGCGAACTCGTCCGGCAGGGCCTGCCGGTCGTCTCCGACGGCCGCCCGGCCGGTGCGCTCCCCGTCACCGCCTGGGTCGACAACGACCACGAGGCCGCCGTACTCGACATCCTCGACCACCTCGCCGACGCCGGCGCCCGCCGCATCGGCCTGCTCACGGGCACCTCCACCGACACGTACACCCATCTGTCGACCACCGCCTATCTGCGCTGGTGCGAACGGGTCGGCCAGGACCCGGTCTACGAGGCCTACCCGGCGCACGACCCGTGCGCCGGCGCCGTCGCCGCCGACCGGCTGCTCGCCCGCCCCGACCGGCCCGACGCGGTCTACGGCCTGTTCGACCCCAACGGCACCGACCTGCTCGCCGCCGCCCGCCGCTACGGCCTGCGCGTCCCCGACGACCTGCTGCTGGTCTGCTGCAGCGAGTCCACCGTGTACGCCAGCACCGAGCCGCCCATCACCACGCTCTCCCTCAAGCCGCGCCGGATCGGCACCGCCGTCGTCCAGCTGCTCATCGACGCCATCGAGGGGGTCGAGTCCGATCAGCCGGTCGAGCAGGTGATACCGACCGAGCTGATCGTGCGTACCTCGTCCCAGCGGCGGTCCCCGCGCACGACGGTCAGCCCGCCGCGGACACCGGACGACACGTAGCGCGGCGCCGCGCACCGGCCGGCCCAGGGCCCGGCCGGTGCGGTGCGCGCCCCCGCGGGTACCGCGCGGGGACGACACGGGGGCGGGCCGACCGACCGGGGCGACAGGCCGATGAGACGGCCGGCCGAGGCCCCGATCGGCCGACAGCTGGTCGAACACCTGCCCAAACGGGGCGAAAGCCGCGGTGAACTGGAGTCTTGTTCCGATTCACCACCCCTGGGTCATCACACGGCGCGACGCGCATTCCTATGATGGGCCCACGACACCGCGGACCGCTGCGACCAGGCAGTCCGAAGCGGTGCAGATGCGGCGCGATGGTGGAGGGGTCTGATGACTCAGGGGGCCGGTCAGGGACCCGAGGCGGAGCGGACGGCGACGCTGCGCGACTTCCGGGTACCCGCGTACGTCCACGAGACCGGTCCGTACGTCCACAGCGTCCACCCCGGCGACGTCGTCCCGGCCGGCGACGAGGCGTACCCCGAGGGCTACACCCCCACCCAGCGCGACCTGCCCGTCATCAACCGCGGCGACACCCTCCAGGTCCCCGTCGAACCCGCCCCCGCCGCCGCGCCGGCTCCGCAGCCCGCGGCCGGGCCCGGGCCCCTCTACGTCGTCGGTGACGTGCACGGCTACCTGGACGAACTGGTGGCCGCCCTGCAGGAGCAGGGGCTGATCGACGCCTCGGGCCAGTGGTGCGCCGGCACCGCCCGGCTGTGGTTCCTCGGTGACTTCACCGACCGCGGACCGGACGGCATCGGCGTCATCGACCTGGTCATGCGGCTGTCCGCCGAGGCGGCGGCGGCCGGCGGCTACTGCAAGGCCCTCATGGGCAACCACGAGCTGCTGCTCCTCGGCGCCAAGCGGTTCGGCGACACGCCCGTCAACTCCGGTGCGGGCACCGCCACCTTCCAGGCGGCCTGGCTGCTCAACGGCGGCCAGAAGACCGACATGGACCGCCTCCAGGACCACCACCTGCAGTGGATGGCCCGCCTCGACGCCGTCGAGGAGGTCGACGGCTATCTGCTCATCCACTCCGACACCACCGCCTACCTCGACTACGGCGACTCCATCGAGGCGGTCAACGACACCGTCCGCGAGACCCTGACCCGCAACGACGCCGACGAGGTCTGGGACCTGTTCCGCAAGTTCACCAAGCGCTTCTCCTTCCGCGACGAGGGCGGCGCCGACGCCGTGCGTTCCCTCCTCGATACGTACGGCGGCACCCGGGTCGTTCACGGGCACAGCCCCATTCCCTACCTCCTCGGCGAGGTCGGATCCGAGGACGGCGAGGAGAGCACCGGCCCGGTCGTCGAGGGACCGCACATCTACGCCGACGGACTGGCCATCGCCATGGACGGCGGCGTGACCATGGCCGGAAAGCTGCTGGTCCAGCAACTGCCGCTGGACAACTGACCGTTCGGTGGCAAGCCCTTCCCCCGGACGCGTACGCGCAGGCAGGAACGCAATTTCCGGCAATCCCCTGTCGACGCGCGCCGTCACGGCTCTACCATCGGCTTATCCGTAGCAGGCTCCCCTCCGTTTCTGCCCGACGGCTCGTCGACGTGCGAGCCCCAAGCCCTACGGAGCATCGGGGGATGCACATGAACAGCGTTCCGCAGCACCTGAAGAGCGAGGACCGCCAGGAATTCGAGCGGCTCCTCGATGAGGCGCTGCGCTCCGCACCGCACCGACCGGAACTGGCCGCTGTCGGACAGCGGCTCAACCTCGATCAACTGCGCACCATGGCACTCAGCGCCTCCGCCCTGATCACGGCAGCGGCGGCGGCCGAGTACCAGCACTACGTCCAGCTCCGCGACGAACTGCGCCACCCGGCGCTGTCCGCCCCGTCGGCCGACGACAACTCCGGACCGGCAAGCCCCGGTTCGGCCTCCACCGGTCTCGCCGGCACCCTCGGTGAGGCCGCCGAGAGCACCGGAGCGGGCGCCATCGCGGTCATCGCCGTCCTCGCTCCGGTTCTCTCCGGAACCGCCGCGGTGATCTTCCTGCTCGTCGGCTACATCCTGAGAATGCTGGACCCCGGGCAGACCCTCGCCCGGACCCTGCTCACCACCGGCTGGGTGTTCGGTGCCATCACCGCGGCGGCGATCCTCGTCGCCGCCGTCGGACTGCTGCTCACCGCCCTGCGCAACAGCACCCCGGCGGACGCCCGGGCACAAAACGCGGCCCAGGAAGAGCTGGCCAGGGCCCGCGAGGCGTGGCGGGACGCCCTGCTGGAGCGCGGCATCCTGCCCTTCCTCCGGGAGGCACTCGCCGATCCCGGCTCGGCCGCCGTACGCCACCCGGCCCCGCCCGCGCCGACCGGCCGCATACCGCGCCTGGGCTACGACCGCCCCGGCTTCACCAGCCCCGACGACGGCACCGCGTCCGACCGCCCGAGCTTCACCAGCCCCGACTACACCAGCCCGGACTTCGGCGGACCGGAACACCGGCCCGAGTAGCCCCGCCCCAGCCGAGCAGCCGCACCAGCCGCCGCCAGCCGTCGCCAGGGGAGCGGCCGGCGCGGCGCGGTCACGCGCGCTCCTGGGCGGTGACCTCCGGAGGCTCGCAGGCGGCACGCTCGTCGAACTCCTTCCTGGCCGCCTGGATGGCAGCGAGGTTCGCCTGCGACCAGTCGGTGATGCTCTGCACCAACCCGCCCACCTCCTGGCCGATCTTGGTCAGCTGGTACTCCACGCGCAGGGGCACGGTCGGATGGACACGGCGTGTCAGTACGCCCTCGCGCTCCAGCGCGCGCAGGGTCTGCGTCAGCACCTTCGGCGTCACGCCGTCCAGCCGCCGCCGCAGTTCGGCGAACCGCATGGGCCGGCCGTCCTCAAGTGCCACCAGGACCAGCATGGTCCACTTGCTGGCGATCAGCTCCAGCACGGCCCGGGTGGGGCAGTCGCGCAGGAAGACGTCTACGCCGCCGTGTTGTCTCAGGTCAAAGCCGGTATCCACAAGGATCCTCGATATCAGACAAGTGCCTTCTTCCGTGGGGATATCGCTTGGGCCGACCATGAAGAGCAGCCCGGCCCACCGATGAGGAGTCCCGATGTCCGCCCGCATGCACGCCATCGTCCAGTCCGCGTTCGGCGGCCCCGAGGTGCTCACCCACACCGAGACCGATGTGCCCGAGCCCGGCCCCGGCGAGGTGTTGCTGCGGGTCGCCGGTGCCGGAGTCAACCCGGGCGACGCGGTTCTCCGGTCCGGCCGTGTGCCGGAGCTGGTCCCGCTGCCGTGGACACCCGGCAACGACGTCTCCGGTGTCGTCGAGCGGGTGGGCGACGGCGTGACGCGGTTCGCGCCGGGCGACCGGGTGTACGGCCTGCTGCCGGTCCTCCGACGCGGCGCGTACGCCGAGTTCACCGCCGTGCCGGCCGATGCGCTGGCCCCCGCGCCCAAGAACCTCGACCTGGTGCACGCCGGGGCCGTGCCGCTGGTGGCGTTCACCGCCTGGCAGGCGCTGGCCGTGCTGGCCCGGGTGCGGCCCGGCGACCGGGTACTGATCCATGCGGCGGCGGGCGGCGTCGGTCACGTCGCCGTGCAGCTGGCCAAGGAACTGGGAGCCCATGTCATAGGCACCGCGCGGGCGTCCCGCCATGACCTCCTTCGCGAACTGGGCGCCGACGAACTGATCGACTACACCACCACCGACTTCCGGACGGCCGTGGCCCCGGTCGACGCGGTACTGGACCTGGTCGGCGGTTCGTACGGGCCCCGCTCCCTCGACGTGCTCCGGCCGGGCGGCATCCTCGTCGGCGCGTCGATCGACCCGGGAACGGACGAGCAGCAGGCGGCCGCCCGCGGCCTGCGCTACGCGTGGGTCGCCTCCGAGCCCTCCGGTGAGCTGCTGGAGCAGGTCACCGAGCGCATCGAGGCGGGCCGGCTGCGGGTCACCCTGCAGCAGACCTACCCCCTGGCCGAAGCGGCCGAGGCCCACCGCGCCATCGAGAGCAAGCGCACCACCGGCAAGATCGTCCTCGTGCCCTGACCGGCTCGCCCGCCGGCCGAGGGTGCCGGGTCCGCGTTTCACGGGAGGCTGCGCCTCGGCTCGGAAACGCGGACCGCTCGCAGCCGTGGCTCAGTCCGCGATCGGCAGGTACACCCGGTTCCCCGCCTCGGCGAACTCCTTCGACTTCAGGGCCATGCCCTCCTCGATCTCGGCCCGACTGCCGCCGTGCTCGCGCCGGATGTCCTGCGAGATCTTCATGCTGCAGAACTTCGGACCGCACATGGAGCAGAAGTGGGCCGTCTTGGCGGGCTCGGCCGGCAGGGTCTCGTCGTGGAACTCCCGTGCCGTCTCCGGGTCCAGAGCGAGGTTGAACTGGTCCTCCCACCGGAACTCGAAGCGGGCGTCCGACAGTGCGTCGTCCCACTCCTGCGCACCCGGGTGCCCCTTGGCGAGGTCCGCCGCATGGGCGGCGATCTTGTAGGTGATGACGCCGGTCTTGACGTCGTCCCGGTTGGGCAGGCCCAGGTGTTCCTTGGGCGTGACGTAGCAGAGCATCGCCGTGCCCCACCAGGCGATCATCGCGGCGCCGATGCCGGAGGTGATGTGGTCGTACGCCGGCGCGACGTCCGTGGTCAGCGGGCCGAGCGTATAGAACGGAGCTTCATCACAGATCTCCTGCTGAAGGTCGATGTTCTCCTTGATCTTGTGCATCGGGACGTGACCGGGGCCCTCGATCATCGTCTGTACGTGGAAACGCTTGGCGATCCGGTTGAGTTCCCCGAGCGTCCGCAACTCCGCGAACTGTGCCTCGTCGTTGGCGTCCGCGATGGATCCCGGCCGCAGGCCGTCGCCCAGCGAGTACGTGACGTCGTAGGCGGCGAGGATCTCGCACAGTTCCTCGAAGTTCTCGTACAGGAACGATTCCTTGTGGTGCGCCAGGCACCACGCGGCCATGATCGAGCCGCCGCGCGAGACGATGCCGGTCTTGCGGTTGGCGGTGAGCGGGACGTACGCCAGCCGGACGCCCGCGTGGACGGTCATGTAGTCCACGCCCTGCTCGGCCTGCTCGATGACGGTGTCCTTGTAGATCTCCCAGGTCAGTTCCTCGGCCTTGCCATCGACCTTCTCCAAAGCCTGGTAGAGCGGCACCGTGCCGATGGGGACGGGGGAGTTGCGCAGGACCCACTCGCGGGTGGTGTGGATGTTGCGGCCGGTGGACAGGTCCATGACCGTGTCGGCACCCCAGCGGGTCGCCCAGGTCATCTTCTCGACCTCCTCCTCGATGGAGGACGTCACCGCCGAGTTGCCGATGTTGGCGTTCACCTTCACCAGGAACCGCTTGCCGATGATCATCGGCTCGATCTCCGGGTGGTTGACGTTGGCCGGCAGCACGGCCCGGCCCGCCGCGATCTCCTCGCGGACCACCTCGGGCGAGACGTTCTCCCGGAGGGCCACGAACTCCATCTCCGGTGTGATCTCGCCCCGGCGGGCGTACGCGAGCTGCGTCACCGCCTGGCCGCCCCGGCCCCGTCGGGGCTGCCGCGGACGTCCGGGGAAGACCGCGTCCAGGTTGCGCAGGCCGCCACGCGGCGAGGTGTGCTTGATCCCGTCGTCCTCGGGACGGACCGGACGGCCCGCGTACTCCTCGGTGTCGCCGCGCGCGATGATCCAGTTCTCCCGCAGCGGCGGCAGACCCCGGCGGACGTCCGTGTCCACGAGGGGATCGGTGTACGGGCCCGATGTGTCGTACAGCGTGACCGACTGCCCGTTGGTGAGGTGCACCTGACGGACCGGCACGCGCAGGTCGGGGCGCGAACCCTCGACGTACGCCTTGTGCCAGCCGATGGACTTCCCGGCCTCCTGCGACGTCTCGTCCTGAACGGAGGCAGGCGTGCGTGCGTCCTTGTTGGTCATGAGACCTACTCCCTACGCCGGCATTACCCGGTAACAGGTTCGGCGGTCGACGCAGCGGTTTCCGTCTGCCGACGCTTCCCGCGGAACATCGGGTGTTCCACGTGAAACATCGCGTGTACGGAGGTCAGCGCCCTCTCAGCCCGGTGCTCCGAGCTCCCGCGTGTGCAAAGGTGCCTCCACGCTAGCGTCATTTGTGGCGCGGTGAACAGTGGGCCCCCACGGTTCTTGCGATGATCGGGCGGTGACCAGGATGGAGCAGTACCCCTACCAGCCGCCCGAGCCGCACCGCCGAGGCGGCTCGGGGCAGGGTTTCGGGCACGGCGGCGGAACCCCTGAAGGCGGCCGTGACGCCGATCCCGGGCACGGCCGCGATCAGGGCCAGGGCCAGGGCCAGGGTCAGGGCCCGTCCGACGGTCACGGGCACGCGCACGGCCACAGTCACGGCCACGGCCCCGCCGCCCCCGTGTCCAAGCACCTGCGCAAGGTCATCGCGGCCGTCCTCGTGCCCTTCACCGCGGCGGTCCTGGTCGGCCTCATGGTGCTCTGGCCCGGAGAAGCCCCGTCGCACAAGCGCACGGGCGTCGGCTTCGACCGGCAGACCCAGCAGGCCACCGTCACCCAGGTCGTCGAGGTCAGCTGCAAGTCGGTGAACGCCTCCGGCGACACCCCGACCGGCGACACGTCCACCGCCGAGGGCTCTTCGGCGCAGCAACAGGCCCAAGGCAGCTGCAAGAAGGCGACCATCCGCGTCGACACCGGCAAGGACAAGGGCCGTACGTTCACCGAGATCGTGCAGCCGGACCAGTCGCGTCAGCTGCACCAGGGCGAGAAGGTGGTGGTCGCCTACGAGCCCTCGGCCCCCAAGGAACTCCAGTACGCGGTGACCGATGTGAACCGCAAATTCCCCATGACGCTGCTCGCGGGGATCTTCGCCGTGGCCGTCGTGGTGGTGGGCCGGCTGCGCGGCGTGATGGCGCTGGTCGCCCTGGCCGTGAGCTTCCTGGTGCTGACGCTGTTCATCCTGCCGGCGATCCTTGAGGGGTCGAATCCGCTGGTGGTGGCCGTCGTCGGATCGAGCGCCATCATGCTGATCGCCCTGTACATGTGCCACGGCCTGTCGGCCCGTACCTCGGTGGCCGTGCTCGGCACGCTGATCTCCCTCTCGCTGATCGGCGTCCTCGGCTCGCTGTTCATCGGCTGGGCCGCGCTGACCGGCAACACGGACGACAACACCGGCCTGATCCATGGCCTGTATCCGTCGATCGACATGAGCGGTCTGCTGCTGGCCGGCGTCATCATCGGTTCGCTGGGCGTCCTGGACGACGTGACGGTGACACAGACGTCGGCCGTCTGGGAGCTGCACGAGGCCAACCCGACGATGGGCTGGCGCGGCCTGTACCGGGCGGCCATCCGCATCGGCCGCGACCACATCGCGTCCGTGGTCAACACCCTGGTGCTCGCCTACGCCGGTGCCGCGCTGCCGTTGCTGCTGCTGTTCTCGATCGCGCAGAGCAGCGTGGGGACCGTGGCCAACAGTGAGCTGGTGGCCGAGGAGATCGTGCGCACGCTGGTGGGCTCCATCGGTCTGGTGGCCTCGGTCCCGGTCACCACGGCGCTGGCCGCGCTGGTCGTGTCGGCCGACCGGCCTGGCCCGGACACCACGGCGCCCGCCGGGGCGCAGCCCGCGCCGGCCCGGGGCGGCCGGGGCCGGCGCCGGAAGCGCTGAGCGAGGCGGAACCGCACCGGAGACGATGGGCACGGTGGAGCCGACTCCACCGGGTACCGCAGGGGTACGGCGGGCCGGGCACCCCTTGCAGAAGCGTTCCTGCACCGCTCCACGCGGAAGGACGGAGCGCCCCCCGCCTCCGTGCCGTAACGCTTCAGCCGGCGCTCTGCTCCTCGGCGAGGATCCGGTCCAGAGCCTCGTCGAGATGAGCGTCGAAGTCGGCCAACGCCCCCTCCTGACCGAGTGGGACGAGCTTGTCCGTGCGGTCCAGGAAGGCCACCAGCGGCGGCGCCGACGAACGGAACAGGGCCTGGTCACTGCCTACCTGAAGCCGGATCAGCACCTCGCCCAGCATCTCGGGATCGGTCGGGGCGATGTGCACATCGCCTTCGCCGCACGGACGGCCGACCCCGTCGATCAGCAGCTCCCGCCCGAAGGCCCAGGTCACCGGCGCGTCACCGGGCAGATGAAAGGTGAGCCGCACGGCATAGGGATCACATGTCTCGTAGCGCAACTCCACTGGGATGCGGAAGGAGAGCTCCTCCGACACGAGAAAGCTCATCATGACTTCTGCCTGCACGGACTCGCGCATCGTCTATCCCGTCATATGACATCGACTGGCCGGGAATGATCCTTCTGACCGTGGACAAATCTTGCTGAAAGTACACGGGAGATCACAAGGAGTAAGTTTTCAGATACTGATAGAGAGGGTGAGCGACCCCAGATGCCGCCCGATCTCCGCCTGCAGCCGGTGGGCCGCGGGCAGCAGCCGGTCGGCCTGGTGGACGGGGAGGGAGATGGCCATGGTGGCCGCGGTGGTGCCGACCGTGATCGGGACCGCCGCGCAGACCGTGCCGATCGCGTACTCCTGACGCTCCACCACCGGTTCCATCCGTCCTGTCCGGGCCAGCCGGCGCAGCAGCGCGTCGTTGTCCCGCACGGTGTTCGGCGTGAGGGGCCGCACCGGGTACCGGGCGAGATGGTCGCGTCGCGCTTCCTCGTCCAGCTGGGAGAGCAGGCACTGCCCGATGGCGTGCGCGTGGCCGGTCTCGCGGAAGTCCGCCCACTCCTCCACGGCGGGCGCCTGATGCGAGTCGGAGACGCAGATGACCTCGATCTCGCCGTCCCGGTACATCGCGTAGTACACCGGCACACCGATGGAATCGCGCCAGTGCGCCAGCGTGTCCGCCACCGTGCTGCGACGTTTCTGCTGCGCCCCGCTGCGGCCCAGCCGTTCCGCGGCGTCGCCGAGGAAGAACAGCCCCTTCTCCCGGCGCAGATAGCCTTCGTGCACCAGGGTGCGCAGCAGGTGGTACGCCGTGGGCAGCGCGAGGCCGGTCTCGCGGGCGAGCTGTTTGGCGGGGGCGCCGTACGCGTGGGCGGCGACGGTCTCCAGCAGGCGCATGGCGCGCTGGACGGATCCGATGAGCGTGGTGGTGGGCGCGTCGGTGACCGGCGGTCCCGGCCTGGCGGCACAGGGCGCTGGTCCGGAGCGGTCCACGGCGCGCGGGACGCCGGTGATGTCCGCCGCGTGGGGCTGGCCTGGGACGGCCAGGGGGGCCGGTCGCTGGACCGGGGTCGCGCAGGAGCGCGGTGGGGCGTGGGGTGCGTGGGGTTCTACCGGTGCGGTGTCAACCGTGGCCAAGGGTCACTCCCGAAGCGCGAGGGGGCAGCCCGTGCGGAGAGGAGCACGGAGGGGATCTGCGCCACCCACGAGGCCGGGCCCCGTGGGGAGTTCCGGACTTTAACCGTCCGCCACCGCGCGCAGACGGGTCCCGGGGAAACTTCCCTCCCCCGAGGGAACCGGCACCCCGTCACGGGTGACCGGCTCCCGGGCGCCTCACCAGTCGCTGCGGGACGAGGAGGTGCCCATGAACTTGCGCACGACGTAGATCAGTCCGCCGACCAGGGCGACGAAGACCAGCACCTTGAACAGCAGGCCGATCACGAAACCGACCACGGTCGCTATCAGGCCGCCGAACACGACCAGGGCGATGACCGGCACCGCGACCCACTTCACCCACCACGGCAGCCCCGCGAAGATCTCTCGCATCGCCCTCGTCCTTCGTTCTCGTGCGTTGTCCCTCTTCCCCACCGATGCTAGGGCCGCGCAGGGTGCTCCCGGGGGCCTCGCATCCCCCGTCCTCCCCTGAGCCGTCCCCTAGGGAACCCCGGGGTCCGGGCTCACGCCTCGGGCGGAGAGAACACCACGAGCACCCTGAGGTCCTCGCTGATGTGGTGGAACTTGTGGGGGACTCCGGCGGGCACGTACACCACGCTGCCCCGCGCCACCTGGGTCGTCTCCAGGCCGACCGTGATCGCGGCCCGGCCGCTGACCACGAAGTACACCTCGTCCTGGCCGTGCGGCTGCTGCGGGTCGTGCTCGCCCGCGTTCAGCGCGTACAGGCCGACCGACATGTTCCGCTCGCGCAGGAACTGCAGATAGGCACCCTCGTTGGCGGCGCGCTCCGCCTCCAGTTCGTCCAGCCGGAATGCCTTCATCGCCGCTGCCGCCCTCGCCTCACTGCTCGCTGTTGCGCTGCCCGCCGCCGTACCGCTCGCCGTCCGTCCGGCCAGGGCCCGCCCGGTCTGCCACGATCAGACACATGAAGAATTTCCTAGTCAAGACGATTGCCAACGCGGGCGCCCTGGCGGTCGCGGTATGGCTGCTCGACAAGATCACCCTGACCGGTGACAGCACCGCCAAGAAGGCCGGCACGCTGATCGCCGTCGCGCTGATCTTCGGCCTGGTCAACTGGCTGGTCAAGCCGATCGTGAAGGTGCTCACCTTCCCGCTCTTCATCCTCACGCTGGGCCTGATCACCCTGGTGGTGAACGCCCTGATGCTGCTGCTCACCTCCTGGGTGTCCGGCAAGCTCGACCTGAGTTTCCATGTGGAGGGTTTCTGGACGGCCGTCCTCGGCGGCCTGATCATCTCCGTCGTCTCCTGGGCGCTGCACGTCGTCCTGCCCGACGAGGACTGAGCGGGCCATGACCTACCGCGTCTGTTTCGTGTGCACCGGCAACATCTGCCGCTCCCCGATGGCCGAGTCCGTCTTCCGCGCGCGCGTGGCGGAGGCCGGGCTGGCGGACCTGGTGGCGGTCGACAGCGCCGGTACCGGCGGCTGGCACGAGGGCGAGCCGGCCGACCCGCGCACGATCTCGGTCCTGGAGGAGAACGGCTACGACAGCGAGCACACGGCCCGCCAGTTCCTGCCGTCGTGGTTCGCCCGCCTCGACCTCGTGATCGCCCTCGACGCCGGCCATCTCAGGGCCCTGCGCCGCCTCGCGCCCACCGAGGAGGACGCGCGCAAGATCCGTCTGCTCCGCTCCTTCGACCCCGCCGCCGGCGACGACCTCGACGTACCGGACCCGTACTACGGGGGGCGGGACGGCTTCGAGGAGTGCCTTGAGATGGTGGAGGCGGCGAGCACCGGTCTGCTCGCCGCCGTACAGGAAGAACTGGAGGGACGGGCCGCATGAGCGATGCCACGAAGGACGAGGGCCGCACCGGCGACGGCACACGCGCGGTACGGGCGGGGCTGCCCGAGCCGGTCAAGCACGAGCCGACCCTGCCCGGACCGGTGTTCGCGGCACACTTCCACCTGCCCGGCGAGGTGACGGGCCCCTACCTGTACGGCCGGGACGACAACCCGACCTGGACGCTGCTGGAGCGGGCCGTCAGCGAGCTGGAGGCGCCCGGGCAGGAGGACGTCGAGACGCTGGTCTTCGCCTCCGGCATGGCGGCGATCTCCGCCGTGCTGTTCTCGCAGCTGCGCGCCGGCGACGCGGTCGTGCTGCCGTCCGACGGCTACCAGGTGCTGCCGCTGGTCGGCGCCCAGCTGGAGGCGTACGGCATCGAGGTGCGCACCGCGCCGACCGCCGGCGACGCCCAGCTCGACGTACTCGACGGAGCGCGGCTGCTGTGGATCGAGTCCCCGTCGAACCCCGGGCTCGATGTGTGCGACATCCGGCGGCTGGCGGAGGCGGCACACGCGCGTGGCGCCCTGGTGGCCGTCGACAACACGCTCGCCACGCCGCTCGGGCAGCGTCCGCTGGCGCTGGGCGCCGACTTCTCCGTGGCCAGCGGCACCAAGCAGCTCACCGGGCATGGCGATGTCCTGCTGGGCTACGTCACCGGCCGCGACGCCGAGGCGATGGCCGCCGTACGCCGCTGGCGCAAGATCGTCGGGGCGATCTCCGGGCCCATGGAGTCCTGGCTCGCGCACCGGTCCATCGCCACGCTCCAGCTGCGCGTCGACCGGCAGAACGCCACGGCCCTCGCCGTCGCGGAGGCACTGCGCCGGCGACCGGAGGTCTCCGGCCTGCGCTACCCGGGTCTGCCCGACGACCCCGCGCACAAGATCGCGGCTCAGCAGATGCGTCGCTACGGCTGTGTCGTCTCCTTCACGCTGCCCACGCGCGCGCGTGCCGAGCGCTTTCTCGCGGCCCTGCGCCTGGTGGAGGACGCGACGAGCTTCGGCGGGGTACGGTCCACCGCCGAACGCCGCCGCCGCTGGGGCGGAGACGCCGTCCCGGAGGGCTTCATCCGCATGTCCGTCGGTGCGGAGGACCCCGAGGACCTGGTGGCCGACGTCCTGCGTGCCCTGGACGAGTCCGCCGGGTGAGCCCGGCGCGTCCGCGCGCCGACCCGTTCGGACGGTCCGAGCCTCCCCCCTCGTGGCTCGGACCGCCTGCGGCTTCCGCAGGAGAAATGCCGCGTGAACCAGGCTAGTTGACTCTGCGTCAGTGTCCAATCACGCTAGCGACAGAGGCCTATCGACTTATTTATAGTTGGTGCCTGCCTGGGGGCCGGAGAGGGCAGCGACAGGGAGGGCATGCCATGGATCTGGCCTTGCTGCGGACCTTCGTCACCGTCCACAGGGCCGGCTCCTTCACCCGCGCCGCCGCACTGCTCGGCCTCTCCCAGCCCGCCGTCACCTCGCAGATCCGCACCCTGGAACGTCAGCTGGGCCGACCTCTCTTTCTCCGTCAGGCGCGCGGGGTGACGCCGACGACCATCGGCGACGAACTCGCGCACAAGGCAGCGCCGCATCTCGACGCCCTGGTGGAGATAGCCGAGAGCGGACTGGACGACGACTCCTCGCTACGGACGCTGCACCTCGCCGGGCCTCCCGAGTTCACCGCCGAACGTGCCCTGCCCGCCCTCACGGAGCTGACCGGGGACGACGGCCAGGGCTTCGCGCTGCGGGCCTCCTTCGGGACAGCCGAGGAAGTGCTCGACGGGCTGGCCTGCGGCCACCATGATCTGGCCATCAGTACGACCCGGCCGCGCGGTGCCCTGTTCACCGCGACTCCGCTCTGTGACGAGGAGCTCGTGCTGGTCGCGGCTCCGCGCTGGGCGGGGTGGATCGGCCCGGACGCCCTGCGGCTGAAGGGCGCGCCCGCTCTGGAGAACCTGCCCGTCGTCGAGGTCCACGAGTCGCTGCCCTTCGTCTCGCACTACTGGGCCTCCGCCTTCGACGCCCGTCCGGCCGCCTCCGGCACGGTCATCGTCCCCGACCTGCGGGCCGTGCTCTCCTGTGCGATCGCCGGGGCCGGGCTCGCGGTACTGCCCCGTTACCTGTGCGCCCCAGCTCTGGACGAGGGCACGATCGTCCCCCTGCACGACCCGGCGGTGCCGCCGCTGCGCACGTATTTCCTGGTGGCGCGGACCGGCACGCTCGCCTTGCCGCACATCGCGCGGGCCCAGGAGTGGCTTCAGCGCGCGGCCACGGCCTGGTGCTGACACCGCCGGCCGGGGGGCCTACGCGCTGCGGTCGGGTCGTGGCACTTTGCGATGTTTCACGTGGAACCAGCCGGGCCACATTTCTCCCATGACCGTCCGACCCGTGGTCAAGCGCACCGCCCGTGCCGTTCTTCTGGACGGTGACGACCTGATCCTGATCAAGCGCACCAAGCCCGGTGTCGATCCCTACTGGGTCACCCCCGGTGGCGGAGTCGAGCCCGGGGACTCGACCGTCGTGGACGCCCTGCACCGGGAGGTGTACGAGGAACTCGGCGCCAAGATCACCGATGTGGTGCCGTGCTTCGTGGACACGGTGGAACACATCGGTGAGGACGGCGGCGCGACCGGTGTGAAGGTGCAGCACTTCTTCGTCTGCCGGCTGGAGTCCATGGACCCGTCCCTGCGCCATGGCCCCGAAGTGGACGAGCCTGCCGGTGAGTACGAGATCGTCCGCGTCCCGTTCACCCGCGTCGGCATCGCCTCCGTCCACCTCGTCCCGCTGTCCCTGCGGCACTACCTCGACGGGAACATCGAGGGGGTGCGCGCCATGCACGCCCCCGACCTCGGGTAGGCCAGGTCAGCCGGCGCCGGCGAACAGTTCCTCCACCGAGTCGTGTCGTATCCGGCTCGACGGGATGCCGATGTCCCGGAGCGTGTCGATGCCGCTGCGGATCATTCCGGGAGGGCCCGAGAGATAGGCGTCGTACTCGTGCCACGGGCCGTAGGCGCGCAGGGCGTCGGGGAGCTGGAGATGGGCCCTCTGGTCTATGACGGCCCGGACCGACAGCCAGGGGTGGCTCTGCTGGAGCCGGAGCATGGTGTCGATGTCGTACAGGTCGTGGTCGGTGCGTGCGCCGTAGAACACCTCGACCGGGCGGCGTTCGCCGTGCTCGGCGACGTCCTCCACCAGGGCCTTGATGGGGGCTATGCCGGTGCCGCCGCCCAGGCAGAGCAGTCCGCTGTCGGTGGTGTGGTCGACGGTCATCGAGCCGGCCGGCGGACCGAGGCGTATGACGTCTCCGGGCCGGGCCCGGTGCACCAGCGCGTTGGAGACCCAGCCGGCCGGGACGGCCTTCACATGGAAGGTCAGCAGCCCGTCGCTGCGGGGCGCGGAGGCGAAGGAGTAGTGCCGCCACACCCGTGGCCACCAGGGTGTTTCCAGGCTCGTGTACTGGCCGGCGAGGAAGGGGTAGGGCTGGTCGGGGCGGACGGTGAGGATCGCGACGTCCGGGGTCCGCAGGTCGTGCGCGACGATCTCCGCCTGCCACCAGGCCGGGGCCCGCAGTTCGTCCGACGCCGCAGCGTCGATCATGACCTGCGACATCGTCGTGTAGGCCCGTACCCAGGCGGCCTCGGTCTCCGGGGTCCAGACGGCGGCGGCGTACTTGCTCAACGCGCCGATGAGGCATTCGCCCACGGCCGGATAGTGCTCGGCGCGCGTCCCGTACTTGCGGTGCCCACGGCCCAGATTCTCCAGGTAGTCGACGAGGACCGGGGTGTCGTCCAGGTGCTCGGCCGCCGTGAGCAGTGCCTTCAGCAGGCGGTCCCGCTGGGCGTCCATCGCGGCCGGGAAGAGCGACCGCAGTTCGGGGTGGCGGACGAAGAGGAGGGCGTAGAAATAGGAGGTGACCTTGTCGGCCACGGGGCCGATCTCCGTCATCGTGCGGCGGATGAGGAGAGCGTCCGCAGAGCCTTCCTCGGCGGCCGGGGCGGACCGCTGCGCCGGCACGTGCCGCGGGTCCACGGAGTCGGCCTCCGGCACCGGTGCGGTCGGAGGCGCGAGGTCCGGCGCGGGGCTCGCGACACCCGACGCGGCCGGTCGCCCCACCGGCCGCAGCACCGCGGGCCGGCGCCTCTCCGGCGTCTCCTGATCACCGTCCGGCGGCGGAGCCGATGGCACCTTGCGCGGCGTGAACCAGCCGCCCCCGCCCGACATGTCGTTCTTCCCCGACGTGGTGGCCGGAGCGTCCATGGTGTGCCCTCGCCTCGAACATCTTTCGGTCGGTCTGCGCACCCTCCTCCTCGGAAGGCGCATGCTTTCCCCCGGCGGGCGGCCAGCCGTAGCGCTTTGTCCGCAGCCTCTCATCCCGATCGGCTGCCGCGGTGACGAACCCGGAAAGCGGTTCTTCGATCTCTCCGTCCCGCTAGGCTGCATGCCCTGCTCTCGGACCGCACGGGATGCTCGCGCTCCATCCCGGACGTGAACCGGAGTCGACCCTACCGGCCGACGCCACACACACAAGTCCCCCCGCCCTCCCCCACCAGGAGTACACGGTCCGACTCGTGACGATCGCCAACTACCGAGCGGGTCCGACCAGTTCATAGGCGTCCCACAGGTCCCGCCCCGTGTAGGAGTGGGTCGCGAGTCCGGTCAGGTGGGCATCGGCGTTGACCGCGACGGAGACCGGTACGGCAGCAAACAGTTCCTTGTCCGACGACGAGTCGCCGTACGCCACACAGTCGGCCCGGGTCAGGCCGAACTCCGCGCAGAGCCGGTCTGCGATGGTCACCTTGGCCGCGGCACTGAGCACCCCGGACGGGTCGACAGGCTCGGTGAACGGTACGGCCGGGAAACGGGAGCCGTGCGCCGCATGGGCGCCCCAGTCGAGGAGGAGTTCCACGAAGAAGGACGGCGAGAGAGACACCACCGCGCAGTACTCGCCCGCGCTCCTGATCTCCGTCCAGACCTCGCGGATCCGGGACAGCCAGGGAGCCGCCTCGAACGCGGTGCGCACATCCCGCTCGGTCAGTTCCGCCCACAGGTCGTACACCCGTGCCGCGTACTCCGGCGGACCGATCCGTCCCTCAGCGATCGCACGGTCCAGCGCCACCGTCTCGGCCTCCAGGCCCAACTGGCGGGAAATCTCCACTGGCGCCGTCGTGCCGTGCAGCAACGTGCCGTCGAGATCGAAGAGATGAAGTCTCGCCATGGCCCCGAGGCTAGTGGGCTGGCGATGTTTCACGTGAAACACCCAGAGCTGTCGAGCGGCTGTACGGATGGCCACGGGATGGCCAAAAGCACGTGCGTCCGGATCGAAACGGGTGGACGGCGGGGGTGCCCGTCGGACAGCCTGACCTGCGTGCCGACTCCTTCCCTCGCCGCTCTGCCCATCCGCCGCCTGACGCTTCGCGATCTGAATGCCTGCGCCGACCTGTCCGAAGACCGGGGGTGGCCACGTGAGGAACACAAGTGGGGCCTGCTCCTCTCGGCCGGGAAGGGCTTCGGAATCGACGACCCCGAGGGCGGTCTCGTCGCCGCGTGCGTGGTCACGGAGTACGGCGCGTGGGGGCGGCCGGATCTCGGTGCCATCGGGATGGTCCTGGTGGCCGAACGCCATGCCCGCCGGGGCGTCGGACGCCGCCTGATGCAGCATGTCCTGTCGACCATGGGGACCACTCCGCTGACCCTGCACGCCACGCCGTACGGCCGCCCGCTCTACGAGGAGCTGGGCTTCAAGGTGACGGGCCGGGCCGAGATGCTGAGGGGCCGCTTCACGCACGGTGGCCCGCAACCCACGGTCGCCACCCGTGCCGCCACCGCCGAGGACCTGCCCGCGATCCTGCGTCTCGACGAGGAGGTGTTCGGCACCGACCGCACGCCCCTCATCGCCCGGCTTCCCGCCTTCGCCGATCAGTTGCGGGTGGCCGAGGAGGACGGCCGGCTCATCGGGTACACGGCCGCGTGGCCCAACATGGACACCCATGTCGTCGGCCCGCTGATCGCCCGGGACACGGAGACGGCCAAGGCGCTGATCGCCTCGCTGGCGGCCCGTACGGAGCGCCCCCTGCGCACCGACATCGACGTGCGCCACGAAGAGCTGCTGGCCTGGGCGAAGGAGCGAGGGCTGGCCTCCGTCGCCTTCAACGCGGTGATGACCTACGGCATCGCGGAGCTGCCGGGGGACTGGACCCGGCGGTTCGCGCCCCTGACGGTCGCCGCGGGCTGATCCCCCGTACGACGCGGACCGGCCCCGCCGCTCGAAGCGGCGGGGCCGGTGTCATGAGAGCCAGGCTGTGGCTCAGGCGAGCGCCTGCACGGCCGCGGTGGCGAAGCCGTGGTCCTGCTCCGGCGCGCCGCCGCCGACACCGATCGCACCGATCAGCCGGCCGTCCCGGTGGACGGGGAGACCGCCCGCGATGAAGAGCAGGGGCCGGTCGAGGGCCGTGGGCAGCGTGTGGAAGAGCCCGCCGGGCTGGACGGCGTCGACGAGGTCGGCGGTGGGCGCGTTCAGCTGGAGCGCCGTGTAGGCCTTGCGGGTGCTGGTCTCGCCGGAGATCAGCACGGCCCGGTCGTCGCGACGGAAGGCGAGCAGGTGGCCGCCGGCGTCCAGGACGGTGACGCTGACGGTGACTCCGGCGTCCTCGGCGGCCCGGCGGGCCGTGGCGACGAGCAGCTCGGCGTCCTCGATGGTGAGCGGGGCGACGGCGGTGGTGCTCATGGAGCTGTCTCCTTGGTGGTGCTGTGAGGGATCTCCCGCACCGGGAGGGGCCCCGGTACGGACGTCTGGGGATGACGGGTGGTGAAGCGCCCGGGGTGCGGGCGGCTCAGTGATGGACGGGCGTCCGCTGCTCCGCCGGCGTCCCGGAGGCGACCACGGTGCCGCGCGCACCGTCGCGGCGCTCCAGCGCGGCCGAGACGAAGGCGAGGACCAGAGCGGCGGCGGCGAGAACGGCGCCGACCCAGTTGGGGGACGTGTAGCCGAAGTCGGCCGCGATCACGAGTCCGCCGAGCCAGGCGGCCAGGGCGTTGCCCAGGTTGAAGGCGCCGATGTTCACCGCAGAGGCGAGCGTCGGGGCGCCGTGCGCCTGGTCGAGGACGCGCTTCTGCAGCGGCGGCACGGTGGCGAAGCCCAGGGCACCGATCAGGGCGATGGTGACCGCGGCGGCGATCTTGTTGTGGGCGGTGAGCGTGAAGAGCGCCAGGACGACGGCCAGGGCGCCCAGGGACACGAACAGCATCGGCATCAGGGCGCGGTCGGCGAACTTGCCGCCGATGAGGTTGCCGCCGACCATGCCGAGGCCGAAGAGGACCAGCAGCCAGGTGACCGAGCCGTCGGCGAACCCGGCGATGTGGGTCATCATCGGCGCGATGTAGGTGATGGCCGCGAAGACTCCGCCGAAGCCGAGGACGGTCATCGCCATGGCCAGCAGGACCTGGGCGTTCTTGAAGGCGGCCAGCTCGTGTCGCAGGTGCACGCCCTCCGGCCGCGGCAGCTCGGGGACGAGCTTGGCGATACCGGCGAGACCGATGACGCCGAGCGCGGCGACGATGCCGAAGGTGACGCGCCAGCCGACGCTCTGTCCGATGAACGTCCCCAGCGGGACGCCGACGACGTTGGCGACGGTCAGACCGGTGAACATCATGGCGATGGCGCCGGCCTTCTTGTCGGGCGCGACCAGCTCGGCCGCGACGACGGAACCGATGCCGAAGAAGGCACCGTGGGCGAGCGAGGCGACCACGCGTCCGATCAGCATGACCCCGAAGACCGGAGCCACGGCGGAGAGCAGGTTTCCGACGACGAACAGGCCCATCAGCAGCATCAGCATCCGCTTGCGGGGGACCTTGGTGCCGAGCACGGTCATCAGCGGGGCACCGATGACCACGCCGAGCGCGTAGCCGGTCACGAGCAGGCCCGCCGTGGGGATGGAGACCCCGAAGTCGCCCGCGACCTCGGGCAGCAAGCCCATGATCACGAACTCGGTCGTTCCGATTCCGAAGGCCCCGATCGCGAGGGCCAGAAGCGCGAGAGGCATGAAGGGGTACACCTTCCCAAACGATTGCAGGAGCGCTTTGCGTTCGTCCACAATAGTTGCAGACGCGGGCTAAATGCAAGCGACGACTATTGCGGCAGTGCTCTACCCTTGTGGTGCAGCCGCTCCGGGACGGAGGAAAACGCCAATGACAGCGACGGACCCCGCGCTCACCGCCCTCGCGCAGGGCTGGTGCGCTCTTTCTGCGCTGCACGGAAGGATCGAGGCGCACATCGAGCGCGCCCTGCAGGCCAAGCACGATCTGAGCGTGCGCGAGTACTCACTGCTGGACGTGCTCAGCAGGCAGCACGAGGGTGAGGGCGGGCATCTGCAGATGAAGCAGGTCGCCGACGCGGTCGTGCTCAGCCAGAGCGCCACCACCCGCCTGGTGACCCGGCTGGAGGACCGCGGCCTGCTGGAACGCTATCTGTGCCCCACCGACCGGCGCGGCATCTACACCAACGTCACCGCGGCGGGCCTGCGCCTGCTGGAGGAGGCACGCCCCACCAATGACGCCGCGCTGCGCGAGGCCCTGGACGACGCCGCCAAGAACCCCGAACTCGCCCCGCTCGTGCGGGTGGTGGAGTCCCTGAACGTGCCCGCGTAGGGTGCGGGCATGGGAGATCTTGATATACGTGACGCCACCGGTGACGACCTGCCGGCGATCGTCGCGATGCTCGCCGATGATCCGCTCGGTGCTCAGCGCGAGTCCCCCGACGACCTGACGCCGTACCGCTCCGCGCTGGAACGCCTCGCGGCCGACCCGAACCAGCATCTCGTCGTCGCCGTGCGCGAGGGCCGCGTGATCGGAACCCTCCAGCTCACGATCATCCCCGGGCTCTCGCACAAGGGGGCCACCCGGGCGCTCATCGAAGGCGTCCGTATCCACGCCGACGAGCGGGGCAGCGGGCTGGGCAGCCGGCTGATCGAGTGGGCGATCGACACCGCTCGGCGGCTCGACTGCCGGATGGTGCAGCTGACGTCCGACAAGACGCGCACCGACGCCCACCGCTTCTACGAGCGGCTGGGCTTCACCGCCTCGCACGAGGGCTTCAAGCTGCGGCTTTGACCCGCCTTGAGGCGCCGGGCCCAGCCCCGAGACGCCCAGGGAGCCGGGAAGGGGGCAGGGGGTGTGTTTCACGTGAAACCACCCCCTGGTCCCACGGGCTAGCCGATGCCCCGCCACCCCTCCGGGTCCACGCCACCGGGCACGGCTGCCTCGGGGTCGTACGGCTGCCGGGTGAACACGAACGAGCCGAGATCGAGATGGCTCAGGGACCCGTCCGCGCGCCGTACGGGCCGCAGCAGCTCACCGGCGTAATAGCCCTCCAGCCCGGTCCAGGTACCGTCGCCGTTCGCCCGGAAGCGGGCCCTACGGCCGCCGCCGGCCAGCGGGGCCAGCGAGAGAAGACCATCGGCGGTCGCCCGCAGGCCGAAGGCATGGGTGCCCCAGTACCACTGCCCCACCAGGTCCAGCACCGCCGGGTCGACCTCGCGCAGTGGCCGCCAGGGCTCGGGGATCCGCGGCTCCGCCTCCGCGACGATCCGGACGAGATCCGCCCCCACGGCCCCCAACAGCAGTCCGCTGGTGCAGTTGGCGAGCACCACGGCGGCCACGTCGTCCTCGACGCTGATGGTGAGGTTCGCCAGAAAACCCGGCAGGGACCCGGAGTGTCCGACGAGCAGCCGGCCGCCCTGCCGCTGGATCTGCATGCCCAGGCCGTACGTGACCCCGTCCAGCACGTCCGCCGCCTCGGCGGGCGCCGCCGGGGTACGCATCTCCCGCACCGACTCCGCGCTCAGCACCCGGTCGTCCCCTCGGGCCAGGAACACCGCGAACCGCGCCAGGTCCCCGGTGGTCGACCAGAGCTGACCGGCCGGCGCCATCCGGCCCAGGTCCTCCAGCGGCTCGGGCAGCATCGCGTCGGCCCACGGGTGCACGGCCCAGCCGCCCGCGTGCGGGGTCACCGGCTGCCCGCTCGTACGGTGCAGACCGAGCGGCTCCAGGACCTCGTTGCGCAGCACCTCCTCCCAGGGAGCGCCGCGCAGCTCTTCCACCAGGGCACCGAGCACGGTGTAGCCGGGGTTGGAGTAGTGGTGACGCCGACCGACGGGATGCAGCAGGGGCTGCTCCCCGAGCACATCGCTCAACTCGGGCCGCAGGGAGCCGGGCGTCCGCTCCCACCAGGGCGCGGGCGATTCGGCCGCCAACCCCGCGGTGTGGGCGAGCAGTTCCGCGATCGTCGCCTCGCCCACGCCGGTGCCCGGCAGATGCTTCTCCAGCGGATCCGCGAGATCGAGCAAACCCTCGTCGCGCAGCCGCATCACCAGAACGGCGGTGAAGGTCTTGGTGATGGACCCGATCCGGTACTGCACGCTCTCGTCCGGTCCGTGCCCGTCCACCGAGGTCCGCGCCCCGTGCCAGACGGTCTGACCGTCCCGTACGACGGCGGCGACCAGGGAGGGAGCCCGTCCTTCGGCCTGCGCGACAGCGATCCGGTGCAGCAGGGCGCGGCGGGTGCCGGGGAGCAGTGCTTCCTGAGTTGTCGTCATGAGCACAGTCCACCTGGTGAGCAGGCGAGCGTCGAATCCATTTGCCGGTTCTGCCGACGGGAGAAGACCCGCCCGACCGGGCTCGGCCCTCCCTCCGGTCCCCTCCCATGACGACGATCACCACACGCACGGTCGCCTACCCGTCCGACGGCCTGACGATGATCGGGCACCTCACGCTCCCCGCCGGTGCCGACCGCCGGCCGCCGGTGCTGATCGGGCCCTAGGGGCCGGGCCTGAACGACTTCCAGCGCCGCCGGGCCGACGCCCGCGCCGAACTGGGGTAGCTGGCGCTGGCCTTCGACCTGCACGGCGGGCGCTGGTTCACCGACCCGCAGGAGATGCTGGCGCGCGTCACCCCGCTGCTCGCCGCCCCGGAGTGGATGCGGGACATGGGCCACGCGGCGCTCGATGTGCTGCGTGCCGAACCACGGACCGACCCCGAGCGGATCGCCGCCATCGGCCGCCGAGATGCAGGCCGCGGGCGTCGACTGGCGCCTCGTGGTCTACGGCGGAGCCCTGCACGCCTTCCACCACCCGCCGGTCGGCCAGACCGTGCTCCCCGGCGTCGGCTACCACCCGTGGCACGCGCAGCGGGCCTGGCAGGACATCGTCGCCCTGCTCCCCGAGTGCCTGCCCGTCACGGAGTGAGCCCGAGCGTCAGGACCGCCGTCGTCAGGACACGACAGCGGAGAAGGCGGCGTGGAGCCGGCGCACCGGCGACGGCGGCTCAGGTCTGGGCCATGTCCACGAAGCGGGAGTAGTGGCCCTGGAAGGCGACCGTGATGGTGGCCGTCGGACCGTTTCGGTGCTTGGCGACGATCAGGTCGGCCTCGCCCGCGCGCGGGGACTCCTTCTCGTAGGCGTCCTCGCGGTGCAGCAGGATGACCATGTCGGCGTCCTGCTCGATGGAGCCGGACTCACGCAGGTCGGAGACCATCGGCTTCTTGTCGGTGCGCTGCTCGGGGCCACGGTTGAGCTGGGAGAGCGCGATGACCGGGATCTCCAGCTCCTTCGCGAGCAGCTTGAGGTTACGGGACATGTCCGAGACCTCCTGCTGGCGGCTCTCGGCGCGCTTGGAACCACCGGACTGCATCAGCTGGAGGTAGTCGATGACGACCAGCTTCAGGTCGTTGCGCTGCTTCAGACGCCGGCACTTGGCCCGGATCTCCATCATCGACAGGTTCGGGGAGTCGTCGATGTAGAGCGGCGCGGCCGACACGTCCGGCATCCGGCGGGCGAGCCGCGTCCAGTCCTCGTCGGTCATCGTGCCGGACCGCATGTGGTGCAGGGCGACCCGGGCCTCGGCGGACAGCAGACGCATCGCGATCTCGTTGCGGCCCATTTCGAGCGAGAAGATCACGCTCGGCAGGTTGTGCTTGATGGAGGCGGCCCGCGCGAAGTCCAGGGCGAGGGTCGACTTACCCATGGCGGGACGGGCCGCGATGACGATCATCTGCCCCGGGTGCAGCCCGTTCGTCAGCGAGTCGAAGTCGGTGAACCCGGTGGGCACGCCCGTCATCTCGCCGCTGCGTGAGCCGATCGCCTCGATCTCGTCGAGGGCGCCCTCCATGATGTCGCCGAGCGGAAGGTAGTCCTCACTGGTCCGCTGCTCGGTGACGGCGTAGATCTCGGCCTGGGCGCGGTTGACGATCTCGTCGACGTCCCCGTCGGCCGCGTATCCCATCTGTGTGATGCGGGTGCCGGCTTCGACGAGGCGGCGCAGGACGGCCCGCTCGTGGACGATCTCCGCGTAGTACTCCGCGTTGGCCGCCGTCGGCACGGTCTGGACGAGGCTGTGCAGGTACGCGGCGCCGCCGACCTTGTTGATCTCCCCGCGCTTGGTGAGTTCGGCGGCGATGGTGATCGGGTCGGCCGGCTCACCCTTGGCGTAGACGTCCAGGATGGCCTGGTAGATCGTCTCGTGCGCGGGCTTGTAGAAGTCGTGGCCCTTGAGGATCTCGACCACATCGGCGATGGCGTCCTTGGACAGCAGCATGCCGCCCAGCACCGACTGCTCGGCGTCCAGGTCCTGGGGCGGCACCCGCTCGAAGGCCGAGCCTCCGCCGTCCCAGCCGCCGCTGTCCCGACCCCGGTCGTGCTGCTCATCACGGCCCCGGCCGCCGTCACCACGCCGACGGGAGGCGGGCAGACGATCACTGGGTCCGCTGTCGGCCCACGGATCGTCCAAGGGCTCGGAAATGCTCACCGAGCCACCTCCTCCCGTCCGCACGGCGGACCTCGCCGTGTCCTCTTTTGTACGGCACGACACTGACAACTGAGAGGCCCAACTCCGGTTCTGACGCGTCGGATTTGTGACGATTCTCCGGCCGGAAGAAGGATGCTTGCCGGGCCGGAGGAAGGAGCGGGCGCCGGACAACGGTAGGCCCGTCGGCACCGTCAGCCAATCTGGTTATCCACAGGCCATGTGGACGACGGCCCCGATGCTGTGGACAACTCGGCGAAACCTGTGCACGACCCGGTGGAAAGCCTTGTGAACAAGCCCTCGATCTCCCCCCGATCAAGCTTGTGACCTGCGGATTTATCATCCACCGGCTGTGCAGAGAAAAAACTTCCCCAGTCGGGCCAAGATCGCGTCGAACGGCGGCCGACAGGACACGGCCCGAGACCAAAAGTAAGGAGCACCCACCGGTTGCATCACTTACCTGTGGACGATTAGATTGATGCGCATGACACAGGCTCCAGAGATCACCAAGGCCACCCGGCGACAGCACGACCGAGAAATCGTCGCGCTGGCCGTCCCGGCCTTCGGCGCCCTCGTCGCCGAGCCTCTCTTCGTCATGGCGGACAGTGCGATCGTCGGCCATCTCGGGACCGCTCAGCTCGCCGGTCTCGCCGTCGCCTCGGCGCTCCTCACCACCGCCGTGAGCATCTTCGTCTTCCTCGCCTACGCCACCACGGCCGCGGTGGCCCGACGAGTCGGCGCCGGTGATCTCACGGCGGCCATCCGTCAGGGCATGGACGGCATCTGGCTGGCCCTGCTGCTCGGCCTCGCCGTCATCGCCGTCGTCCTCCCCCTGGCCCCCGGCATCGTGGATCTCTTCGGCGCCTCCTCGACCGCGGCCCCCTACGCCACCACGTATCTGCGCATCTCCGCGCTGGGCATCCCCGCCATGCTCATCGTCCTGGCCGCGACCGGAGTGCTGCGCGGTCTGCAGGACACCCGGACCCCGCTCTATGTCGCCGTCGCCGGCTTCGTCGCCAACGCCGTGCTCAACGTGGGACTCGTCTACGGCGCCGGGCTGGGCATCGCCGGTTCGGCCTGGGGCACGGTCATCGCGCAGTGCGGCATGGCTGCCGTCTACCTGACCGTCGTCGTACGCGGGGCCCGGCGGCACGGGGCTTCCCTCCGGCCCGACGCCGCCGGCATCCGGGCCTCGGCCCAGGCAGGCGTTCCTCTCCTCGTCCGCACGCTCTGTCTGCGGGCGATCCTGATGATCGCCACCGCGGTCGCGGCGAACCTCGGTGACGCCGACGTCGCCGCGCACCAGATCGTCCTGTCCCTGTGGAGCCTGCTGTCCTTCGCGCTCGACGCGATCGCGATTGCGGGGCAGGCCATCATCGGCCGCTATCTCGGCGCGGGCGACGCTCAAGGGGCACGCCAGGCCTGCCGTCGCATGATCCAGTGGGGCATCGCGGCCGGGATCGTCCTGGGCCTGCTCGTGGTGGCCGCACGGCCGGTCTTCCTGCCGCTGTTCACCAGCGACTCCGGGGTGAAGGACGCCGCGCTGCCGGCCCTGCTGCTCGTGGCGCTTTCGCAGCCCGTGTGCGGGATCGTCTTCGTCCTGGACGGGGTCCTGATGGGCGCCGGCGACGGTCCCTACCTGGCCTGGGCGATGGTCGTCACTCTGGTGGTGTTCGCTCCGGCCGCCCTGCTCGTCCCCACGTTCGGCGGTGGACTCACCGCGCTCTGGGCGGCGATGACGTTGATGATGACGATCCGCATGCTGACGCTGTGGCTGAGGACCCGCTCCGGCCGTTGGATCGTGACGGGCGCGACCCGCTGACCGTTTCACGTGAAACACGTCGGCACCTGCATGGGAAAGGGGCCGCACCCCTGAAGGAGTGCGGCCCCTCTCACCGGCTCAAGCGAGCGCGGCGATCACGCGGCGATCAGGCCGCGACGACCTCGATGTTGACCTTGGCGGCAACCTCGGGGTGCAGACGCACGGACGTCTCGTGGGCGCCCAGGGTCTTGATCGGAGCGGCCAGCTCGATGCGGCGCTTGTCGACCTCGGGGCCACCGGAAGCCTTGATCGCGGACGCGATGTCGGCCGGGGTGACGGAACCGAAGAGACGGCCGGAGTCGCCCGAGCGGACGGCCAGGCGAACCTTCACGCCCTCGAGCTGGGCCTTCACCTGGTTGGCCTGCTCGATGGTCTGGATCTCGTGGATCTTGCGAGCGCGACGGATCTGCTCGACGTCCTTCTCGCCGCCCTTGGTCCAGCGGATAGCGAACTTCCGCGGGATCAGGTAGTTGCGAGCGTAACCGTCCTTGACGTCGACGACGTCGCCCGCGGCACCGAGGCCGGAGACCTCGTGGGTGAGGATGATCTTCATGTGTCGGTCACCCTTCCCTTATCGCGCGGTGGAGGTGTAGGGCAGCAGCGCCATCTCACGGCTGTTCTTGACGGCCGTGGCGACGTCACGCTGGTGCTGCGTGCAGTTGCCGGTCACGCGGCGGGCACGGATCTTGCCGCGGTCGGAAATGAACTTCCGCAGCATGTTCGTGTCCTTGTAGTCCACGTACGTGACCTTGTCCTTGCAGAAAGCGCAGACCTTCTTCTTCGGCTTGCGCACAGGCGGCTTCGCCATGGTGTTTCTCCTGTGTGATCAAGAAGTGGGGGTACGACCCGCCCTCGGCCCGGACCGGCCCGGAAGGCCTGGCCCGAAGGCTTAGAAGGGGGGCTCGTCCGAGTAGCCGCCACCGCCGCCGGAGCCTCCGCCCCAGCCGCCGCCACCCTGGTTGCCACCGGCGGGAGCGCCGGTCGCCCACGGGTCGTCGGCCGGAGCGCCGCCGCCCTGCTGGCCGCCACCGGGGCCTCCGCCCCAGCCGCCGCCACCTTGGCCGCCACCGCCGCCGTAACCACCCTGGCCACCGCGAGCGCCACCGGCGGTCTTGGTGACCTTGGCCGTGGCGTTGCGCAGGCTGGGGCCGACTTCCTCGACGTCCAGCTCGTAGACCGTGCGCTTGACGCCCTCGCGGTCCTCGTAGGACCGCTGCTTCAGCCGGCCCTGCACGATGACGCGCATGCCTCGCTGGAGCGACTCGGCGACGTTCTCCGCCGCCTGGCGCCAGACCGAGCAGGTCAGGAAGAGGCTCTCGCCGTCCTTCCACTCGTTCGTCTGGCGGTCGAAGGTGCGGGGGGTGGACGCGACACGGAACTTCGCGACCGCCGCACCGGACGGGGTGAAGCGCAGCTCGGGGTCGTCGACAAGATTGCCGATGACCGTGATGACGGTCTCGCCTGCCATGGGGGAACCTCTCGGCGGGTTTGCTGCTCTGGCTGCTTGGTTGCTGCTACTCGAATCCCGAGATCAGCTGAGCGCGGAAGCTCAGTGGGTCTCGGGGCGGAGGACCTTGGTCCGGAGGACCGACTCGTTCAGGTTCATCTGGCGGTCGAGCTCCTTGACGACCGCAGGCTCGGCCTGCAGGTCGATGACCGAGTAGATGCCCTCGGGCTTCTTCTTGATCTCGTAGGCGAGACGACGACGGCCCCAGGTGTCGACCTTCTCAACCTTGCCGCCACCGTCACGGACGACGGACAGGAAGTTCTCGATCAGCGGGGAGACCGCACGCTCCTCGAGATCGGGGTCGAGGATGACCATCACCTCGTAGTGACGCATGTGGAACCCACCTCCTTTGGACTCAGCGGCCACGGTCGTTCCGTGGCAGGAGGGTTGTGATGCGTACGCAACGGTATCGGCCGCCACTGACAATCGGGGTTCCCTCAGGGGAGCCGGGCAGTGTGACCTGGAACAGGTCTGGGCAGACACCAGTGCAGACGGTACAGACTACCCGCACACCCGCTTCCGGTTGAAATCCGGCCCTCAAGACAGAGAATCTGTACACATCGGGTGTGTGCGGCGCTACCATGCGCCGCCTTCCGCAGGAGGTGCCCATGGCACAGGCATTGCAACCCAACACCGCCGGTTCCCTCTTCGCCACGGACGGCAAGCCTCATCCGCTGCAGGACGCCCTCATGGCGATCACGTTCGTCCTGGGTGTGCTGTCCTTCATCACGTCCTTCTTCCACAGCCTTCACCTGCTGACCTCGTGGGCGGGCCTGGTGGCGCTGGCCACGGGTGCCTACGGGCAGTGGATCTCGGTGACCACGCGGGAGCGGTTCTTCCTGATCCTGGGTCTCGGTGCGGCGGGAGTCGGCTTCCTGATCGGCATGGCGCACGGCGGCCTGTTCGGCGGTCTCGTCGGCTGACTCGCCGGGCTCAACGCCCGTACGCCCAGTCGGGGCGCTCTCAAGGCGCAGTAGGCTTCGGCGCGAGAGCCGGAGCCCCTGTACCCATGGGGACACACCAGCCCGAGGAGCGCCCCGAATGAGCCTGACCCTGAGGACCATCAGTCGCGAGCAGCATCTGGCCTACATCCAGAGCCTGCCGGCGGCGAGCCACATGCAGGTCCCGGCCTGGGCAGATGTGAAGGCGGAGTGGCGCTCGGAGAGCCTCGGCTGGTTCGACGACCGCACCGGCCACCTGGTCGGCGTGGGCCTGGTCCTCTACCGCCAGCTGCCCAAGATCAAGCGCTACCTCGCCTATCTGCCCGAGGGCCCGGTCATCAACTGGTACGCGCCGAACCTGGACGACTGGATCCAGCCGATGCTGGCGCACCTGAAGCAGCAGGGCGCCTTCTCGGTGAAGATGGGCCCGCCGGTGATCATCCGTCGCTGGAACGCGGACACCATCAAGAGGGGCATCCAGGACCCGGACGTCAAGCGGCTGCGCGACCTGGAGGCCGACTTCATCGAGCCGCGCGCCTTCGAGGTGGCCGACAAGCTGCGCCGCATGGGCTGGCAGCAGGGCGAGGACGGCGGCGCCGGCTTCGGCGACGTGCAGCCCCGATACGTCTACCAGGTGCCGCTGGCGAACCGCTCGCTGGAAGAGGTCCACAAGAACTTCAACCAGCTGTGGCGCCGCAACATCAAGAAGGCCGAGAAGGCCGGCGTCGAGGTCGTCCAGGGCGGCTACCAGGACCTGCCCGAGTGGCAGCGGCTGTACGAGATCACGGCCGTCCGTGACCACTTCCGGCCCCGCCCGCTGTCGTACTTCCAGCGCATGTGGACGGCCCTCAACACCGAGGACCCCAACCGCATGCGGTTGTACTTCGCCCGCCACAACGGCGTGAACCTGTCCGCGGCGACGATGCTGATCGTCGGCGGGCACGTCTGGTACTCCTACGGCGCCTCCGACAACATCGGCCGCGAGGTCCGGCCGTCGAACGCCATGCAGTGGCGGATGCTGCGCGACGCCTACGCGCTCGGCGCCACCGTCTACGACCTGCGCGGCATCTCCGACTCGCTGGACGAGACCGACCACCTCTTCGGCCTGATCCAGTTCAAGGTCGGCACCGGCGGCCAGGCCGCCGAGTACCTCGGCGAGTGGGACTTCCCGCTGAACAAGCTGCTCCACAAGGCGCTCGACATCTACATGTCGCGCCGCTGAGCCGCGCGGGCGTTTGATTCCATAGCCCTCACAGCTCTTCACACTTCTGATCCACCGCAGCCACGAGAAAGGTTCCGGGTCCGGCCATGGCGCTCACGCTCTACGTCGACACCGCGCGCTGGCGGGCGCACCACAAGCACGTGCAGGAGCAGTTCCCGGGACTCGTCCCGGTCTGCAAGGGCAACGGCTACGGTTTCGGGCACGAACGGCTGTCGGAGGAGGCCACGCGGCTCGGCGCGGACCTGCTCGCCGTCGGCACCACCTACGAGGCCGCGCGCATCAAGGACTGGTTCAGCGGTGACCTGCTGGTGCTGACCCCGTACCGGCGCGGCGAGGAACCCGTGCCGCTGCCCGACCGGGTCGTGCGCTCGGTGTCGTCGATCGACGGTGTGTACGGCCTCGTGGGCGCCCGTGTGGTCATCGAGGTGATGTCCTCGATGAAGCGGCACGGCATCAGCGAGCACGACCTGCCCCAGCTGCACCAGGCCATAGAGAACATCCGGCTGGAGGGCTTCGCCATCCACCTGCCGCTGGACCGCACCGACGGCTCGGACGCCGTCGAGGAGGTCATCGGCTGGATGGACCGGCTGCGCGCGGCACGGCTGCCGCTGCACACGATGTTCGTCAGCCACCTCAAGGCGGACGAGCTGGCCCGGCTCCAGCAGCAGTTCCCGCAGACCCGGTTCCGCGCGCGCATCGGTACGCGGCTGTGGCTGGGGGACCACGAGGCCACCGAGTACCGCGGTGCCGTCCTGGACGTCACGCGCGTGGCGAAGGGCGACCGGTTCGGCTACCGGCAGCAGAAGGCGGCCTCGGACGGCTTCCTGGTCGTCGTGGCGGGCGGTACGTCGCACGGGGTGGGCCTGGAGGCCCCGAAGGCCCTGCACGGCGTCATGCCGCGCGCCAAGGGCGTCGCACGCGCCGGCCTGGCCACGGTCAACCGGAACCTTTCTCCGTTCGTCTGGGGTGGCAAGCAGCGCTGGTTCGCCGAGCCGCCGCACATGCAGGTGTCGATCCTGTTCGTGCCCTCGGACGCGCCCGAGCCCAAGGTCGGTGACGAGCTGGTGGCCCATCTGCGGCACACCACGACCCAGTTCGACCGCCTCGTGGACCGCTGAGCCGTCCCGGACAGCGCGAAGGCCGTACCCGGAGCACCGGGTACGGCCTTCTGCGTGCCGTGAGGCGTTCGGGGACCGGCTGTTCGCTCAGAGCGAACGGTCGCGGTGGGACAGCTTCTCGGGCCGGCCCCAGTCCACGTGAGCACCCTCGAAGTGAGCTGTGTGCTGCGGCGGACGGGGCGCCGCGCCGAGCGCGAACGCGTCCTCCGCGCCGTCGAGCACCCCGCCCGAGGGATCGTCGTCGCCGGACCGGCGCACCACGTCCCGCTCCGGCATGAGGATGTCCCGGACGACGACGGCGCACAGGTACAGCGTGCCCAGCAGGTGCACCGCGATCGCCCAGTGGTAGCCCTGCGTCGGCAGACCCTTGTGGGCGTCTCCGCTGGTCGTGTAGGCGAGGTACATCCAGATGCCCAGGAAGTACGCCACCTCGCACGCCTGCCAGATCAGGAAGTCCCGCCACTTGGGCCGGGCGAGAACCGCCAGCGGCACCAGCCACAGGACGTACTGCGGGGAGTAGACCTTGTTGGTGAGGACGAAGGCGGCCACCATCAGGAAGGCCAGCTGGGCGAAGCGCGGCCGGCGCGGGGCGGTGAACGTCAGCGCGGCGATGCCGAGGAAGCACAGCACCACCAGCACCATGGCCGCGTTGTTCACGAAGCCGGTGGTGGGCGGGTTGCTGGAGTTCTGCGCCCAGATCAGCCAGAAGGAGCCGAAGTCGACCCCGCGCTCCTTGCTGAACGTGTAGAACTTGGCCCAGCCCTCGCGGATGTGGAAGCCCGTCGCGTCGTGCGTGAGCATCACGGGCAGGTTCACCACGAGCCAGGCGACCACCGCGCCGGCCGCCGCCTTGAAGAACTCGCGCCACTTGCCGGCCCGCCAGCACAGGACCAGCAGTGGACCGAGCAGCACGACGGGGTACAGCTTGGCGGCCGTGGCGAGCCCCAGGAGAACGCCGAAGGCGAGGGCCCGGCCCCGCGCCCACATCAGCATCGCGGCGGCCGTCAGTGCCACCGCCAGCAGGTCCCAGTTGATGGTCGCGGTCAGCGCGAAGGCGGGCGCCAGGGCGACCAGCAGGCCGTCCCAGGGGCGCCGGCGGTGTGTGCGCGCCACGCACACGGCGATGACGGCGGCGCACACCATCAGCATCCCGGCGTTCACGAACCAGTACCACTTCTCCTGGTGCTGGATGCTGCCGCTGTGCGGCGTCAGCCAGGAGGCCACCTCCATGAAGACACCGGTCAGCACCGGGTATTCGAGGTAGTCCATGTCGCCGGGGAGCTTGTCGAAGTACGGCACGAGATCGTCGGCGAACCCGCGGCCCTGGTAGAGGTGCGGGATGTCCGAGTAGCAGGCGTGCGTGTACTGGCTGCTCGCGCCGAAGAACCAGGCGCCGTTGTAGCAGGGTGCCTTCTGGACCAGGCCGAGGGCGAACATGCCGATCGCCACGAGTGCCACGACCCGCACCGGGGTCCACCAGGAGGTCCCGAGCAGGGCGTGCCGCCCCAGGGGGCCGCCGATCAGCTCACTGCCGGCGGCGGCGACCTCGTCCTCCCTGGTCGGCTGCACCGGTTCTGCCGCGGCGGGCCGCACGGGCTCGGGCTCGTGCCTGCTCACGGGCGTCATCTCTGCACTGGGCATGGGGCACATCCTGCCGTACCTGTCCAGGAAAACGGTGAGGGCCGCCGCACCTGGTCGGTGCGGCGGCCCATGTTTCACGTGAAACACCCCCGGCGGGCGATATGGCCGCCAACCGGTCAGATCGCCGGGTTACCCGTCCTGACCTCCGAAGAAGCCTCCGTTGCCGTTTCCTCGGCTGTTGCCGGTCCCGGTCGTGTCCGTGACGGTGGGCGTGGGTGTCGTGCCTCCGCCTCCGTCGGTACCGCCGGTGTCCACGCCGCCGCTGCCGCTGCCGTTGCCGTTCGCGTTGCAGTCGGGGTCCCAGCCGAACTGGCAGGACTCGCTCGGCGACGGAGACGGCGTCGTGGTCGTCTCGCTGGGCGTCGGGGTCGGCGTGTCGCTCGGGGT
>NZ_MUMF01000183.1 GCF_002155905.1 Streptomyces tricolor | reverse complement strand
CCCTATGTGGGGCCCTGACCCGGGCTTCGCTCTGCCTTCGACGGCTTGACTGCCACTGCCGGTCGTCGCGCCCGCCCCCCCCGGTCAGGAGCGACAATCCGTGACGCGCCAGTCACCGAATCGAACGATCCGGTTGACGAGCCATCACCTGTAGTCGCCATACTGATCCTCTTGGCAGCATCTGACAGCTGCACATGACTAACGCGCGCTGGGGGGCCGAGTTGAGTGGACAGCGGAAGAAGACCGTCGCCTTCTACGAGGTCGTGAGGGCAAAGGACGCCAACAACCTCCGCTTCGACCATATCGACTGGGGGTTCGTGCTGGATAACCTCGCAGCGCTTTCTGTGCATGAGCGGCACATGATTCATGACGATGATGTATACGTCGGGGAGCCCATCGATTCCGCGTATGGCAAGCATTTAGTGCTAGCTCGCCTACGCGATGGCGACCTGCAGCAAATCGACTACGAAGCCCAAAAGATCGACGCACTACGGCTCGATGGGAACCGTAGCGTTGTCGACACGACGATTGTCTGCTTCCTGCCCTACGGCAATGTGATTGGCGTCATTCAGGGGAGCGCTTCCGCCCCTAGGCCAACAGCGCTACAGCGGTGGCTCAATGCCATGCGTTCAGGAATTGAAGAAGACTTAGCGATTATCCCCCTAATAGGCAAGAATGCCTGGGAGAAATTGAAGGCTGCCGAGTCGGTCAATCTCTTCGAGATGCGACTTCGCCCTGCCGCAACATCAATGTTTCCCACTTCCGTCGAGGGGCTAGGAGATTTCGCCCGACATGCTCACAAGCAGAACCCGGACGCTCTAATCACTCTGACTATCAAGATCCCGAAGGGGCGTGGACTCTCCAGAAGTGCTGCTAGAGCGCGCGGGGAACGTCGCCTACACGCGAGTGTGCAGGAGTTTCTCTCTGACTTCGGTAGCCTAGTCGGACCACATGGTGTGATCGATAGGGCCATCGCTGATGTGATGCTCTCAGCTTCCGATGGCAGCATCGTCGAAGATAAAATCAACTTCGTCAATGATCACATCACAGCATCCAAGCAAGTAACATTGCCGCGCGGAGGCGGTGCCGGACCGTGGTTCGAGGCAGCAGTGCAGGCCGTGATGCAAGCGGCGGCCGAGCATGATCGAGACTTGCGAGCTGCTGTCAGTGCCATGCCCTAGGCTCCATGTGAGCCTGAAGGGGGTGCGCCATGGGCGCAGTACGTACTGCACGGGGCTACGTTTACAACCAATGGAGTCACCACCCCATCGTCGACTTCGCCCTGACCGCTGTGTCAGTAGGCGCATTAGCTCTGGCGCAAGGTCACCACATCCTGGCTGACCATGAGGCCGACCAGCGCATGAGTATCTACGCAACGGTTGCCTCAGTAGCGGCGATCGTCGGCGGCTTCGGAACCGCCGCAATCAGCCAATACGCAACTAGCTCTGGCCGGCGAATGACAGTTCTGCGTCAGATGTTTGGAGTCCATCTCAGGCGCAACTGGGTCGGTCTTCTGACTTCTATGCTTCTTGTTTCATTCGGTTGTCTCGGCGTCATGATGTCAGACACAAAAAAGGAGATTGGCTTAGGCGGTTGGATTGCAGAATATTTAATAATCTTTGGCGCTGTAAGGTCACTTCGCCTCGTATGGCTGTTCAGGCTCTTAATTGATGTGTCGGACCATGACGCAGGGAACCCGGTTGGTGATTCCACGATTCGCGTCAATCGAGTCAACCGTTAGATCGAAAGGCTGTGATGCCCAGCCATGCATGTGCCACAAGATTGGCGGAGTCTCGATGGCCGGTGCTGCCGGCGGGGCGCCGCAGATCGGTGGAGGATACGCGTGTTTGGCGCAGGCCTTGAGGTCTAGCCTCATCCCCTATCAGGTCGATCACGCAGCGTCTGCGGGGTGGGGCCATCCGCTGCGTACCTCGATCCGCACTCCGCTGCCCTCCCTGGCTGACCGCCGACGTTCGCTGCTGTTTGTGTCAGGCGTTGGTGTCAGCTCCACCAGATCACCTTGATAAATGCGAGATCTCCGGGCTTGGGCATGGTGCTACCAGTGTCGCAGATCCACTTGGGTGACCTGCGGCTGTCGCTCGCTACGACTGTCGTCAGTCGGCGTCACCGGTCGCTACTGAGCGGCGTCGGGCGGCCCAGAGACGGCCCGGCAGAGCACCATCAGTGCACATAGGAAGCCGTAGTCGCTTCGGACGTATCAGTGACGCGCGCTGCCGCGACCGGCGCAAACACCTGGAGGCAGACATTGACCTAGCCTCGGACGGCCTAGCAGGGATCGCTATACCGCTTTGCGTAGTGTTCCTATGGACTTATGAACGCTGCTATCGGAGCCGTGATCGCTGTAGTTGTTGCAGGGATTGGAGACTACGTCAGGTACCGCTTCGCCAGGAAAAGGGGATCCGAGGACCGGCGTGTCGCGTCCTACATCGCCGCCCTAGATGCACTGAACGCCTATTCGCATGCCCTGACGGAAGCAGTCATCATGTGGTCGGAAAGGAAGGAGGTGGTAATCGATGCTGATGCCATCAAGGAGAGGATTCTTGCCACTGATAGACAGCTACAGGTTCAACAGTCTGCCATTCGCATCAATTGCCCACACGCGTATGAGGAGTTTCGCAGCGCTTATACTGCGGTTGACAAGCTGAGATCCCTCGTGGATGAGCCATCCCAGGAGCTCAAGAATAACGGTGTGCGATCAGCGGATTGGGTCCAAAAGCACGGTGAATTTGATAATGCCCGCGAAGCGTTCGTCACGAAGGCGATGCAGAACCCATAAAAGTAAGCTCGCATCGGCGATTCTCGCGCTCTCTGCCTATACGGCGGCTCTCTTAAAGGAGGCGCGGCGGCTAACGGTTTCGCTGGAGGCACAGATGGCGAATAGAAGTCCAAACCCGGAGGAGCCCAGCACGTCAGTCGACGCTCCGGCAAGCAAGGGTCGCCGATTTGTGCGCTGGACAGCCGCCATCCTCGTGGCAGCGATGTCACCGTGGGTTCAAATCCACCGCCTCCGCGCGATGAGCAGTAAGAACGGCCCCTGACCTGGGTTCTCGGTCGGGGGCCGTTCTTGTGTCCGGGTGCCGTGACTGCCCGGTGTTCCCCGTGGTTCCCTGCTCGATCGGGCACGGCTGGGGCACAGCCACCTTCTAATCCGTAGCTCTATGTGGATAGGTCGGGGACGGTCATACCGGTCGCGCTACGGCCTCACGAGGACTTTGACGGACGGGGCCGGTTGCTGTGGTTGCTGTACTTCGCTGCTGTACCGCAACTCACAGCCGACGTCCCGTTGTCAGTCCCCCCTGTTAGCTTGCCTGGCGGAGAGAGACCGGTCAGAGAACCTTCGAGGTCCGCGGTCAAGGGGGGTGGGCACAAAGGTCCCCGGGATCCACCTCGGGACTATGTTGCAGGCCGCAGACCCCACCCCCCTCACCACCCGGCCAACACGCTTTCCAAGTCTGTTGGTGGTCTGGCTGGCCTGATGCCGGGGCGTTCACCTGGGTCCATGTCCGTCCGGCCGTTCAACGACAGCCGACGGCCGAACTCTCTTGAACGTCGGCGTCCACCCCTGAATGAGACGGAAACTGAGACGGATAGCTAGGTCTCTGGCCTGCGGCCCGTGCCTGCCTAATCCAGGTCGAACATCATCTGCTGGTGCCCACGCTCTTCAAGCCAATCAATCATCTCTCGACAGCTGCGGACATAAGTACGGGCCGCCTCAGGAGTCACCGCGTAGCGTTGGCCATGGGTGACTTCGTTGCGCACTTGGCTTAGCTCGATGATCGATGCTCTGATGTCGGGGGGCAGGTCTAGTCGCTCGGCTAGGCGCCTGACCGGCAACCGAAATCGTGATGCCGGTAGATATTGATCTTCAAGTCGTCGCAGCTGGGCCTCTACTCCTAGGAAGGCTGCGACGACTGCGGCGTTTGAGTGCGTCTCTGCGAGGGTCAGGAGAGGGTCGTCGTCTGGAGCCACCCTGTAGTAAGCGCGGACGAACGAGCCCTGTGGCCGGCCGGTGGAATCTGCCCCAGGCGGCGCCGCGGGTTGTGCCCCGTGGTCGAGTACGGGCGGCAACTCAGTTTGGTCGGGACCCCCAAGGTGATTGTTCAGTACCGCCACCTCTGCATCTGCGCTGGCAGCGATGACCTCGTTGGAGAACTCAGCGTCAACACCTGGCGCGCTCAGCATCCGAACTCTGCGTATGAGGTCTCTGAGCTGGCTTCGGAAGCCGTAAACGATTACTACGGTCACAGCGGGCCAGATGATGACCTTGAGGTAGTCGAGCACTAAGCGAGCAATCTCCACACGCGCATGATGCCGCATGACATGCCCAGGGCGACCTGCACTTTGGGAACGTGTGCGGCGTAGCGGCTTCGGGCTGGAGTTTTGGGACCGAGGCAAGGCGACGGGCGCCGCCCCACGGTGAGGACGGCGCCCGTACGAGGTGAAAGCTTTGAGGTCTGGCCTCATCCTTATCAGGTCGATCACGGGTCGCCTGGAGGCTGGAAGGATCCCAGCCTTACGACGGTCTGACGACCGCTGGGTGCCGCTCTCGTCCGGTCGTGTTCGCCGCTATTGGTGTCAGCCGTTGGTGTCAGGCAACGCCGACGGGCTTGACACGCGGCCAGGGAAGCCGCGCTGCGATCGTCCGCACGACGATCAGAACGATCACTGCGACCACTAGCCACGTAGCCTGGCGAAGCAGAGCGGTCATCGCGTCGGCGTTGATCACGCACGCCACGACCACAGCCAGCGGGATCATGATTTTCTTGCGACCGTGAGTCCCGCGTGCGACAGTTTCAAGCAGGTGGCTGTCGAGCGCTGGCAGTCCACCAAAACCCGGGATGGGCATACGTCCTCCTTGGTTCTCAGGAGGGCGCGTCCGCCTTTGGTCGAGGATTCCGGACGCGCCCTTCGGCGTGAGTCCAACGGTATGGCACATCCCCGACACCAGGTGTCCCTCGGAGTAAAGCCCGGCGTTCCTGGCACGGGTGCCCCTCCGCAATCAACTCCCGGCTAACTAGGGCTACTTCCCGCTACCTCCCGCTACTTCTGGCTACGAGACAGCGATGGCTTGACCTGCGCATTTGCCCCGCTATATCACACTGAATGGACTGATGCGGCCAAACCCCACCCTAACGAATCCATAGATGCGTGACTTATGTACCCTTTTGCCGGACCTGTCTGCCGGATTCTCTGTGGCGGACATCACTCAATTTCCCGCTCACGGTCACGCTGGCGATCGGTGGAAGCCAGGGTGACCGTGTCGCCCTCGATCTCGATGCGCACCCCCTTAACCCACCACTTCCCCCAACTCCCATCCCGTCCGCCGTCGACCCACACACCGTGGAGCAGGCGTGGTTCATGGCGTCCAGGTGGAGCGCGCCACTGTACGAACGACCTGGACGCCATGGGCCGCGTCTGCTCGGCTCTGCCTGGGTCGGCGGTGGACGGGATGGGAGCCCCCGCGCACGCCACAACGGACCCGCGGGCGGAAACGGCGCCCCCTCCATCCCGGTGCTGGCCGATCCCCCGCCGGAGGCATCGTTCTGACCGTGGCCGCTCCTGGCGGCACTCGCCTTGTGGTCTTCGGCTCGCTGCTATGCGCGCGGCACGGACACCGGCCGGGCTGGAGCGGGACGGAGGCAGGAGCGCAGGCCCGGCCGGGGGCCGGGCCGCGCACGTCGCGCTTGCGCGGCGACTTGATGACGTAGAGAAAGTCTGAGCCAACCCGCCCGAGCTACAGCCGGAACGACAGCTCCAACTCGTCGCCTGGGAGGTGGAACTCCTCCAGGGCGAGGGGCTTGTCTGACTCGGTGAGGGTCACGCGGATGATGTGGAGCAGCGGGACTCCGTCGGCCAGCCGTAGTGCCTGAGCCTGGTCGGGCAGGGGCATGCGGGTGCGGACGTACTCCGTGAAGTGGAGTTCGTGACCCAGGTCGGCGAGGGCGGTGTAGAGCTCCGGTGCCGGCGGTGGGGCCTCTTCCTCGTACTTGGTGTCGATAAGTACCGAGAACGGGATGTAGGTCCGGTGGAGTTGGCGCAGGCGGCCGTGGTCTGCGGTCTGTAGGGCGTCGTACGTGAACATCGGCTCGCCTGGCGGGATGCGGAGCAGGTCCGCGAGGGCAAGCGGGGCGTCGGTGCGGGTGGCTACCGGCGGCTCGGCGTCAGTCCAGGTGATGCCGTCTGCCTCGACGTAGCGGCCCTCCGCGGTCCGGCGTACGCCGCGCGGGCGCGTGTGGCTGGGGCGGCTGTGCGGAGAGCGGGCGAAGGTCCCGCGGCCCATGATGGCTTCGACGAGGCCGGACGCCCTCAGTTCGCTGAGGCCCTGGCGGACCGTGGGACGCGTCACGCCGAACTGCTTGGCCAATGCCTCCTCTGACGGGAGTGGTTGGCCGGCCGGGAACGTGCCATCCAAGATGCCATCGCGCAGGTAGTCGGCGATCTGCCGGTACTTCGGCTGCGTGCCCTTCGGCGGCATGCGGGCCCTCCATGGCCGTGGTCTCTGCGGCTGTTCGTCCTCGTAGACGACGTGCCCACGTTCGTGGACAGCTTCTCGTATCGCGAGTCGGTTGACAACCCGTACTACGGGTGGTCACTCTTGTTGGCGGCACCCGTAGTACGGGTTGTCTAGCAATCCGAAGGAGAGCCCTTCGGGACAGAGATGAGGAGATCCGAACAGTGGCAAGCCTTCCGATCGACACCGCGAAGTTCACGGGGATCATCTGCGCCGTGCCCCCGGCTCCGCGGGTCGCCAACCGCGAGACCGGTCAGCTCCGCGTGGACCGGGAGACCGGCAAGACCGTGTACCAGGTCGGTCTCTGCCTGATGGCTGGTGCGTCGGCCGACGTCGTGACCGTGAGCGTGGCCGGTGAGCCGGCCGGGGTGCAGCTCGGCATGCCGGTGGCCGTGCGGGACCTGGTCGCCACGCCGTGGGAGAACGAGGGGCGGCACGGGATCGCGTTCCGTGCGGCGGAGATCCGGCCCCTGAGTGCTCCGGCTTCCGCGGGCAAGGGGGCCGGGCAGTGATGACTCTGGCCTCCTCCACCACTGCGGCCGGTGTGAGCGGGCCGAGTTGGGCTTTGGTGGTGGCCGCAGTGCTGGTGTCGGGCCTGCTTCTTGTGGGCCCGGCCCTGCGCCGCCGCTACCCCGTGGCCTGGTGGCTGTTACTCGGCTTCCCGGCCGTGGCCTTTCGGGTCGTGCGCACCTGGCGACCCCTGATGGCCGGGTGCGGGCTCGCCGTGAGCCGTCGGCCGGCGCTGACGGTCGTGTCCGGGCTCGTCGGCAAGGGGGCACCTCCGCCGCAGCCGCGTGTACCGCGTTGCGGCCTCATACGGCCGACCTCCAGCGGCTTCGTCCTCCTGGTGCGTCTGTTACCGGGACAGGTGCCCGAGGGCTTCGTCAAGGCCGCGCCCGCCATGGCGGAGAGCTGGCAGATGCACGCGGTGCGTGTGACCTCCTGGAAGCCGGGAGTCGTACGAATCGTCGCCTCGGCGGCTGATCCGTTGGCCGCGCCTCGCGTGCCGAAGCAGCGGGGTCCCGGTCATCTGCTCCGCGTGACGGTGGGCGTGCTGGAGACCGGAGCCGCGTGGGTGCTCGACCTGCGGCGCGTGCCGCACTGGCTCATCGTGGGGGCCACCCGGTCAGGCAAGTCCACGCTCATCAACGCACTCGTTGCGGGCCTCGCTCCGCAACCCGTCGCCCTGGTCGGCATCGACTGCAAGGGCGGCATGGAACTGTCGCTCTACGAACCGCGGCTGTCCGCCCTCGCGACCAACCGGGAGCAAGCTGTCCGGCTGCTGGCGGCCCTCGTCGATCTGACCCTCGACCGCATGACCATCTGCCGGGCGGCTCGGGTCCGGAACATCTGGGGTCTGCCGGACAAGGAACGCCCGGTCCCCGTCGTGGTGATCGTCGACGAGATCGCGGAACTGTTCCTCGTCGCGAACCGGAATGAGAAGGACGAAGCGCAGGCTGCCGGAACTGCGCTGATCCGGCTGGCCCAACTGGGAGCGGCTCTCGGGGTCTTTCTCGTCGTCGCCGGCCAACGCGTCGGCTCCGACCTGGGGCCTGGTGTCACCGCGCTGCGGGCACAGCTCGGCGGCCGGGTGTGCCATCGGGTTGCCGATCCCGGCACGGCGGAAATGGCGCTCGGAGATCTGAACCCCGATGCGCTGAAGGCGGCGCAGGCCATCACCCCGGAACAGGCCGGTACGGCCGTCCTCGCCTCCGGTGACGGCTGGGAACGAGCCCGGTCCCATCTGATCACGGAGTCGGAGGCGGAAGCCGTCGCCGCCGAGTACGCGCACCTGACTCCGGTCCTGTCCGAACTGCACGTCGAAGCGCCGTGAAAGGGGACTGCCGTGCTGGTGTCCATGTCCGCCGTGCTGCTGCTCGGGCTGCTGATCTGGTTCCTCCTGCGCATCCGCTACCTGAGGTGGGCCGACGCGCTGATCTGCGGAGCCTTCGGCTTCCTGCTCTCCCGGACCGTGGCCGCGCCGCTCGTTCAGGCCTTGCTCGACGGCGTGAACGGCTTCCTGGGCCAGCTCCGCTTCTGAACACACCCGCTCCCCAGAGAAGGGAACTGCCTGTGTCCACCTACGTCATCCGCTCCGTTGACCGCACCGCCTTCCTGGCCGGTCTGCGAGAGCTGGTCGATTTCTTGACCGCCAACTCGGCCGTCGTCGTACCGCGTCACGCGTCCGTCATCGTCCTGGTCGACGCCGCCGACCCTGCTGGCCGCCGAGCCGGGGTGGAGTCCGTCGCGGCTCCGCTCGGCGTGCCGACGGAGGACATCGGCCTGGGCTACTTCGACGCACGCCGCGACTTCGGCCCGGTCTCGTTCGGCGCCGTCGGCGTGCCGCCCGAGGACCGACAGTGACCGCCCGTACGACGGGTTCCCGACGGGGCGCGAAGTCGCCAAACCCGACCCCGCCAGGAACCCACTCCATCCGCCACATGAGCAGTGAAAGGAGCACTCACACTTTGTCCACCGCGCATCATTCGCGCAAATCCCCGCCGCTCGACTGCGAACTCAACCAGCGTGACGCGCAGGTCTCGGCCTGCGACGGGCGGGAAGAGATCGTCCTCGTCGGCCTCGACGGAGCCGAGCAGCGCCTGTGTCCCGCGCACGCTGCCGCGCTCTGGCTCACGGACCCGACGCTCCGCTTCAGCGCCAAGACCCGGCCGGAGGGAATCTCGGCCGTGATGAGGCAGGCGTTCGGGCACGGCGGTGGTCGCCGATGACCACCGCGACCGCAGCGGGCGCTGCCGCGCTGGTCGCCAGGGCGGCGGAGCCGGACTTCGCCGCCTGGCGCCGGAACATCGTCCGCCTCGGCGGCTGCACCAATCCCATTCACCTGGTCGGTGCGGCAACCATGTACGACAAGACGACCGGTGCGGCCCTGCTCACCTACAGTTCGGACGTCTACGGCGGTCGGCTGCTCACCTCGTGCGGCAACCGGCGGGCGACGGTCTGCCCGGCCTGCTCGGGCGTGTACCGGGCGGACACGTACCAACTCGTCCGAGCCGGCCTCGTCGGGGGCAAGAGCGTCCCGGAGACTGTGAGCGGGCATCCGCGCGTGTTCGCCACGCTCACCGCTCCCAGCTTCGGCCCGGTCCACACGCGCCGTGAGCGGGATGGGCGCGTGCGGGCCTGCCGGCCTCGCCGAGCGGGGGAGCGCTGCCCGCACGGGACTCCGACCGGATGCCGGGAGCGGCACCCGGCGGATGATCCCCGCCTCGGTGAACCGCTCTGCCCGCGCTGCTACGACTACGCGGGGGCCGTGCTCTGGCACGCGTTCGCCGGTCGGCTCTGGCACCGGTTCGGGCTGGAGCTGCGGCGGGAGGTCGCCCGGCGGGCCGGGCTGACACGTACGGAGTTCGGGGAGGTCGCCCGACTCTCGTACGCGAAGGTCGCCGAGTACCAGCGGCGGGGCCTGGTCCACTTCCACGCCGTAATCCGGCTCGACGGCCCGGACGGGCCCGGCTCGGCTCCGCCCCTCTGGGCGAGCGTGCCGCTCCTGATGGATGCGGTGCAGGCCGTGGTCGGTCGGGTGCGGCTGACCGCTCCGGGCGCGGATGTGATCGGTCCGCGGGTGCTGCGCTTCGGCACACAGATCGACGTACGGCCGATCACCTCGTACCGGCGGGGTGCGGGGGAGCGGCCTGCCTCTGCGGGTGCCGTGGCGGGTTACATCGCCAAGTACGCCACCAAGGGGGCGGAGTCTGCCGGCGCGGTGGACGGTCGCATTCATCATGCGGGGGACATGGTCATGCTGCCGGTGCGCGCGCATGTGCTGCGGATGATCGGTACGTGCTGGTGGCTCGGCGGGTTGCCGGAGTTCGAGCCGCTCGGGCTGCGTCGCTGGGCGCACATGCTCGGGTACGGCGGACACTTCTCCACCAAGTCGCGTCGGTACTCGACCACGCTGACCGCGCTCCGGCAGGCCCGTGCCGACCATCGCGCGGAGCAGCAGCGGGCCTCTCTTGGCCTGGCCGGCCACCCGACGGTCATGGTCGGCGAGTGGCGTTACGCGGGGCGCGGCTACTCGCCGGAAGCGGCTCTCCTGGCTGCCTCGGTGCGGGAGGGCGGTGGTCTCCATGGCGCGTGACAACCGTGCGAAGTCGGCCGAACTGCTCACGGTCCGGCAGGTGCTCGACGAGCTGGGCGGCATCTCCCGGCGGACCTTCTACCGCTGGCGGGAACTGCGCCTCGCTCCGGCCTGCATCCGGCTGCCGAACGGGGAACTGCGGGTCCGTCGGGACGTGCTCAACGAGTGGTTGGAGGATCGTGCGGAGGGGGCGGCGTCGTGAAGTCCTACAAGGCTTCCGTCTGGAAGCTGTCGGTCAACAAGACCACCAAGAAGCCGACCTACCTCGTGCGCTGGACAGTCGACGGGGAGCCGTTCAGCGAGTCGTACAAGACCAAGACGCTGGCCGACCGCTTCCGGGCCAAGCTGGTGCGGGCGCTCGACAAGGGCGAGCCGTTCGACACCGTGACCGGTCTGCCCGACTCGCTGCGCGGTGGCAAGGCGGCGCTGTCCTTTGTGGACCTGGCGGTGAAGTACGTCGATGCGCGGTGGGCGGAGGCATCGGCCAAACAACGGGACAGCATGACCGATGCGCTGGCGACGGTCGTTCCCGTCCTGGTGAAGCCGGGGCGGGGGCGGCCCGCTCCCGAGGTGCTGCGGCGGGCGCTGCGGTCCTACGTTCTGCCCGTACCTCGCAGGGAGCGCGAGCGTCCGGAGGAGATCGCCATGGCGGTGAAGTGGATCGAGAAGGCGTCGCTGCCGGTGGCGGAACTGCAAGAGATCACCCGGGCGCATGACCTGATCGACGCGCTGGGTCGGCGGCTGGATGGCAAGCCTGCGGCGACGCAGACGTACCGGCGGCGGCGTGCCGTGGTCTTCAATGCGCTTGAGTACGCCGTGGAACTGGAGTACCTGCCGTCCAACCCGTTGAGTCGGGTCCGTCGTAAGCGGGGCAAGCGGGCGCTACAGGAGGTTGACCGCCGGGTGGTGGTCAACCCTCGGCAGGCGCGGGAACTGCTGACCGCGCTCACGTATGTGGGCGGCTATGACCGGGCGAGCGGCCGGCGGCTCCGGGCGTTCTTCGGGTGTCTGTACTACGCGGCCATGCGACCGGGGGAGGCCCTCGGTCTTCGTCGGTCAGACTGCACGCTTCCGACGTCGGGCTGGGGCCGTATCGAGCTGGCGGAGACCCGCCCCACGGCCGGGAAGGCGTGGACGGACTCCGGGGAAGCGCACGACCGGCGCGGCCTGAAGCAGCGGGCCCACGGTGAGGTACGGATGGTGCCGATTCCGCCTCCGCTGGTGCGGCTGCTCCGCGAGCACCTAGAGGAGTTCGGCACGGCGGAGGATGGGCGGCTCTTCTCCAGCGAGCGGGGCAACGTGATCGCTGCCTCGTCGTACTCCCGGGCGTGGAAGCTGGCTCGGGAACTCGCGCTCCTGCCCGATCAGGTGGCCTCAGTCCTGGCCTTCCGCCCGTACGACCTCCGGCACGCCGGCGTCTCCCAGTGGCTGAACTCCGGAGTGCCAGCGCCGGAGGTCGCCGCTCGCGCGGGCCACTCGGTCGACGTCCTGCTGAAGATCTACGCCAAGTGCATCGACGGCCAAGAGGAGGAGATGAACGACCGGATCATGCAAGGGCTGAGGGAAGGGGTTGACCCTGCGGACTGACAGCCGAACATGACCGATTGACGGGAGCCCCGGGCTGTGAGAGGTCCGGGGCTTCGGCCTGTCCACGGGTGTTCCACACGGCTACCCTCACGGCCCTGCGAAATATCCTCTGACCTGCTGCTCAGGACCTCAAGATCAACACGCTATTACAACGTGATCACCGGCAAACGGCTGCTTCCGGCGGCATCCGCCTGCACATACGCGAAGACCCCGCACTCAGCTAAGTCGCTGATGGCGGGGTCTTTGACACACTTACACAGTGTGCCCCCGGCAGGATTCGAACCTGCGCACACGGCTCCGGAGCCCAGGTGAGAGCGAGGGACCGCGTGGGCTCTGACCTGCTCCGGAGGTGGCGACGGAGCACGCGCTGACCAAGATCATTACGCCCCTATTACGTGGGCGGCCTGTTGGGCGGTCTGTCCGGCCCGTATGGTCGAAGCATGATCTCGGGCAGCAGCGGGAGACCGGACGGCGGCGGCGCGGAGTTCACGGCGGAGGGCCTGGAGCCCGTCCTCCGGGAGGCGTGCGCGAGGGCGGGACTCGACTCCAGTGGTGCCGAACTGCTGCGCCTGGGGTCGAACGCCGTCTATCGCCTGACGTCCTTACCCGTGATCGTGCGCATCGCCCGTGATTTGTCGACGCTCGCCGAAATGGAACGTGCTGTAAGTGTCGCCCGGTGGCTCGCGTCGCAGGACTTCCCGTCCATGCGCGTGCTGGCATCGGTCACGCAGCCGCTCGTCGTCGGCGGCCTGGTGGCCACCTTCTGGGAGAGCGTCCAGGACCGCGAGGAGTACGCGACGGTCGGCGAGCTGGCCGATCTCCTGCGGCGCCTGCACTGGCTTGAGGAACCCGAATCCCTGGGGCTGCCGTACTTCGATCCGCTGGCCAAGCTGGCCGCGTCCCTCGCCGGCCTGGACGGCGTATCCGCGGAGGACCGGACCTTCCTGGAAGAACGAGCGGCAACCATCGCCAAGGATTACGACCGCCTGGACTTCGTCCTCCCCTTCGGCATGATCCACGGTGACGCCAGTATCGGGAACATCCTCCGCCACAGGGATGGGCACGCGGTGCTCATCGACCTGGACGGCTTCGCCCTCGCCCCGCGTGAGTGGGACCTGATTCAGACGGCGATCTTCTACGACCGGTACGGCTGGCACACGAAGGCGGAGTACGCCGAGTTCGTGCACCGGTACGGCTTCGACGTGATGAACTGGCCGGGCTACGAAACGCTCGCCGACCTGCGTGAGCTGATGATGGTCTCCTGGCTTGGCCATCAGGTCACCACGAGTGAGCGCTCTGCTGTTGAGTTCGCCCGGCGGGTGCGGTCCCTCCGCACAGGGGAAGGCCGAGACGAGTGGGGTCCGTTCTGAGCGCGCGGCGACATGCGGTCAGGCACGGACAAGATCCTCAGAGGCTACCCACAATCTGTGCTCTCTGACCTGTTCGGTGAATGCCTTCACGTCCGTACTGCTGCCGGCCACTGCGAGGCCCTGCCGGAACTCGGCCAGGTAACTCACACACCGCGCTGACTTGAGTTGCTCGCCCAGGTCGAGGGCGTCGAGCGCTACCCGACAAGCCTCCTCGATGTCACCGGCGCGGAGGTGGGCGTCGGCGAGGACCATGGTCGCGAAGAAGTCGCTGCGCACATGGGTGCCGCTCATGGCGTTTTCGGCGTAGGCAACTGCCTGGCGAGCGCTGTTGACGTCGCGGAAGCAGTGAGCGGCCTCGGCGGCAAGTTCAGCTTCGTCGAAGTAGGTGATCCACTCCGGCTCGTCGTCGCGGTTTCGGCTTTCCAGCGCTTTCGTGGCTGCGCTCAAGGAGGCCTGGCATCCGGCGACATCTCCGGTACGGGCAAGGGCGCGGGCCTCCATCGCGTGGAACTGAGCACGCAATGTCGGGGTGGCCACTGGCGAGATGCCCATGAGTGCTGCGCGCGCGAGAGTGGCGGCCTGGGTGTACCGGCCGAGGAAAGTCGCCTGGTGGCTCATCGCCGACAGGATGCTGCCCGCAAGCCGCCGGTCGTTGGCGTCCTGAGCAAGGCGGAGAGCCTGAAGGAAATACCGCTGGGCAAGTCCGTGATGGCAGGCGTCGTAAGACATCCATCCGGCAAGAAGCGTGGCTTCCGCCACGGTGGAGAACAGCGCTCGACCCACCTGCTCGGTGAACCGGCCTCGCAGAAGGGGGGCCACGTCGTTGTTCAGGTACTGGACGACCGAGTGCCGCGCGTGCTCACCGCCGAACTGGTCGTCGAGCCGGGCGAACATGTCGGCGGTGGTCTTCACGGCTGCCACATCGCCGAGACCGACTCGGATCCCCTCGGATCGTGGACGGGGGACACCCGGCTCGGGCGCGACCAGCCACCGAAGAGAGGCCTCGCTCCAGGCGGGCTCCGACGGCTCCGCCGTGAGCAATGGGTCGTACTGGTTGAGGTCCGCACGCCACAACTGGCTGACCGTCTGAATCGCGTCATCCGGGCTGGCGGGGTACACGGCGTCGAGTATCGGAGCGTCCTTCGGCTCTCCGTAACTCAGTCCGAGTTCTGCCGCACTCGCAGCGAACGCATCGCAGAGCAGCGGACCATAGAAGTTGTCGGGGGTGCTGTGTCCGTTCTCCCAACTTGCGATACGGCGCTTCACACTGGCGTCCGACGGGAGCTGATGCCCGCGCTGAGCGGCTACCTGGCGCAACTCCCTGACGAGCCTTGGCTGGCTCCAGCCCCGGCCGGCTCGGGCCTCACGTAAGCGGACACTGGTCGGCTTCATCGCGTGGCGCCCCTTCACTCCCGTGCGCATGCGCCGGTGTGGCAACTCCCCTTTGCTGACCGAATGTACGCGCTGGTCATCGCTTCTTGCAGGCAGTAACCGGAGATCGTCCGTCTGGACGCCGGTGACGGGGGATGACGTGACGTGCGTCGACGCGTCATCCCCCGTCACCTCTCGTCATCTGCCCTGGTCAGGTACTGAGCCGTGAATCTGGTCCCACGGCGGCATGAGGGCCGCACGGTAGTCCGACCGAGGGTGAGATGACGTGCACAGGATGACCAGGCGGGGCATGGAATGGCTGTCCGCAGCGGCGGACAACCCGGTCGAGTGCCAGCAGATCTGGGCGGATGACCCACGGATGCCCGTCCTGCTCCCGACCGGGCGCTTCTTCGACGTCTTGAGCGTGGACCAGCGCCTCGGGTTGGAGATGTACGACCGGCTCACGCGCAGTGCGATGCCGTTCGGGCCGACGGTTGTCGACCGCAAGGCGCAGCGAGTCGGGTTCTTCCTCAACTCCCGGAGCCGCAAGTCCTTCACGCACTACCTCGAACGCGAAACCTCGACTCCTCCGACGTACCGGTACCTCGACGAGGGTTCCGCCGTAGTCGTCCCCGGCCCCATCCCGCTCTCTGATGACCGCTACCAGTGGCTCCGCCCGCCTACGCGTCGGCCGGAAGCCAACCCGCTACGCCCGGTCGCCCTCGCGACAGCGCTGGTGGTCTCCGCGGAGTTGCTGGCAAGGATCGACCGCTTCGAAGAGCAGTACCCGACTCCGTACGCGGCGGTCGCTGCGCTCCCCGAGGAGAGCGATCACTGATGCCGCACGAACCGACCGATGGACGCGACGCGGCGGCGTGGTCACCACTGGAGAGCGAGGGATGGTACGCGGCACGCAACGCGACGACCGCATTGCGGGACGCCCTGGTGCGGGCCGGTCTGGAGAAGGACTTCCCGTACCTGCGCGCGGACCTGAACGCCTTCGGACACGGCCTCGTCGAGCTGGGCCGGGTGTCCCCTGACACCGCCGAGCGGCTGGCGGAACTCCTCCGCTTGGCACTGGCCGGCGGATTCCGCCGCGACCGTGACGGCGACGAGCAAGAGCATGCACCGGCCACAAGCGAAGAGCACAAGGGAAGGATCTAAGACCATGACCGACCGGCGAGGAGTGGTGGCCAAGCGAGCGGAGGACTTGATCCCCGGAGTGCCCTACGTCCGCGGCTGGGCGCGCGCACGACGAAGCGCCGGCACCTTGGCCGATCAGCTCGTGCTGCTCGGGCTGGACTCCGACTTCCCCGGTCTGATGGCTGACGTGAACGTGTCCGGTGACGGGTTGGTGCAGCTCGGGACCGTTCGTCCCGAGGCGGCCGAACTGCTTGCCGCGATGATCACGGCGGGACTGCATGCAGAGCGAGACGGCCGTGAGAGTGAGAAGGGTGCCTTACCACGCCGACGGGAAACGCCAGCGGTCTGAACGGCCCGGACGCCGACTGGCCACGGCCCGGGCGTGCTCCTGTGATCAGTTGGCGCGGCCCCGTACGACATCGTTCCTCACGCTGTCGTACGGGGCTACTTGCTGCCCTGGCGCACTTGGCCGGCCTGCCGCTCGGCCGGGACCGGCGCCCCAGCGCCGCAGCCCGGACGAAGTGGCAGGCCGACGTGGGACATCAACCTCAGAAGCTGAGGGCTCTAGGACGATAGCCCACTGACCTGGGGTGAAAGGTGCTCCACCTTCAGCGGCTCCGTAGCCTAGTTCCGGTTATTCCCTGTGAGTCCCCGGTCGTTCTGGCACGCGAATGGCACGACTCTCGGCCCTTCGTGTCCAAGCCCCTTGGGGGAGCGACTGGGGCTTGGCGGACCTCGTCCCTCTGTAACTGCCTAGCCTGCCGAGTCAACGGGCGGTGTATTCTCGGCTGGTGGAAGCTCCCGGCTGTTCTCCAGGGCCTGGCCGAAGCTCTTGCAGAACTCCGTGAAGCTCTTTTGAGCGCCTGGGACTGGCGCGAACGATGCGAACGATCCCACATGCTCGCTGCTCACGGCTACATCCAGGGTGCCTTGCTCGCCGATGCGTGCACTCGGACACTCTTTGAGGTCTTGGGCGAACATGGGGTGGGTCCGCCTCCCCTCTCCCAGCCACGCACCCCAGTAGATCGTTCGGTCCGTAAGGAAGAGGACGCCATCCTGAGGGCCGTCCCACAGGTTTCTTGCGGGCGTACGGGCAATCTTCCGTTCTCCAGGTTCAAGCATGGGATCAAGGCTCTGCCAGTACTCCGTCTGTGCTTTGTCGTAACGCTGCTGTGCCCACCGTCTCAACATGGTCAGCGCCCCTCCTCAGTGGCACCCAGTATGGAGCGCCTTGCGGCGTCCAGCCCCGTGTGCGAGTCGCATTGCGTCCGCAGTCACGCAATCTTCCGGTCGCTAGGCGGGATCACCGCTGTGTCCGTAGGCCATGGCCGCGCGGCAGGTGTCGAGATGCTCAGAGCAACCGAAGTACTCCTTGGGGCGCTTGAACAATCCCACGCTCTTGGTCACCCGGTAGTCAGGTAGTTCAGTGCAGCCCTTCACGTCGCAGGATGGCGCGTGCTCAGCGTCCGGGATGCGGTACCAGTCCATAGAGGTCACGTCGGCCGCCCTGATGCCGGCCGCAGTGAGGTCGGCGCCTGTGCCGTAGAGGATCCGTTGGGTCCGGATCCACCGGCCATTGATGAGCTCGCGGTGCTGCCCCATGTAGGGACCTTACTGAAGGTGGTTGCCCTCGGTGGACCTTTTCGACGAGGAGCACCCCAATCCATCCCGGAGGAAGAAGCCCCAATCTTGCCGTACCGTCATAATTTGCCCAAAAACATGCCCTATGTGGGGCCCTGACCCGGGCTTCGCTCTGCCTTCGACGGCTTGACTGCCACTGCCGGTCGTCGCTGGTCGGCCTTGTACGGCCTCGGACTGGGCAGTGGCCTCCACCTACCCGCCTCCTGGTCGGCCCGCCCGCCCCCCCCGGTCAGGAGCGACAATCCGTGACGCGCCAGTCACCGAATCGAACGATCCGGTTGACGAGCCATCACCTGTAGTCGCCATACTGATCCTCTTGGC
>NZ_MUMF01000182.1 GCF_002155905.1 Streptomyces tricolor | reverse complement strand
GCCGGGCCCGCCGGCGGGCCGCCCCGGGCCGGCGGGATGTCCTCGCGGTGGCCATGCCCGAGACGCCAGGGCAGGAACCGCTGGCCCGGACGGTGGCCGAAGCCGCGGGGGCGGTCGCGGCGAGCGGCGGGGAGCGGCTGATCGGGCCGGAGGCCACCCGGGCGGCGGTGTGCGGGGCGTTGCGGGCCGCGGCGGTGGTGCACTTCGCCTGTCACGCCGACAGCGACGCCGAGGACGCGGCGGCGGGCCGGCTGCTGCTCGCCGACGGGGACCTGTACGTCGGGGAGATCGCCGAGCTGCATCTGGAGTCGGCCGAGCTGGCGTATCTGTCGGCCTGCGGCACGGCTCGCGGCAGCGCCTCGCCCGCCTTCGTCGACGAGGTCATCCATCTGGCCTCGGTCTTCCAGGTGGCGGGCTACACGCAGTCGGTGGCCACGCTGTGGGAGGTCGGGGACGCCTTCGCCGCGAAGGCCGCCGCCGCCTTCCACCAGGCCCTGGCCCCCGCCCTGCACTCCCCCGCCCCGCTGCCGCGGCGCTCGCCCTGCACGACACGGTCCGCGCACTGCGGGCAGCCGACCCGGAACGCCCCTGGACCTGGTCCGCACTGGTCCACGCCGGCGCCTGACCCCGCACGGCACCGGACCGCCGACCGGGGGCCGCTGTCCGGCATCCCGGGCGGCCTCCCCCGTGCGGCGTTCAGCCGGTCGGCGGGCCCCCCGTCTCCCCGGGTGCCGCGGCGCCCTGCCGGATGTGCGGGCGGGCGGCGAGGACGGCGACGTCGTCCTCCGCGTGCCGGGCGTCCAGGCGGCCGAGGATCGTCTCCAGGACGGAGTCGACGGCGTCCCCGGCGGCGAAGCCCAGCGCGGCCAGCCGGTCCAGGGAGCGGTCGATGTCCTCGCCCCGGCGTTCGACGAGCCCGTCGGTGAACAGCACGAGGGTCTCGCCGGGTGCCAGCCGGTGGGTGGCCGACTCGTATCCGCCGAGTCCGGTGCCCAGCGGCGGCCCGACCGGCACGGACAGCAGCCCGGTGACGCCGTCCCGGTCGATGAGCGCGGGCGGCAGGTGGCCGGCGCTGGCCAGGGTGACCTGGCCCCGGCCGGGGTCGACGCGGGCGAGCAGACAGGTGGCGGGTCTGCGGTCGGCCTCGCCGGAGGCGATGTCGTCCATCTGCCGCAGCACCCGGTGCGGGGGCAGGTCGGCGGAGGCGATGTAGCGCAGGGAGGAGCGGTAGGCGTTCATGTCGACGGCGGATTCCAGACCGTGCCCCATGACGTCGCCGACGACCAGCAGGGTCCGGCCGAAGTGCAGCCGGACGGTCTCGCACCAGTCACCGCCGACGAGGGCGGTGCTGCCCACCGGCAGATAGCGGATGGCGACGTCCAGGTTGGGGTGCGGCCGGCCGGGTTCGGCGAGCAGGGCGCGTTGCAGATCGCCGGCGGTGCGGCTGACCCGCGCGTAGGCGCGGGCGTGCCGGAGGTGGGAGGCGGCGTGCTCGGCGAGGAGGGCGAGCAGCTCGGCCTCGGCGCGGCGCGGCGGCGTCCCGGCGCGCGCCCACACCAGCACGCCGTACCCCTCGTCGCCGCTGGTCAGCGGGGCGCCGAGGGCGGCGCCGGGGGCACCGGTGTGCGCCGGCCAGGGGTCCGGGCCCGCGCCGACGGGCGGTACCTCCGTCTCGCGGGCCGCGGCGGCGGCCCACCGGACGTCGGGCAGCAGTTCGGCGTCGCCGGTGATCGCCTCGTACCCGGGGGCGGTGTCCCCGGCGCGGCGCAGCACGGCGGCGGCTCCGCCGGCCAGGCGTACGGCGGCCCGGGTCAGCTCGGCGCAGGTGGTGTCCGCGTCGAGGGTGGTGCCGATGCCGGCCAGGGTCTCGCGCAGGGCGCTCAGCGGCACGGCGGCCCGTGCGGCCTGCTCGGCCTCGCCGGGGCAGCCGCCGTCCGGGCGGCGGCCGGCGGCGACGGGCCGGGGCCTGCGCCGGGACCGGATCCACCGCGCCACACCCAACACCCTCACAGAATCTCAAACCGGGACGACCGGGGCACCAGCCCCGGCCGCCCCGGCAGCCCCGCGCAGGGGCTCAGCTCTCCTCGGGGGTCAGCCGCAGGGAGATGGAGTTGATGCAGTACCGCTGGTCGGTGGGTGTCGGGTAGCCCTCGCCCGCGAAGACGTGCCCGAGGTGGGAGCCACAGCGGGCGCACCGCACCTCGGTGCGGACCATGCCGTGGGAGCGGTCCTCGACCAGTTCCACGGCGTCGGTGTCCTTCGGGTCGTAGAAGGACGGCCAGCCGCAGTGCGACTCGAACTTGGTGTCGGAGGTGAACAGGTCGGCGCCGCAGGCCCGGCAGGAGTACACGCCCTTGGTCTTGGTGTCGGTGTACTCACCGGTGAAGGCCGGCTCGGTGGCGGCCTGGCGCAGCACGGCGTACTCGGCCGGGTTCAGCTCCGCGCGCCACTGCTCGTCCGGCTTCTCGACGTCGTACGACATCAGCTCTCAGCCCCTTTACTGCGACAGGCGGTCCAGGATCAGCGGGCCCAGGTCGGTCACGTCGCCCGCGCCCATGGTGAGAACGAGATCACCGGGCTTCGCCATTCCCGCGATCACCGCGGGGCTCTCCGCCTTGTCGTGCACGGCGGTGACGTCGGCGCCGGCCGCGCGCGCGGCCTCGATGATCAGCTCGCTGGTCACGCCGGGGATCGGGTCCTCGCGGGCCGGGTAGATGTCCAGCACCACCGAGGCGTCGGCGAGGGCCAGCGCCTGCCCCATCTCCGTGCCCAGCTCCTGGGTACGGGAGAAGAGGTGGGGCTGGAAGACGACGAGGATCCGGGCGTCACCGGCGGCGGCGCGCATGGCCTCCAGGTCGGCGGTCATCTCGGTCGGGTGGTGGGCGTAGGAGTCGATCACCTGGACGCCGGCCGCCTCGCCCTTGAGCTGGAGGCGCCGCTTGACGCCGGTGTAGGCGGCGAGCGCGGGGGCCAGTTCGGCGGCCGGGATACCGAGGGCGGCACCGGCGGCGAGCGCGGCGACCGCGTTGAGGGCGTAGTGCCGGCCGGGCACGGAGACGGCGAAGGTCAGCTCCTGTCCGTCCAGCACCGCGGTGACCTGGCTCTTCAGTCCCTGCGGGACGATCGAGAGCACCCGGACGTCGGCGTCGGCCGCCTCGCCGTAGGTCACGATCCGCACCGCGCGCCCGCGCACGCGCCGGGTCAGCTCCCGGGCGCCCTCGTGGTCCGCCGACACGACGAGGGTGCCGCCGTCGGTGATCCGGTCCACGAACGTCTCGAAGGACTCGTAGATCTCGTCCATGGAGGCGTAGTTGGCGTGGTGGTCCAGCTCGACGTTGAGGACGATGGCGACCTCGGGCGCGTACTTGTGGAAGCTGCGGTCCGATTCGTCGGCCTCGGCGACGAAGACGTCCCCCTCGCCGTGCAGCGCGTTGGAGCCGGGCGCGTCCAGGTCGCCGCCGATGGCGTACGACGGCTCCAGGCCCAGCGCGGTGAGCGAGACCGCCAGCATGGAGGTGGTCGTGGTCTTGCCGTGGGTGCCGGCCACGGCGATCGGCCGCAGCCCGTCCATCAGCGCGGCCAGCGCGTCGGAGCGGTGCACCACCGGGATGCCCAGCTCGGCGGCGCGGGTCAGCTCCGGGTTGTCCGGGCGGATCGCCGACGACACGACGACACAGCTGGCGTCGTCGGCGAGGTGCTCGGCGGCGTGCCCGATGTGCACGGTGGCGCCCAGCGCCCGCAGCGCCTCGGCGGTCGCCGACTCCTTGGCGTCGCTGCCGGCCACCTTGGCCCCGCGCTGCGTGAGGATCTTGGCGATGCCCGACATCCCGGCGCCGCCGATGCCGATGAAGTGCGGTCGGTCCATGGCGGTAGGAAGGCCGGGTGCCATGCGTTTCTCCCCAAGATTCCGGTACGAGGCTGAGCGGCCCCTAGCCTATGCGCTCAGGCACCGGCCGCCTTGCAACGAGGGGCACCCCGCTCCGGCCCGAGGGGCGCGGGGCGGCAGCGACGTGCGGCTCCGCCGCGTGGGCGCGACGAGCCGCAACGCACCCGCACCCGCGAACGCACCCCGCCTCCCAGCGGCGCTCACCGGCCGACCCGGCGGAGCGCCTACGCCTTGCTGTGCGAGAACAGCTTCAGCACCGGGACGCCCACCTTGTGCCGCGCCCGGGACGCCCAGTCCCGGTGGAAGAACTCCTCCACGTAGTGCGGATCGGTCAGCACGATCACCTCGTCCGCGTCCACCTCGGCCACCAGGGCCTTCAGCGCGTCCAGCGGATGGTCCTCGACCAGCCGCCCCTCGGCCGCGCTGCCCGCGGCGCGCAACGCCTGGAGCGACACGTCGAGGGCCTGCTGCCCCACGCTCCGCGCCTCCTGCCCCTCCGGCGTCTCGCCTTCACGCACCGCCTCGTCGAGTTCGCCGAGCGCGATGTCGTCGATGGCCCGCAGCAGCCGGTCCGCCTGCTCGCCGCGCGGCTGGAGCAGCACGTGGAAGGAGACGGGCTCGTCCCCGTGCAAGGTGGTGACGAACTCCACGTCGGCGGACGTCAGGGCCTTCTCGATCATCAGAACGCTTGTGAACACCAGGCGCCTCTTCTCCTTAGAGGGCCCGGCAGGGCCCCTGCGGAAACCATCCTTCCCCGTGATCGCACGGGTACTGCCGGTCTAAGTCTGCCCACCGGAAGCTAAGCGGAACGGCGGATTCCGCTCTTTTCAGGACCGACGGTAGCGACCGAACAGGAATCCGTCCTCCTCCAGCAGGGACACGAGTTCGAAGCGGTGCGGCACGGCGACCGAGGGCCCCCCGGCGATGCGCTGGGCGCTGCCCGCGGTGAGCGTCGGCGAGACGGTCAGGCACAGCTCGTCCAGCACCTCCGCGGCGATCAGCTGGCCGAGCAGCCGGGGGCCGCCCTCGGTGAGCAGCCGGGTGTGGCCGAGGCCGGCCAGGGCCTGCACCGCGCGCGCCGGCTCCACACCCATGCCCGCACCGGCGATCAGCACCCGGGCACCGGCCTTCTCGGCGGCGGCCACCCGGTCGGGAGCGGCGGCGGCCCCGGTCAGGATCAGCGTGGGCACCAGGGGCGAGGTGAACAGCGGCAGCGTGAAGTCCAGCTCCAGGCTCGCGGAGACGACCGCGATCGCCGGGGCCGGGCCCTGTCCGGCGGCCTCGCGGGCCCCCGCGAACTCAGCACGCGCGCGGGCCGGGCGGTACCCCTCCTGCCGCACCGTCTCCGCGCCCACCACCACGACGTCCGCCAGCGCCCGCAGGGTGCCGAAGATCCGCATGTCGGTGGCGCTGGAGATGGGCTGGGAGCGGCCCTCGTGCTGGGCGGCGCCGTCGAGGGACGAGACCATGTTGGCCCGCAGCCACGGCCGCGGGGCGCCCGGCGCGGGTTCCGGGTAGGCGTAGGCGGCGGCCAGCTCGGCGAGGCTCCACTCGCGGTTCTCGCCGGGCCCGTGCGCCGCATGAGCACCGGCCGTCTCCCCCTCCGGGCTCCCGGCAGGGGCCTGGGCTGCTGTTTCTTCGGTCACAGGGAACAGGCGTCGCATGCCGTGCAGTGTGACACGGCGCTTAGCATGGAGAACTGTGTCGTCCTCCACCGCCGCCCCCGGTTCCAGTCCTCTGCCGGACGCCGGCCCTCTGTCCCTGTGCGCCCGCGAGCCGCACGTCCCCGCGGACCGGCTGGTCGCCGAGATGGTGCCGCCCCCGCGCTTCGACTCGGTCCGCTTCGCCACGTACATCCCGGACCCGAACCAGCCCAGCCAGACCGAGGCCGTCCGGGTGCTGGAGGGCTTCGCGGCCGGGCTCGGCGCACCGCAGGCCGCCGGCGGCGGCAGGCGCGGACTGTTCGGTTTCGGCCGGGCCAAGGCGCCCAAGGCCCCGGCGGGCCCGCGCGGGGTGTATCTGGACGGCGGCTACGGCGTCGGCAAGACCCACCTGCTCGCCTCCCTGTGGCACGCCGCCCCGGCGGAGCCGTCCCGCAAGGCGTTCGGCACCTTCGTGGAGCTGACCAACCTGGTCGGCGCCCTCGGCTTCCAGCAGACCGTGCGCACGCTGTCCGGGCACAGCCTGCTGTGCATCGACGAGTTCGAGCTGGACGACCCCGGCGACACGGTCCTCGTGTCGACCCTGCTCGGCAAGCTGGTCGAGGCCGGCGTCGCGCTCGCCGCCACCTCCAACACGCTCCCCGGCAAGCTGGGCGAGGGCCGCTTCGCCGCGGCCGACTTCCTGCGCGAGATCCAGGGCCTGTCGGCCCACTTCCGCACCCTGCGCATCGACGGCGAGGACTACCGCCACCGCGGCCTGCCCGAGGCTCCGGCGCCCTTCTCCGACGAGGAGGTCATGAAGACGGCCTTCGCCACCGAGGGCGCCTCGCTGGACGACTTCCCGCATCTGCTGGAGCACCTGGCCAGGGTCCACCCGAGCCGGTACGGCGCGCTGACCGACGGGGTGCGGGCGGTGTGCCTGACCGGCGTCCAGCCCGTGCCGGACCAGTCGACGGCGCTGCGCCTGGTGGTGCTCGCGGACCGGCTCTACGACCGCGAGGTCCCGGTGCTGGCCTCGGGGCTGCCGTTCGACAGGCTGTTCAGCGAGGAGATGCTGAACGGCGGCTACCGCAAGAAGTACTTCCGCGCGATATCCCGCCTCACCGCACTGGCGCGGGACGCCAAGGGCCTCGTCGGCGCCTAGGCGGCGTCGTTCCGCGCACCCGGTCGCGGCCGGAGCGGGCGGGGGCCGGCAAGGGCCGCTCGGCCCGCGCCTGCCGCGCCCACCTGCGCAGACGCGGCACGACAGCGGCCCTCTCCGAGGGGGCCGATCCGCTCGCGGGCCGACGACGCCTGAACGGCCCCGCGCCTCCGGCAGCGCCGTCCACCGCCGCCGCAACGCCGTCGACCGCCGCTTCCACCGCCTCGGGCAAGGGCGCGGCAGCGCCACCCGCTGCGGACAGCCCGGCCGCCACCTCGCCGCCATCGCCCCGGCCGGCACACCCGCCCGGCGCGACACCTGATCGACAGGATGTCCTCCACGGCCTCCCCTCCGGCTCTTGCCGGCGGACGGAGGCCCGGACCGCACATCCGCGGCGTGGTCGCCGGCCCCCGCCTCCCCCACGCTCTGCTCCGCTCGCCGGGGATCCCCTCGCGCGTCGGCCGCCTCCTCCGCCTCGCAGCCGCACGCACCCGCCCCGGCCCGGATCGGCCAGGGGTGCCGTCGCCCGGAACCGGCTCGCCCCGGAAGACAGCCACCGGGCCGCGGATCAGTCCGGCCGATCATGGACGTTTACGGCCGGGCACGACGCCTCGGCGCCAGCGGCCCGGGCCCTCGCCTCCCGCGCCGTCTCCACCGCCCCGCTCCGCCCCTCACCCCTCTCCGAGGCGGGCGCCGGCCGGGTACCGATGCGTGCGGAGGACGGCGGAGCGCACCAAGATCGAGGGCACCCAATATCCCATCAGAGTACCTAGATCAAGAGCGACTTCAAGACACGTCACCCGCACTTTTCACGCTCTCTTGGGCACTTAACGTTCAGTTAACCCTGCAAACGACTTTGCCGGGCTAACGTGTTTCTTGACCATCCATTGACCACTACTTGGTCTGGACAAGAAACGTGAACGCGCGGGGAGGGGGGCTCGTGTTCCGAGGTACGACAACCAGAACGCTGCTCACCTTCCTCGGCATGACCCTGCTCGCGTTCCAACTGCTCGTGCCCGCCGGAACCTTCGCGTCCGCGCATACGTGCGGTCAGGCACGAGCCAAGGCTGAGACCGGAATCATCCCCTCCGTGCAGCCGCTGCGGGACGGAGCGGAGAAGGCCCGCACCCCGGGCCGGCCGGACGAACCCGTGGGCCTCCCCCAGGTGCGCGACCGGAACCGCTGCCCCGCGTCCTGCTGCAGCCAGGAACGCGCCCTCATGTCGAACCGGGCGGCCGGTGCGGACCCGTCGGAGCCTCCCGACGGATCCCGCCCGCACACCACACCGAGAGCCTCCAGAGCCCACACCCCGGCAGCGCTTCAGGTCTTCCGCTGCTGACAGCCGGCCGCTCTCCTTCAGCCCCCCCACATCCGTTGTTCAAGTCCGACGCGCCAGGCAGGCGCGCCAGGAGGAACCCAGACACATGCAGCCCCTCATCGACAACGCCCGTACGTTCGGACAGCGCCCTGAGGAGTTCGCCAAACTCGCCGAAGGCCAGTCCCCGCAGGTCCTGTTCATCACCTGCTCCGACTCCCGAGTCGTCCCGGCCCTGATCACGGGCGCCCGCCCCGGCGAGCTGTTCGAGCTGCGCACCGCTGGCAACATCGTCCCGCCCTACGCCTCCGAGCACCCCACCAGCGAGGCGGCCACCATCGAGTACGCCGTGGAGGTGCTCGGCGTCCGCGACATCGTGGTCTGCGGCCACTCGCACTGCGGCGCCGTCGGCGCACTGGTGCGCGGTGACGACCTGAACGGCGTGCCCGCCGTGCGTGACTGGCTGGTTTCGGCCACCCCGCGTCCGGCCGGCCCCGCCGAGGACCCCGAGGTCGCCGAGGGCGTGCAGAGCCATGTCCTGACCCAGCTGCTCCGGCTGCGCTCGTACCCCTGCGTCGAGCGGAAGCTGAAGGAGGGTCAGCTCGACCTGCACGCCTGGTACTACGAGGTGCACACCGGCGCCGTACGGACGCACCGCCCGCAGACCGACACCTTCGACGCCCTGTGAGCGCGCCGATGACCGACAACCGCACCCCCATATCCCGCTTCCCCCACCTGAAGGAGGACTTCGCGGCCTCGCTCGTGGTCTTCCTGGTGGCGCTGCCGCTGTGCGTGGGCGTGTCCGTCGCCTCCGGGGCCCCGGCCGAACTCGGTCTGGTCACCGGCATCGTGGGCGGCATCGTCACCGGGCTGATGCGCGGCAGCAGCCTGCAGGTGTCGGGTCCGGCGGCCGGTATGACCGTGCTCGTCTTCGAGGCGATCAAGGAGTTCGGCCTGCCGGCCCTCGGCGTGATCGTGCTCGTCGCCGGTCTGCTCCAGGTGAGCATGGGCCTGCTGCGGCTGGGGCGCTACTTCCGCGCCATCTCCGTCTCCGTCGTGGAGGGCATGCTGGCCGGAATCGGCCTGGTCATCATCGCCGGGCAGCTGTATCCGGCGATGGCGACCAAGGCACCCGACTCCGGCCTGGACAAGATCTTCCAGCTGCCCGGCGCGTTCTGGGACGCCTTCGGCGACACCGACGCCCTGGCCTCCCTCGCGGTGGCCGCCGTCACCGTCGCGATGCTGTTCCTCTGGAAGCACGCCCCGGCGAAGGTGCGCACGGTGCCCGGGCCGCTCGCCGCGGTCGGACTCGCCACGCTGGCCGTGTTCGCACTGGACCTGCCCGTGGCCACGGTCGAGGTGAAGGGCCTGCTCGGCTCGATCCAGCCGCCGCCGCTGAGCGCCTTCGGCGAGCTGGCCGGCGTCGGCATGCTGGGCACGGTCATCGCCTTCACCCTGATCGCGTCCGCCGAGTCGCTGTTCAGCGCGGCGGCCGTGGACCGGCTGCACTCCGGGCCGCGCACCGAGTACAACAAGGAACTCGTCGCCCAGGGCGCCGGCAACATGGTGTGCGGTGTGCTCGGCGCGCTGCCGATGACCGCGGTGATCGTGCGCAGCGCCGCCAACGTCCAGGCCGGCGCCCGGACGAAGGCCTCCCGGGTGCTGCACGGCGTCTGGCTGCTGCTGTTCGCGGCGCTGCTGCCCGACGTGCTCGCCTACATCCCGATCCCGGCCCTCGCGGGCGTCCTGATCCACGCGGGCTCCAAGCTGATCCCGGTCAAGTCGCTGGCCGTGCTCTGGCGCGAGCACCGCGGTGAGGCGCTGGTCCTCGCCACCACGGCCGTCTGCATCGTGGCCGTCAGCATGTTCGAGGGCGTGCTCATCGGTCTCGCGCTGGCGGTGGTGAAGACCGCCTGGGAGGCCTCGCACGTCAAGCTGGAGGTCGTGGACAAGGGCGCGGGCCCGGTGGAGGCGCACCTGTCGGGGAACGCCACCTTCCTGCGGCTGCCGAAGATCCTGGACAGCCTGGAGTCGCTGCCCCAGGACCGCCCGGTCCAGCTCGATCTGTCCGGGCTGCACCACCTGGACCACGCCTGCCGTACCGCCCTGGAGAACTGGGCCGAACGGCACAGTTCGGCGGGCACGGAGCCGGTGAAGCTGGTCACGGCCGCCTGACGGACCCGCCCGTGGGGCCGGGACGCCGAGAAGTCTCGGCATCCCGGCCCCACGGGCCTATCGTGGCAACAGCAGACAAACCGGGCCTCTGTGTGAGGAGGTCACCATGGTCGAGGACCTTCTGGTGGCCCTGATGGCCGCGGGCTCCGCCGGTGTGGTCTATCTGGCGGCGGCGGCGCGGGTGGTCAAGCAGTACGAACGGGGTGTGCTGTTCCGGCTGGGCCGGGTCACCGGGGACGTACGGTCGCCGGGCCTGAACCTGATCATCCCCTTCGTGGACCGGCTACAGAAGATCAACATGCAGATCGTGACCATGCCGATCCCGGCCCAGGAGGGCATCACCCGGGACAACGTCACCGTCCGGGTGGACGCGGTGGTCTACTTCCGGGTGATCGACGCGACGAGCGCCCTGGTGAGGGTCGAGGACTACAAGTTCGCGGTCTCGCAGATGGCGCAGACCTCCCTCAGGTCGATCATCGGCAAGAGCGATCTGGACGATCTGCTCTCCAACCGCGAGAAGCTCAACCAGGGCCTGGAGCTGATGATCGACAGTCCGGCGGTGGGCTGGGGCGTCCAGGTCGACCGGGTCGAGATCAAGGACGTGTCCCTGCCGGACACCATGAAGCGGTCGATGGCCCGCCAGGCCGAGGCCGACCGGGAGCGCCGGGCCCGGATCATCAACGCGGACGCCGAACTCCAGGCCTCCAAGAAGCTCGCCGAGGCCGCCCAGCAGATGGCCGACACACCGGCCGCGCTCCAGCTGCGGCTGCTGCAGACGGTGATGGCGGTGGCGGCCGAGAAGAACTCCACCCTGGTCCTGCCCATCCCGGTGGAGCTGCTGCACTTCCTGGAGCGGGGCGGGCAGCCGTCGCTCCCCGGGACCGGCCGGCAGCCCGAGCCGCACACCGACGGCGGCCCGCATCCCGGCTGACGGGCGCCCCGGCGGTGTCCCGGACCGGACGGAAGGAGCGCGCGTGCCCAGGAAGCCGGGCGGCAAGCGCGGGGAGCCGCCGCTCCGGGAGCTGCTGCGTCTCCCGCCGGGCGAGCGGATCGAGCTGTCCGGGTACGACACCCGGGCCACCCCCGGCGCCCCGGACGGCAAACGGGCCACGCGGGCGGACACCGCACGCATGGGCAGGCACCTGGCCGGTCTCCAGGAGCGGCTCTGGGCGGCGGGCACCGCGGGTGACCACCGCCGGATACTGCTGGTCCTCCAGGGCATGGACACCAGCGGCAAGGGCGGCACGGTCAAGCATGTGATCGGCCAGCTCAACCCGTCGGGCTGCCGGATCCGGGCGTTCAAGGCGCCCACCGAGGAGGAGCGGCGGCACGACTTCCTGTGGCGGGTGCGGCGCGCGCTGCCCGGCCCCGGCGAGATCGGCATCTTCGACCGCTCGCACTACGAGGACGTCCTCGTCGCCCGGGTCCGGCATCTCGCCCGGCCCGCCGAGATCGGCAGCCGGTACGGCCTGATCAACGACTTCGAACGCGCCCTCGCCGACGACGGCGTCACCCTCGTCAAGTGCTTCCTGCACCTCTCCTACGACGAGCAGCGGCGCCGTCTGCTGCGCCGTCTCGACCGCCCCGACAAGCGCTGGAAGTTCGATCCCGGTGACATCGACGAACGCGCCCTGTGGCCCGCCTACCAGGAGGCGTACGAGCTGGCGCTGGAGCGCTGCGCGGCCCCGTACGCGCCCTGGTACCTGGTCCCGGCGGACCGCAAGTGGTACCGCAACTGGGCGATCAGCCGGCTCCTGCTGGAGCAGCTGCGCGAGCTGGATCCGCGCTATCCGGAGGCCGACTTCGATGTGGCGCGGTGCCGGGAGCGGCTGCTGAAGGGGACGTGAGCCGGGCGGCCCGGGGTACCCGGCGGGCATGCGCGAACACCGGAAGGTCACCGATTCGTACTGGCTGCGGACCGCTCCCGGACCGTCCCACCCGGCCCTGGACGGGGATCTCGTGGTGGACGTGGCGGTCGTCGGCGCGGGCATCGCCGGGCTGAGCACCGCCCACGAGCTGGCCCGGGCCGGGCGGCGGGTGGCGGTGCTGGAGGCCGGCCGGGCCGTGTCCGGGGTCACCGGCTACACCACCGCGAAGCTGACCGCCCAGCACACGCTGGTCTACGACCGGCTCCGGCGCACCCGGGGCCCCGAGGGGGCGCGGCTGTACGCCCGCTCGCAGACGGAGGCGATCGAGCACGCGGCGGCGCTGGTGGCCGAGCTGGGCATCGACTGCGAGTGGGAGACCAGGGACGCCTACACCTATGTCCGGGACCGGTCGCGGGTGGCCGAGGTGCGCGCGGAGGCGGAGGCCGCCCGGGAGGCGGGGCTGCCGGCCGCGTTCACCACGGAGACGGGGCTGCCGTTCCCGGTGGCGGGTGCGGTCCGGGTGACCGGGCAGGCGCAGTTCCACCCCGTCAAGTACCTGCGGGCGCTCACCGCCGACCTGCTGGCGCACGGCGGCCAGGTGTTCGAACACACGCGGGTCACCGGTCTGGCGGAGGGCGAGCCGTGCCGGCTGACGACCGAGAAGGGTGCCATCGTGACCGCCCGGGACGTGGTGGTGGCCACCCACTATCCGGTGTTCGACCGGGCCCTGCTGTTCACCCGGCTGTCCCCGCGCCGGGAACTGGTCGTGGCCGGGCCGCTGGGTGACGGGCCGGATCCCGAGGGCATGTACATCACGCCGGAGGAGAACACCCGCTCGGTGCGCACGGCGCCCCACGGCGCGGACGGGCAGCGGCTGCTGGTGGTCACCGGGGAGCACTTCACGCCCGGCACCGGCGATCCGCAGGCCGGCTTCGACCGTCTCGCCGCGTGGGCGGAGGTGCACTTCCCGGGGGTGCGGCTGGACCACGCCTGGGCCACCCAGGACAACGAGTCCACCGACACGGTCCCGCTGGTCGGTCCCCTGCACCCGGGCGCCCGGCACGCCTATGTCGTCGCGGGATTCGGCGGCTGGGGCCTGAGCGGCGGCCTCATGGCCGGGCTGCTGCTGACCGCGCTGATCACCGGCCGGGAGTGCGCGTGGCGCGAGCTGTACGACCCGCGCCGGCTGAAGTCGGTGGTGCGTGAGGCGCCGTCGCTGCTGAAGACGCAGGCGGAGGTGGCCCGGCACTTCGTCGGGGACCGGCTGAAGCCGCCGGCCTCGGTGGCCGGTCTGGCGCCGGGCGACGGCGCGCTGGTCCGCTCCGGCGGCTCCCGGCTCGCGGTGCACCGCGACGACGAGGGTGCCCTGCACGCCGTGTCGGCCCGCTGCACCCACCTCGGCTGTCTGGTCTCCTTCAACCGCGCCGAGCGCGCCTGGGAGTGCCCCTGCCACGGCTCGCGGTTCGCGGTCGACGGCTCGGTGATCCAGGGTCCGGCGGTCGAACCCCTGGAGCGGCGGGAGCTGGAGGAGTGAGGGGCGAGGCCGCCGCCGCGCGGGTGACCGCACCGCCAGACCGTGAGTCATATCGCCACATAATCAGACATTCTGCTCTACGTTCGTAGGGTGATCCCACGCGTACGCCGTATCGCCGCCGTCTGTGTCCTGGGCGCGCTGCTCACCGCCTGCGGTACCGCGGGCGGTGACCGACCGGCCCCGGCCGCCTCCCCCGCCTCCGGCTCCCCGTCCTCCGCCCGTCCGCCCGTGCTGGCGCCGGGCCCCGGCGGGCTGACCCCGGTCTTCGAGCACGGCCCGCGCACCCGGGGCAAGACGGTCGCGCTCACCTTCGACGCCGACATGACCGCCGACCAGGGACCCCGCGCGGCCTCCGGCGAGCGCTTCGACAACCCCGGCCTGATCGGCGCCCTGCGCGCGCTCAAGGTGCCGGCGACCGTGTTCATGACCGGCCGCTGGGCCGAGCAGTACCCGGCCGAGGCCCGCGACCTGGGCCGCGACCCGCAGTTCGAGGTGGCCAACCACTCCTGGAGCCACCACGCGTTCACCGCCGACTGCTATGGCCTGCCGACCGTCCCCGCCGACGGGATGCGGGCGGACGTCCAGCGGGCGTACACCTCCCTGCGCGAGGCGGGCGTGCCGGATCCGATGCCGTACTTCCGCTTCCCCGGCGGCTGTTACGACGAGCGGGCGCTGCGCGCGCTCAGCGGGCTCGGGGTGACCGCGGTGCAGTGGGACGTGGTGAGCGGCGACGCGTTCGCCACGGACGCCGACGCGGTGGTCAGGCAGGTGCTCGACGGCGTGAAGCCCGGTTCGGTGGTCGTCCTGCACTGCACCCGCAGCGCCGCCCCGACCACCGAGCGGGTCGTCCGCACGGTCGTACCGGAACTGCGCGAGCGCGGCTACCGGTTCGTGAAGGTCTCCGAACTGATCGGCCAGACCGGCGCCGGCCGCTGACCGTCCTACGCTGAGGGTATGAGCGACGAGGACTACTGCACGATCACCGACGCGGTGAAGCCGGCCAAGGCCGACGGACCGCCGTACGCGGAGTGCGTGCTGTGCCGGGAGCCGACGGAGTACCCGGAGTCGTACAAGGGCGTCACGCTGTGCCCGGTGTGCGAGTGGCGGGAGGCGGAGCGCACCTCCTGCTCAGGGTGAGCGGCGGGCGGCGAGCCGGGCCGCCACGGCGAAGGCCGCGGCCGTCACCAGGGCCGCGCCGGCCAGCGGCAGCAGCGGCAGCGGCGCCCGGCCGGTCTGCGAGCCGGAGACCAGGCCGCTGACGGCCGCCTGCGCCGGGGATCCGGCCAGCACCATCGCGAGCAGCGCGCCCAGCAGCATGGCCGGCACGGCACGCCCGGTGGAGCGCAGCACCGGCCGGTTGGTGAGCGCGCCGACGGCCGTACCGAGCAGGGCGCAGGCGAGCGCGGCCGGCAGCCCGGCGGCGAGGGCGCGCGGCGGGGGGACGCGGACCCGGTGGCCGTTGCTCCAGGGATCGCTGATCAGCGTCACCACCACGGTGGCCGCCACACCCAGCAGCACGGCCGCGAGCAGCGCGGTCAGCAGACAGGCGAGGTGCGCCCGGGCGGGGCCGCGGGCGGCGGCGACGCAGGCCCGGGCCGCGGGGGGCTCGCCGGTGGCGCAGATCCGGACCAGCCAGGCGGACACCGGCAGCAGCGCGGCGGCCGTGTAGCCGAGGGAGTCCAGGACCGGCTGGCCGCTCTGCACGCCGACGCCCAGGAACACGGCGTACAGGATCACCGGGGGCAGCCAGCGCTGGGAGCGCAGCAGCAGGTCGGCCTGGTAGCGCAGGAGTGCGGTCATGGGCGGCTTCCGGGGTCGGGGGGCGATGCGCCGGCGGGTTCGACGCGCACCACGTGCCAGGGCGGGCGGGCCGTGAGCAGGGCGCGCAGCAGGACGTCGGAGTGGGAGGCGAGGACGGCGAGACGGTGGCGGCCGGGGCTCGTCTCCTCGGCGGAGACGACGGTCCGGGCCGCGTCCGGCGGCAGCGGAACGCCCGCCGGCCCGTGCGCGACGACGAGGGTGACCGGCCCGTCCGCCGTACCGCCGCGCTCGCTGCGGCGTCGCAGCGCGCCGTCGGTCACCGTGTACGTCGCGTCCGGTGCCCCGGCGAGCCGGCGCGGGTCGTGGTCCACGAAGACCACGGCGCCGCCGGCGGCCGTCCGCTCGGCCACCGCCCGCTCCAGCTCGGCCCGGGCCGCCGCGTCGAGACCGGTCCACGCCTCGTCCAGCACCAGCAGCTCGGGGTCGCCGAGCAGGGCCTGGGCGACGGCGACCTTCTGGCTGCTGCCCTTGGACAGCCGCGCCATCGGCGTGGTGGCGTACGCGTCCGCGCCGAACCGCTCCAGCCAGGTGTGCGCGGCGCGTGCGGCGGCCGTCCGGCCGAGGCCGTGGACGGTGCCGAGGTGGGTGAGGTAGCCGGCGGCCGTGAACGGCAGGGCGGACGGGAACCGCTCGGGCACGTACGCGGTGCGCGGGCGGCCGGTGATCCGGCCCTCGGTGGGCGCGTCGAGCCGGGCGAGCAGCCGGAGCAGGGTGGACTTCCCGCTGCCGTTCGCCCCTTCGATCCGGGTGAGGGTGCCGGGGGCGACGGTGAGATCGACGCCGCGCAGCACCCAGGGGCCGCGGATGCCGTAGCGGCGGCCCACGGCGGTCAGGCGCAGGTCACGGTGCACGGGGGCCATGACGGCACGGTCGGGCCCGGCCCCTGCCCGGGTCAACGGGCCGCGCCCCGGCTCGGCCCGGCCGCCCTGGCCCGCGGCCTGGCGGCCCGGGGTCCGCCGTCCCCCGCCCCGGACACCCCGGCGGCCGGCCCCTGTACGGCTGTCCGGGGCCCGTCCGGAAGGGCCTCCCCGTCGGACGGGTTCCACAGCGTCTCGTCCCCGACGTCGGCGTACCGGCTCATCGCGCTCCCCCTTCGGTCCCCTCAGTGGATCAAGAGGGGGAGCGTGGCAGTCCGGTTCACCGGTGTCGCCGGATTTTCCCCCGCGGGGCCCGCGCGTTGATCGGCCCTCTCGCGGCTTCGTAGGCTGGGCTCCCGTGAGCCACGATCCCGCCCCCGCCAGTGACAGCCCCTTCCGCACCGAACCCGACCCCCGCGACGAGGCACGCCAGTTCGTGCTGCCGCTCGTCGTACGGCTGGAACGGAGCGCGCCGCCCGCCCGTACCGATGCGCTGGAGACGGCCGCGCGGGCCGTTCTCGTGCTGCTCGGCGACGAGCGGGCGCAGGGGGACGGCGAGTGGGCCGAGGCGGTGCGGAACTGGGAGGACGCCCGGATCCGGAAGGTGGTCCGGCGGGCCCGGGGCGCCGAGTGGCGGCGCGCCGAGGCACTGCCCGGGATCACGGTGACCGGCAAGTCCGCGGAGGTCCGGGTCTACCCGCCCATCCCGCTGGACGGCTGGCCGAAGGAGCTGGCGAAGCTCCAGGTGTCGGGCACCGAGCTGGACGACCCCGAACCGCCCCTGCC
>NZ_MUMF01000181.1 GCF_002155905.1 Streptomyces tricolor | reverse complement strand
GTCCCGCCGAGTCGCCCGTTCCGTCGTGGTGCGCGGAGGCCTCCGCGACCTGCCTGAGCGCCGATGCCGTGGCGGAGTCACCGACCTTGGCGGGCTGCTCGTGGACATGGCCGCCGGGGTGCTCGTGGCGGAAATGGGAGGGCGCCAGCCTGTCACCCGGGCCGGGGCTCTCCGCCAGGGTGTCCTCGGCTTCGGCGGGGGCAGAACCGGTGTCCGCCGCGGCGGGCCGGGCCGCCTCGCCCGGGGTCTCCCGTCCGGGGCCGCGCGGCTGGGTCAGCCAGGCGACGGCCGCACCGGTGAGCGCCACCGGCCACTCCACCACTCCGGCGACGCCGAGCACTCCGGCACCGGCGTACACCGCCATCCGACGGCTGCGCGGCGAGACCGCTCCGATCCGGTCCAGCGCGCTGTCGGCGGCCTTGCTCACCTGCTCGGCTCCGGGCAGGCGGCGAAGCCCCGACGCGACGGCCCGCAACGGCTGAGGAAGCTCCGCCGACCTCGTCCCGTTCTGGCTCATGTCGTCCTCCTTCCGCGCGCCGGTGAGAGCGTGCGCACCCCGAGTTTCCCGAAGCCACCCGGCATATGCGGCGACACGGCGGCGGCGCATTTCCGGGCCGGGTCGGGGGAACTCGGGGCGGACGGGCGAGGAGGTGCCGCCGTGGTCGGTGCGAGTCGGGGGCTGGACGAGATGTTGCGGGCCGCGGAGGACGCCGCGCCCGTGGAGTCGGTGGACGTGGTCGCCCGGAACCTGAGGGAACGCTTCTCGGCGTGCGCGGTGTCGTTCTGGTTCGTCGATCTGAGCGGGCAGGAGGCCGTACGGCTGCCCAGAGCCGGTGCGGTGGGCGAGGCCCGGGGCGAGGCGGAGCGGATCCCGTTGTCCGGCAGTGTGTACGACCGCGTGCTGCGCTCGCAGCGCCTGCACCAGGAGGACGGCGGGGAGGCCGGATGCCGGATGGTGGCGCCGGTGACGAACCGGGGCGACTGCATCGGCGTACTGGACCTGTCGGTGCCGTACGCGGACGACGCGGTCCGCGAGGCGGTGGCCCAGGCCGCGCACGCGCTCGCCTACATCGTGGTCACCGACCGCCGCTTCACCGACCTCTACCACTGGGGCCGGCGTACCACCGCCGTGAGCCTGGCCGCGGAGATCCAGCACCAGCTGCTGCCGTCGGCGTCCTGCTGCGAGGCGGCCCAGTTCACCCTGGCCTGCGGTCTGGTCCCGGCCGAGGACATCGGCGGCGACACCTACGACTACGCCCTCGACCAGGGCACGCTCCATCTGTCGATCACCGACGCGATGGGCCATGACACCGCTTCCGCCCTGCTGGCCACGCTCGCGGTCAACGCCCTGCGCGGCGCCCGCCGCGCCGGCCGCGGTGTCCTCGACCAGGCGTACGCCGCCCACGAGGCGCTCACCGAGCACGCCCACGGGATGACCACCGGCCAGCTGCTGCGCGTCACGCTGGAGACGGGCGCCGGTGAACTGGTCAACGCCGGTCACCCCTGGCCGCTGCGGCTGCGCGGGACGCGGACGGAGGAGCTGGCCGTGAAGGTCAACCTGCCGTTCGGCGTCTCCGTCCCGGTCACCTACGAGGTGCAGCGACTCGACCTGGAGCCGGGCGACCGCCTGGTGCTGCTCACCGACGGCATGACCGAGCACGCCGACGCCGTCGACCTGGCCGCTCTCGTCCGCGACACCCGCGACGAGCACCCCCGCGAGGTGGTCCGGGCCCTGACCGGCGCGGTCCATGACGCGTACCGCGGCTCCCTGCCGGACGACGCCACGACCATAGTCCTGGACTGGCACGGCCGCTCGGGCCGTCGGCACAGTGACGCCGGCGCGGGCGTCTGACCCGCCCCGGCCGGGCCGTCCGCCGTGGCCCGCACGGCCGCCCCCTGCCCGGCATACCCTTCAGGAGGGGGCCGTCGCCCGTCCGGGAGGTACGTATGGAGTCCTTGCCCTCCGAAGGCCACGCCGAGGTCCGCATCGTCGCCGCGACGCCGGAGGTCGCCCGCCGCGTGGCCGAAGTGCTCCGCCGCTGCTTCGCCTCGACCGAGCAGCGCAGCTACCCCGCCGGCCGCGCAGAAGGGACCCGGCTCCATCTCACCGTCGACACCTCTCACACGGCGGAACCCGCCCGGTCCTGGCTCTCGACCAGCACCCCGACGGAGCAGGCACAGACACACGCCGACGAGGTGTGACCCGGGTCCGTGAGCGCGGCCGTCCAACCTCGGAGAACGACAGCCATGGCGAAACTCCGCGAACGCAAGAACTACCGCAGGGCGGTCCTGCGATCCCTGTACGGGGCCGTCGAACACAACCGCACCGAGGTCAGCGGAACGGCGCTCCGCTCCGAGCTGGGCCTGCCCGACGAGGACCTCTCCGCCGCCTGCGTCTACCTTGCCGACGAGGGCCTGATCAGCGTGGAGTGGACCTCGCACCGCACCCCCGCCGCCGTCTCGCTGACCCACGAGGGCATCCGTCTGATGGAGGAGCAGGAGGAACGGGAGGACCGGGCGACCGCGGACCGGGCACGGCCGAACGACTGATCCCCGCTTCCCTCTCCTCGTCCGGCGGTAGCCTGGCCGTACCGAGAGCTTTTCGCGCAGCGCGACCGGCGGTGCCGTTCCCGGCGAGTGACGCAACGGGCAGCCGTCCCGCGGCTCCCAGGACGGACCGCACGATGGAACCGAGGGAAACACCGGCCGACGGCACGTCCACGGCCGACGCGCACACGTACCGCATGCCCCTGCCCCGCCTGACGCTCACCCCGGACGTCAGCCACGGCCCGCTGGACGGGGCCTGGTGGCCGCGCTGCGACGCGCTGGAACTGGAACTCCCCTCGCTCGTGGACTGGTTGGAGCCGGACTCGGTCACCGCGGTACGGGTCACCGTGGACCCCGCCGAATGGCCCGACGCCCCGCGCACGGTCATGGCGCCCGGCCGGGTGATCGCCGTGGAACCGGCCGGACCCGGAGGCGAGACCCACGTCATCACCCTGGACTGCGGCGCCGTGGGACGCTGGGCGCTCCTGGTCGTCCCGCCCGACGAGCCCGCCGGAACGGCCGCCCGGCTGCTGGCAGCCGCGGCCGACCCCGAGAACCCGCTGACCGCCGCACGCATGCTGGCCCTCGCCGAGACCGGCCGCCTCGGCGGCACGGCACAGGACTCCGGGTGAGGCACGCGGCCCCGTGAGAGCCGGCGACGGCGACGACCGGCGGACCCCGGCCACCGTCCTCGCGGGCGCCGTCGCCCCCTCCGCACCGCCTCGCCCGGATATCCGGACGAATGAGGTGCGTTGAACGCCGAGGACGTGGCACCCGCCTGGTGGCGGGCCGGACACGCGAACCCGTGTCCCGTGGGGCCGACGGTTCGGCAAGGAGCCGCGCGCCGCACGGGACCGGTACCGGCCCCTTCCCCCGGTTGCCGTCGCGGGGCTGCCCGGCGGCAACCGGTGCGGCATGCCCGAGCCGTACGTCCGGGCACCTCCCCCTGGGCCGGCGCCACCGCGGGCCGCGACGGCCGACGCCGGATCGCGGTCGACGCCCCGCAGTGATCTGGACGACAGCTGCCCCGGCGGGCCGCCGGGCGGCTGTCGTCCAGTGGATCGTCGTGGCTACCTCGCGGCCGGATGCGGGCACGGGAGCATCGGGAGACCGAAAGCGTCCGTGACCGGGGCGCCAGGACGACGCGGTGGCCGAGTGGCCCGTGAGGGGAAGGGCGGCGTGGAGCCAGACGGAGGGCGAGAGCCGAGGCTGTCGCCGGCGGAGCCCGGCTTGTGGCAGCGGGTCGTCGAGCAGCTGGGCACGGCCGTGGTCGTGATCGACCCGGCGGGGCGGATCGCCGCGGTCAATCCGGCCGCCGAGCGGCTGCTGGGGCGCACGGCGGCGGCGATGCACGGGCAGGACCTGCACGACCTCTGCCATCGGGACCCGGGGGGCGCCCGGATCCCGCGCGAGCACTGCCCGCTGCTGCGGGCCCTGGCCGAGGGCCGTTCGGCGTGCGGGGACGACGACAGCTGCCTCAGAGGTGACGGACGGCAGATCCCGGTCTCCTGGTCGGCCACGCCGCTGACGCGGGACGGCGTCCCCCAGGGCATGGCCGTGCTCATCAGCGGAACCGCGGACGACCGCGGCGCGCACCGGGAACGCGCGGAACGAGCCGCCCGTACGACCGCGCTGGAGGGTCTCGCCGAGCGACTGACGCTGGTCGCGGACATCACCGAGGTGCTCGGGCAGACCCTGGAGCTGGACGAGGCCCTCGCCCGGCTGAGCCGGCTGCTGGTCCCCCGCTTCGCCGACTGGGCGGCGGTCGATCTGCGGATCGGCTCCCGTCAGGTGCACCGGGTGGCGGTCACCGGTCCCGAGGGCCGCGACGCCGGGCAGGAGGACTGGCACGGTCACCTTCCGGCCCCGGCCGGGGAAGCGGCCCGCTCGGCCCTGGTCCAGGTGCTGAACGGAGGCGGTCCCGTCGTCCAGGACCGGGCCGGCCCGGACGACACGCCGCCCGACTCCCCGCTGGCCGCGGTCCACGACGCCTTCCTGGAGGCGACCGGCGCGGTCTCGGTCATCACGGTGCCGCTGGGTACCGGACGGCAGGTCAGCGGCGCCCTGACACTCGTCCGCACCGACCCGGACCGGCCCTTCGGCACCGGCGATCTGGAGGTGGCGAGCGACATCGGCCGCCGGGTCGGCCTGGTCGTCGACAACGCCCGCCGGTACGGCCGCCAGCGCGAGGTCGCCGAGGCCATGCAGCGCAACCTCCTCCCCCCGCTGCCCGAGCACGGCCGCGTCCGGCTGGCCGCCGGGTACCAGCCCGCCCCGGCCGGCTCGCAGGTCGGCGGCGACTGGTACGACGCGTTCACCCTGAGGGACGGCACGCTGGCCCTGGTCATCGGCGACGTCGTGGGCCACGACCTGACCGCCGCGGCCGGCATGGCGCAGCTGCACGGCATCCTGCGCTCCCTCGCCTGGGACCACACCGGGCCGACCGGTGCCGTCGTGGACCGCCTCGACGACGCCATGCACGCCATCACGACCGTGTCGATGGCCACCCTCGTCCTCGCCCGGCTGGAGGGACCGCCGGACACCGGCCCCTGGACGCTGCACTGGACCAGTGCCGGGCACCCGCCGCCCCTGCTGCTCACCGCCGACGGCACCGCGCAGTACCTCGAAGCCGGCCAGGGGCTGCTCCTCGGCACCCGGCTCGGCGCCCGCGGCCGCCGGCCCAGCGCGGCCCACGCACTGCCGCCGGGGTCCACCCTCCTGCTCTACACCGACGGCCTGATCGAGTCACCGGGCAGCGACCTGGACACCGGGCTCGGCCGGCTGCGCCGCCACGCCCTCGCCCTCGCGCACGAACCGCTGGACATCCTCTGCGACCGGCTCCCCGCCCGGATGCCTCCCGGCAGCACCGACGACATCGCCCTCCTCGCCCTGCGCCTGCCCGAGACCTGACGGAACGGACGGGTGAGCGGGGCCGGCGCCGCTCACGTCCCCGGAGCCAGCACCAGCACACGGCAGGGGCCGGGCGGTACGGCCGCGAGCGGGGCGTCACCGGCGCTCCGCCACCCCCAGGACCGCAACGCCTCGACGGTGCCGTCGTCCTGGGAGCCGACCAGCGTGACGCCGAGTGCCGCGCCGTGATCGGCGAGCAGCCTGCGCTGGAGGCGCCGGGCGAGGTTCCAGGCACGGTCCTGGTACTCCCGGCGCACGCGGGACGGGACGACGATGCCGGAGACGACGAAGAGCCGCCCGGGGGCGATGCGGCGGAGCAGACCGCACCGGACGCCCTCCTCGACGGCCGCCCACCACGGACCGGCGCCGCCCGCGGGAAAGCCGTAGGCGCACCCGGTCAGGACCGTGGTCTCCGCGATCAGCAGCGAGAATCCCGGGCGGCGCGCATCGGCCGCGAGACGCCGCAGAAAGGCCGCGCGCGCCTCGTTCCACGCCCACGGGCCGCCGCCGGAGACCTCCGCGTACAGGTCGCCCAGCTCCTTCAGGCGGTCGTCGACCTGGCCGCGCGACAGCGGGCGCAGGCGTTCCCCCTCCTGGGGCGAGGATCCCCGCTCGCGCCTCGGCCGGCCCCCGGTGCGGGTGCGCGGCACGCTCGGCGCGGGGAGGTCCGGGAGGGTCGGTGGCGTGGGTGGCGTCGCCGGGAACAGGTGCGCGGTCATGGGGCGGGCCCCTGCCCCGGGAGCGGAAGCGGGCCGCTCCCGGTGTCGTCGGTCGCCGAGGACGGCACCGGTGCCGGGGCCGGTGCGCGGCATGCCCCCGGTCCCTCCACCGTACTCCGGGCCGGCCGGGGCACGCCGATGGAGGCCGCGGAAAAACTGGTCCCGCCGGTGCAGAAATTCCGGCCGTGACCGGAAGAGGATGAGCGGACGTCGGCGAAAACGCATGGCCGCTGTCATCCGGCCTGTGTTAGCGTGATAGCAGTTGCAGTTTTGGTTACCAGAGATTTTTTGTCTTTGCTGAGCTTTCCGGGTCTTTCCGGAGGGGTGATCATCGCGGCGACTCGGGTCCGTGACGTGCGGATCCGGCACCTGCACCCCCGAGGGATGGATTCATTATGGCGTCCGGCACTGTGAAGTGGTTCAACGCGGAAAAGGGCTTCGGCTTCATCGAGCAGGACGGCGGCGGCGCCGACGTGTTCGCTCACTACTCGAACATCGCCACCTCCGGCTTCCGTGAGCTCCAGGAAGGCCAGAAGGTGACCTTCGACGTCACGCAGGGCCAGAAGGGCCCGCAGGCCGAGAACATCGTTCCCGCCTGACACCGACGCGAACCGACGTGAGCCGACGGCTCGCGCATCATGTGGCTGGAGCCCGCGCTCTTGGGGTGCGGGTTCCGGCTTTTCTCTTTTTTCTCCGGCTCATTCTTGTGATTCCTCGGGCGGCCGGCCGCCGCCGACGGGAATTCCTCGATACGCCGCATCGAGGAAGGTTCCTCCATGAACCGCACCCGTCGCACCGGCGGTGGTACGACCAGTCGTTTCCGCCCGGACAGGGGTTCCGCGCGCTCGGCGGGGTCCGCCCGCGGCAGCCGCTTCCGGGGGCAGGAAGCCGCCCGGCAGGGCTCCCGTCCCGCCACCGGGCGCCAGGCCGGCCAAGGCGCGCGCTCCACCGCACGCCGGCAGGAGTTCGCCCTGCCGGTCACCCTCACCGAGCCGCTGCCCGCGGTCGAGACGTTCGGGGAACTGGACATGCCCGCACGGCTGCTGGCCGCGCTCGGCACCGAGGGCGTGGCCGTTCCGTTCCCGATCCAGGCGGCCACGCTGCCGAACGCACTGGCGGGCCGGGACGTCCTGGGCCGGGGCCGTACCGGCTCGGGCAAGACGCTCGCCTTCGGGCTGCCGCTGCTGGCGCGCCTGGACGGCCAGCGGGCCCAGCCCCGGCAGCCGCTCGCCCTGGTCCTCGTCCCCACCCGGGAACTGGCCCAGCAGGTCACCGACGCGCTCGCCCCCTACGCCCGCGCCCTGCGGCTGCGGCTCGCCACCGTGGTGGGCGGCATGGCCATCGGCCGGCAGACGAGTGCCCTGCGCGGCGGGGCCGAGGTCGTCGTCGCCACGCCCGGCCGGCTCAAGGACCTCATCGAGCGGGGCGCCTGCCGGCTGGACCACGTCGCCGTCACCGTCCTGGACGAGGCCGACCAGATGGCCGACATGGGGTTCATGCCGCAGGTGACCGCGCTGCTCGACCAGGTCCCCGCCCGCGGGCAGCGCCTGCTCTTCTCGGCCACGCTGGACCGGAACATCGACCTCCTGGTGCGCCGCTACCTGCACGACCCCGTGGTGCACTCGGTCGACCCGTCCGCGGGCGCCGTCACCACCATGGAGCACCATCTGCTGCACGTGCGCGACGCCGACAAGCACACCGCCGCGACGGAGATCGCCGCCCGCGACGGACGCGTGATCATGTTCCTGGACACCAAGCACGCGGTGGACCGGCTCGCCAAGCACCTGCTGTCCGTCGGCGTGCGCGCCTCGGCCCTGCACGGCGGCAAGTCGCAGGCCCAGCGCAACCGGACGCTCGCCCAGTTCAAGGACGGCCACGTGACGGCCCTGGTGGCCACCAACGTCGCCGCCCGCGGCATCCACGTCGACGGCCTCGACCTCGTCGTGAACGTCGACCCTCCCGGCGACCACAAGGACTACCTGCACCGCGGCGGCCGCACCGCCCGCGCCGGCGAGTCCGGCACCGTCGTCACCCTCGTCCTGCCGCACCAGCAGCGCGCCATGGACCGGCTGATGGCCGACGCCGGGATCACCCCCCGCTCCCTCCGGATCCGGCCGGGCGAGGCCGAACTGCAGCGCATCACCGGCGCCCGGACGCCGTCCGGCGTACCGGTCACCGTCGCCCCGCCGGTCGCCGAACGCGGCGAAGGCGAGGGATCCGGCGCCCGGCGCCGCGGCCGCCGGGGCGCCGGCCGGGCACGCCGCTCCGCCCCGAGGAGGAGCGCGTAGCCCGGAAGGCTCCGCGCGGCCCGGAGGCCCGCGGCCCCCATGGCCCCACGGCCCCGGCACGGGGATGCGCTGCCGGTGACCGGGAGCCGTCGTCCGTCCCGCCCGGCCCGACGAAGAGGAGAAGCCCTTGACGCCGATTCCGCCCCGTACCCGACACGCCGTCGGCGCCGACGGC
>NZ_MUMF01000180.1 GCF_002155905.1 Streptomyces tricolor | reverse complement strand
GATCAGCACCCGGCCGCCCTCGGGCAGGACGGCGTGGGCGTGGCCGAGCAGCACCCGGATGCGGTCCTGCGGCCAGATCTGCAACTGGTGCACGAACATCACGGTGTCGTGGCCCTCGGGGTAGTCACCCGCGAAGATGTCGCCCTCGACCACCTTCACGCGGTCGTCGAGCCCCGCCTCCGCCACCCGCTTGCGGGCCAGCTCGACCACCTTCGGGATCTCCAGGACGGTGACCTCGACGTCCGGGTGGGCACGGGCCACCGCCATGGCCATCGTCGCGTCGCCGCCGCCGACGTCCAGGATGCGCCGGGAGGAGCTGAAGTCGCCGTACTTGATGAGGTGCTTGCTGGCCACGGCCGACCAGGTGCCCATGAAGTGGTAGAAGACCTTCAGCAGTTCGGGGTCCTCGCTCAGCCGGTGGTAGACCGTGGCGCCGTCCCCCGGGTAGCGCCGCAGCCCGATGTTGCTGTTGGCCCGCAGGGACTCGGTGAAGTCCACCAGGCCCGGATAGGTGACGTACGCCTCGAACCCGACGACCGCCTTGACGAGTTCCCAGTGCCCGCCGGTGAACAGATCCGAGATGGACTTCGCGTTGACGTACCCCTCCTCGGTGCGCTCCACCAGCCGCAGCGCGGTCACGCCGAGCAGCAGGATGTCCAGGGAGCGTTCGGCGAGCCCCAGTTCGGCGCCGATCCGCTCCCGGGACGTACCGGGGCTGCGCTCCAGCAGGTCGAAGAGGCCGAGTTCGACACCGGCGCGGGTGAACTGGAAGGCGTTGTGCCCGAGCAGCACGGTGGTCAGGGCGTCCGGGACGACGCTCTCGGGCTGGGTCTGTACCTCGGTCATGGTTCTGCTCCCTGGAATGAGAGGGTGTCGATCAGGTCGTCGATGGTGAGCGACTGCATGCCGGAGGCGGCTGGGGAACCCGGGCCGGCCGGGGGACCGGGGGCGGTGACGGCGACCGCGCCGATCACGTCGGACGGCACGTCGGACAGGTCGTACAGGAGGATCCGGCCGAGCCGGTGCGGCCGGTCCGGGGCGGCGGGGTGCGGCGGCAGCTGCGAGAGATCCGTGTCCGCCATGGCGGGCAGGCCGCGGCCGGTCAGCTTGACCAGGGCCTCCTTCCGTACCCACAGGCGCAGGAACGCCGAGCGGGGCGCGGGGGATCCGCGGATCCGGTCGATCTCGCCGCGGGTCAGGAAGGAGCCGTAGCCGCGCGGGCCGGGCCCGGGCGCACCGCTCCCGGCGGCGGCTCCGGGCAGCCGCTCGATGTCGATGCCGACGGGGTGATCGGCGGCCGAGGCCGCCACCACCCCGTCCGCGTAGGAGAGGCTGACCCTGCACCGCGCGCCCGCGACGCGCGGCCGGCCGTGCGGGCCCGAGCACAGCGGGCAGCGCTGCTCCAGGACGACGTCCCGGGCCGCGCCGCCGGTGTGCCGCGCGACGCACAGCCGGGCCAGGAGGTGCGCGGCGAGGAAGTCCGCCCGGGCCCGCTCGGTGCGCGCGGCGGCGAGGCGCCGCCGCTCAGCGTCGGTCAGGACCGACACGCCCGCGCCGGGCAGGGCCAGGACCCGGTCCGACTCCGCGACGGCGACGGTCAGGGCCGTCGTCACCGGCTCCTCACTTCTTGCGCTGGCTGTAGACGACACCGGCGAGCGACAGCGCGCCGCCGACCACCGCCAGCCACGGCGGCGTCTCGTCCAGGATCAGCCAGGCCAGCGTCACCGCGATCGGCGGGGAGAGGTAGGTGAGCGCGCCCATCTTCCCCGCGGTGGAGCGGGCCAGCGCGTACCCCCACGTGGTGAAGGCGACCGAGGTGGGGAACACGCCGAGGTACAGCGTCCAGCCGATCGACTCGCCGCTGGCGTGCGCGAGGTTGTCGATCAGCTGGGGCAGGAACGGCAGGCAGAGCACGGCGCCGACGACACAGGCCAGCCAGGTGATCACCAGGGCCGAACTGTTGCCGAGCAGCGGCTTCTCGGTGACGACGCCGCCCGCGTACGCGGCGGCGGCCAGCAGCGCCAGCGCACTGCCCGTCCCGGCCTCCAGACCCTTGCTGGAGGTGGCGAAGCCGATCAGCACCACGCCGACGAGGGCGACGACGCCGCCGACGACCAGCGGACGCGGGAAGCCCTCCTTGAGCAGCAGCCCGGCCAGTACGGCGATGAGCACCGGCCCCAGACTGATGATCATGGACGTGGTGCCCGCGTCGATGCGCTGCTCGGCGGCGTTGAGCGCCACGTTGTACACACCGAACCACAGCAGACCGCACAGGATCAGCCGCGGCATGTCGGAGCGCGGCGGCATCGGGACCCTGCGGACCAGCACCACCGCACCCAGCAGCACCGCCCCGATGAACAGCCGCGCGAGGGTCAGCGCCCCGGGATCGATGTCGTCGCCGGCCGCGCGGATGCCGATGAACGCGGAAGCCCACAGGAAGACGGTCAGCAGTCCGGCCGCGACCGCGAGCGGCGGTGTGCCCGAGGACGGGGCGGGAGTCTCCGGTGAGCCCGGTGAAGCGGTCCCCTGATTGGCTTGCGCAGAGGTCACAGATGTTCACTTCCTTGTCGGTCTACGGGGACGGTTCGCTCGGAGGTGTCCAGGGCCGCCGCCAGCCGCTCGGCGACGCGGGCGACGTGCGGCGGGCGCAGCAGGGTGAAGTGGTTTCCGGGGAGCGTCGCTTCCTCGCGGATCCCGCCCCGGGTCTGCCCGGCCCAGGAGGCGCGGTGCTCACGGAGCCGGTCGCGGGCCCACCACAGCGTGAGCGGGGCGTCGACGACCGACGGCCGATGGGTGAGCATCAACCGCTCGTGCCGCTCGGCGAGTTCCGCCTGCCGGAGCAGGGCCTCGGACGGCAGCACCCGCGCGCCGCGCTCCTCGGCCCGGGTGATCAGCAGCTTCAGCCGTTCCGACAGCGGCAGTCCGCGCAGCCGGTCGCGCAGGGCCGCGGTCTCCTCGGCGGTGACGGCGAGTTCGGGCAGGGAGTCCGCGAGGGCGACGGCCGGGGCGAGCAGCGGGTCGGGTTCGCCCTCCCCGGGGACGGACGAGTCCAGCAGGGCGACCAGCGCGACCCGCTCGCCCGCCGCCTCCAGCCCGGCCGCCACCTCGACCGCCAGGGCACCGCCCATGGACCAGCCCGCGAGGTGGTAGGGGCCGGCGGGCCGGCGCTCCCGGATCACGTCCACGTACTGGGCGGCCATCGCGGCGAGGCTCTCCGCCTCGGCCTCCCCGGCCAGGGCACGGGACCGGATGCCCAGCACCTCCCGCCCCGCGGGCAGCAGCGTGACCAGCTGCCGGTACGCCATCACGTCACCGCCCGCCGGATGCAGCAGGAAGAGCGGAGCGGGGGTGACCGGCGCACGCAGCGAGAGGAGCAGGGAGTGCTCGGACCCCGCCGAGATCAGCTCGGCGAACCGGGCCACCGTGGGCGCCTCGAACAGCGCGGTCAGCGGCAGCCGCACCCCGAAACGGCGGGCCACCGCCGCCATGAGGCGGGCCGCGAGCAGCGAGTGACCGCCGAGGGCGAAGAAGTCGTCGTCGAGCCCGATGGTGTCCGCGTCGCGCCCGAGCAGCTCGGCCCACAGCCCGGCGACCGTGCGCTGCAGCGCGGTCCGCGCCGTGCGGGCCGGGGCGCCGGCGGCGGCGGCCGGGGCGGGCGGCGGCAGGGCCGCGCGGTCCAGCTTGCCGTTGGCGGTGACGGGCAGCGCGGCCAGCGGGACGAAGACGGCCGGCACCATGTAGTCCGGCAGCGAGCGCGCCAGGAAGGCGCGCAGCTCCGCAGGGCCGGGCGGTTCGGTACCGGCGTCCGGGACGACGTACGCCAGCAGCCGGTCGTCCGCCGGCCGTACGGCGGCGGCCTGCACGGACGGGTGGGCGGCCAGCCGTGCCTCGATCTCGCCGAGTTCGATGCGGTAGCCGCGCAGTTTGACCTGGCCGTCGGCGCGGCCGATGAACTCCAGTGCCCCGTCCGGCCGTCGGCGGACCAGATCACCGGTCCGGTACAGCCGGCCACCGGGCCGGCGCGGATCGGGCACGAACCGTTCGGCGGTCAGCTCGTCGCGGCCCCGGTATCCGGCCGCGAGCTGCACACCGCCGATGTGCAGCTCGCCCACGATGCCGAGGGGCAGCGGGGCCAGCCGGTCGTCGAGCACGTCGAGCGTGGTGTTGGCCACCGGCCGGCCGATGGGCACCGGGCCCGCGGCGTCCTCGGGCCGGCACCGCCACGCCGACACGTCGACGGACGCCTCGGTGGGGCCGTACAGGTTGTGCAACTCGACGGCCGGCGGCGGGAAGACCTCGAAGAACCGCCGGACCAGGTCCGGGGGCAGGGCCTCGCCGCTGGCGATCACCCGGCGCAGCGAGCCGCAGCGGGAGGCCGCCGGGTCGGTGAGGAAGGCCCGCAGCATGGACGGGACGAAATGCACCGTCGTCACCGAGTCCCGGCGGATCACCTCGGCCAGGTACCCGGGGTCGCGGTGGCCGCCGGGGCGGGCCACGACGAGCCGCGCGCCGGTCATGAGCGGCCAGAAGAACTCCCACACGGACACGTCGAAGGTGAAGGGGGTCTTCTGCAGGACCGTGTCGGCGGCCGTGAGGCCGTAGGCCTCCTGCATCCACAGCAGGCGGTTGCAGATGCCCCGGTGGGTGAGCATGACGCACTTGGGGGTGCCCGTGGAGCCCGACGTGTAGATGAGGTAGGCGAGTTGGCCGGGCTCCACCTCGACCGCGGGCCCGGCGTCCTCCGGCTCCTCCAGCCGGGTCAGGTCCACCGGCAGGACCGGCACGTCCGCCGGGAGGCCGTCCGGTGACCCGGTGGTGAGCACCAGCGCGGTGCCGGCGTCGGCGAGCATGAACGCCCTGCGCTCGGCCGGGGTGGCCGGATCGACCGGCAGATAGGCGCCGCCCGCCTTGAGGACCGCGAGCAGGCCGACCACCAGCTCCAGGGAGCGCTCCATGTGCACGGCCACCGTGGTGCCGGGCGTGAAGCGGTCCTCCCCGACGGCCCGGCGGATCCGCCGGGCCAGCCGGCCCGCCGCCGCGTCCAGCTCCGCGTACGTCAGGGAACGGTCCTCGAAGACCAGCGCGGTCGCGCCGGGGGTACGACGGGCCTGGCGCTCGATGTGCGTGTGCAGCGGGGTGTCGAGGTCGTAGGCGCGTGCGGTGTCGTTCCAGGCGTCGAGCTGCTTCAGTTCCTCGTCCGACAGCATCCGGGGGGCCGAGACCGGGTCGTCGGGGCGGGTCAGCAGGGCGTCCAGCAGAGCGAGGTAGTGGCCGGTGGTGCGGTCCCGCTGGGTGGTGTCGAAGCAGACGGTGTTGAAGTCGAAGTCGAGCACGAAGCGCGGCGGGGCGGTGGGGTCCGGGCGCAGCTCACGGACCTGGAGGGTGAGCCGGTCGGGGGAGTGCCCGGTGTCGAGCAGGTCGAAGCCGACCGTGCCGCCGAACCCTTCGAAGACCGCGTTCTGGTAGTTGAGGTAGACGTCGTAGAGGCGGGCGCCGCCGCGGTGCCGGGGCACATGGTCCTGGTAGCGGGCCGCCTGGAGGAAGGACCGCTGGGTCTCCCGGGCGAGGAGCCGGAGCGTGGTGTCGCCGGTGACCCGCAGCTGCAGCGGCAGCACGTTCATGAACAGGCCGGCCGTGTCCCGGAACTCGGCCGGGCGGTTGGCGAACGGCGTGCCGATGCGGAGCAGTTCACCGCCACCGATCCGGTGCAGGTAGGCGAAGAGGGCCGCGGCGAAGGCGACGGCGGGCGAGGCGTGGCCCTCCTGCCGGGCGAACTCGGCGATGCGAGCGCTGCGTCCGGCGTCCAGCTCGACGGTGACCCGTGCCGTGCGGGTCGTCCCCGCCACGTCGTCTTCCCTGCCGTAGAAGGCCAGTCGCTCCACCGGCTCGGCCAGCGTCTCGCGCCAGTGCCGCTCGGCCCGCTGCCGGCGCCCGGTGCCGCGCAGCGCCCGCTCGTGGTCGACGTACGCCTGGAACGGCGGCAGCGGCGTGGCCTCCGCCAGGCGCCCCTGCCGGTCGAGGTCGTAGTACGCGGAGAGGGTCCGCAGGAACAGGGACATCGACCACGCGTCGCACACCAGGTGGTCCACGTCGAGGTACCAGGCGTACGCCGAGTCGCTCAGCTTGAGCAGGGCGGAGTCGAAGACCCGGCGGGCCGGATCGAGCCCGGGCCCGCTGCGCCGCCGGGCCCAGCGCAGGGCGGCCTCGCGGGGGTCCGGCTCACCGGTGAGGTCCACCAGGTCCACCGGCGCCGGGACGCTGTCGGCCACCCGGCGCAGCGGGACGCCGTCGACCTCGTGGAAGGTGCTGCGCAGCGCGTCGCTGTGGTCCACCAGCCGCTGGAAGGCACGCCGGAAGCGGTCGTGGTCGAGCGGGCCGGGGATGCTGTAGAGGGCGGTGACGTTCTCGTAGTACAGCCGGACGTCGCCGGAGGTCTGCTTGCCGAACCAGAGCGCCAGTTGACTGTCCGTCAGGTTGCTCTCGGGGGCCCGGGCGCCGGTCACGGCGATCTCCTCCGGCGAGCGGACGGCCCGGCGGAGCACCTCCTGGAACTCCTCGGCCCACCCGGAGACGGTACCGGCGTCGAACAGGTCGGTGCGGTACTCGAAGCAGCCGAGCAGCTCGCCGTCCTGCTCGCGCAGGTGCAGGCTGAGGTCGAGCGGGGACACGCCGAGGTCGAAGTCGTCCGGGGCGGCCGGTGTGACGGTCAGCCCTCCCGCGCGCCGGCCCGCGGGGACGGCGGGCTGGAGCGAGAAGGCGGTCTGCCGCAGCACCGTGCGGCCGGGCGGCCGGGGCGGGTTGGTCTCCCGCACGATGTCCCCGAACGGGAGGTCGTGCGTCAGCGCGCCGCGCAGCACCTCGCCGGCGTGCCGCGCCGTCTCCGCGAACGTCCGGCCCGGCCGCAGCCGCAACCGCAGCGGCAGCGTGTTCACGAAGAAGCCGATCAGCCCCTCCTCGCCGGCTCCCTGGCGTTCGTCGACGGGCGCGCCGACGACGAGGTCCAGCTGGCCGGTGATCCGGTGCAGCGTCACGGCGTACGCGGCGAGCAGGACGCCGTAGACGGTGGCGCGGTCACGGCCGGCCGCGGCGCGCAGCTCCTGGTGCAGGCCGACGGGAATCCGGAAGCCGTGCCGGGCGCCCCGGTCCGTGGCCGGCGCGGACCGCGGGCGGTCGATGGGCAGTTCGAGGACCGGGAGGTCACCGGACAGCTCCTCGCGCCAGTACCGGACCGACCGGTCGCGCTCCTCGCCGGTCGGACGCCGCTCGCCGGCCGGTACGGCGGCCGACGGCGGCAGGGGAGAGGGGCGCCCTTCGGCGAACGCCTCGTACAGCGCGACGAGTTCGGTGGTGAAGACGCCCATCGACCAGCCGTCGCAGACCAGGTGGTGCGCGACGACGGTGAGCACGTGCCGCTCGGCGGTCAACCGGTAGAGGGTGAAGCGGGCCAGGGGAGCCCGGTCCAGCTCGAAGGGGCGCCTCCCCTGCTCGGCGTGCAGGGCGCGCGCCCGTCGTTCGGCCTCTCCCGAGGGCAGGTCGGCGAGGTCGACCAGGGGCAGTTCGACGGAAGGGGACGCGACGACGTGCCGTACCGGCCGCCCGTCCTCCTCGCGGAAACCCGTGCGCAGCGACTCGTGCCGTGCCGTGATCCCGGTCAGGGCCCGGTGCAGCGCCTCGACGTCGAGCGGGCCCGCCAGGTGCAGGGCGGCGGAGAGGTGGTGAGCCGGGCTGCCCGGGTCGAGGCGCTGGAGCAGCCACAGCCGCTGCTGGGCGTCGGACGCGGCGGTGGGATCGGCGGACTGCTCCGCGGACGTGGCCGCGCGCTGCCGCAGCCGGGCCATCAACCGGGCGCGCTCGGGCCCCGTCAACTCCGCGAGCCGCCCCAGGAGATCGCTCACGAAGCCGCCTCCGCCACCCGCTCCAGGATGTCGTCGATGTTCGGGTGCGTCTCCAGGAGTGCCGCGATCCACCGCTCCAGACCGAAGGCGACACACCCGGTGAAGGCCGGGCCGCCGTCGGCGAGGGAGACGGCGCAGCGCTCCCCGAAGAAGTTGCGGTGGAAGTTGAGCGATCCGATGGCCAGGGTGCCGTCGTGGACGAACTCCTCCTTCACCGGGAAGAGCTGAGCCAGCAGGGCCCGCCCGCCGCTCTTCTCGAAGAACGGGTCCGACGCCGGCTGGACCGCCAGGTCGAGCCCGAGCCGGGCCGCGAACTCCACCACCTTCGGCCGGAACGCGGCCAGATGCTCCAGGACGGCCTCCCGGGGCCCCAGGCACACGATCTCCCGCATGGTGAACCCGTGCAGCCGGCGCAGCCCCTCGTAGTGGTCCTCGTTGCGGAAGCACTTGGCGACGGTGGTGACGTACCGCGGCGCGGCGAGCGTGGCGGAGCGGTGGTGCAGGTACACGTTGTAACAGGCCGCGGAGACCAGCCCGTACGCGCTCTCGCCGAGACGGTCGGAGGGCAGCGCGGTGTCACCCGCCACCTTGTCCGCCGGCAGCTTCAACGGGGCTGTCATCAGGGCGAGGTGCGGGAAGTTGTCGAAGTAGTCGATGGCGGCCAGGTCCGCGGTGCCGATCACCGCCGGGAAGAGCATCGGGGTGGCGCCGCACTCCCGGGCCCAGCCCTGGAAGCGCTGGTCCAGCAGGTCCATGAGGCGGACGAGTTCCGGGCCCAGGGTGACGAGCCCGCCGCGCGCCGTGTAGAGGTCACTCATGGCTCACCGCGTCGGTGCCGAGGGTGTCCGCCAGAACGGTGTCGCGTATGCCGCGCAGGGTCCGGAAGCCGACGACGTTCTCCGCGGTCAGCTCCAGCTCGTGCCCGGCCAGCTCCTCCAGCAGGAGCAGCAGCTGCGGGAAGTCCAGGGAGTCGATGAGGCGGCTGTCGATGAGGTCCTCGTCCCAGCCGACGGCCGTGACCTCGGGGTTGCGCGCCAGCAGCCACGACCGCACCTGTTCGATCATGTCCGTCCCCATCAGGCCGCCGCCTCCTGGAACGGAGAAGCGGTGATGATCTCCTGGCTCACCAGGAACCGGGTGATGCGCTTGAAGAACGTCTCGTGGTAGGCGACGCGCGCCGGGTCCCGCAGCAGTTCCTCGCGGAAGGCGAAGGCGTCGGCGATCCCCGCGTCCCGGTACACGGTGGGGTTGTACAGCGACTGCACGCTCGCGGTGATGTAGCGCCGCAGGTAGACGTCCAGGCGCTCGCGCAGTTCCCGGTCGCCCCGCTCGCGCAGGGGCTCGTACAGGAGGCCCACGAGCTTGCGGCCCATGATGATGTGCCGCCACTCGTCGTCGTGGTGGACCTGGTTCACCTCCCTGATCAGGGGATGCAGGGTGGTGTCCCTGCCCATTCTGATGTTGAAGTGGTCGACCAGTTCCTCGAAGATGAGGATGCGGGCGAAGACCAGGAAGTTGGCGACGGCGGCGTCCTCCTCCGGCGTGGTGACCGGAAGCGACTTGTCCGGGTAGATCTTGCCGCCGTAGCGCAGACAGAACTGGGCGAAGAACCACATGTGCCCGTTCTCCTCGCCCAGGAAGCGGTGGAAGAACTCGGAGGGCAGCTCGAACCCGCGGGTGTGGATCCGCCGGGTCACCTCGATGAGCAGCTCACGTATGCCGTGGATGTTGAGGCTGAAGAAGTTGACGCTCTCCCACTTGCTCAGGCGCATGAGCGTCTTCTCGTCCAGCTCCCGCGCGTGCCGGGTGCCGGCCACGGTGAGCAGGTCGGGTGTCATCCACCACTGCTCCTCGGCCAGCTCGTCCACCCAGTCGAACCGCGTGTAGGGGCTGTAGTGGTGGTCGGTCGCGTCGGCGACCAGGTTGTCCAGCGTTTCCACCACGTCCGTCGTGTCCATGTGCCCCCCTGCTGGGATCAGCGTGCGTCAGGAACGGTCAGACCTTCGGTCGAAGGCGTTCGGTGCTTGCGCTGTTCAGCCGTTGTCGCTCCGGGCGATCAGTCCGGCGACCTGTTCTTCGTCCACGGCGAGCGGCCTGCTCTCCAGCAGCGCGGCCAGCTTCGCGACGGTCGACGCCTGGAACAGGTCACCGGTGGTGACCCGCACCGGCAGCTCCGCCTCGATGCGTACGGCGAGCTGGGACAGCAGCAGGGACTGCGCACCCGAGGCGAAGAAGTCGTCGTGGACCCCGACCTCCTCCTGTCCGAGCAACTCCGCCCAGATGCCCGCGATCAGCGACTCCAGGGGCGTACGCGGGGGAGTGGCGGCCCGCTCGCCGGGTGCCGTCGCCGCGCTCTCGGCGCGCCAGCCGCCGGTCCGGGACAGGGCACCGGACAGGTACGCCTCCCGTGTCGCGCGGCGCTGGATCTTGCCGCTGGAGGTCTTGGGGACGGTGCGGGCCGGGATGAGCACCAGTTCGTGGAGATCGGCGTCGCACTCCTCGCGCACCGCCCGCCGGACCGCGAGCGTGACGGCTTCGGTGTCCGCGCCGTCGGTGACCTCGGACACCAGGACCAGCCGCTCCTCGCCGTCCACGGGAACGGTGAAGGCCGCGCCGCAGCCCGGCCGCAGGGCGGGGTGGCTGCCTTCGGCGGCGCTTTCCACGTCGTGCGGATACACATTGCGGCCACGCAGGACGAGCAGGTCCTTCAGACGGCCCGTGACGGCGAGCGCGCCCTCGTCGTCCAGCGCCCCCAGATCCCCAGTGCGCAGGTAGGGGCCACGGCCGTCCGGCAGCGTGGCGCCGAACAGCGCCGCGCTCTCGGTGGGACGGCCCCAGTAGCCCGCGGAGACACTGGGACCGGACACCCAGATCTCCCCGACCTGCCCGGCCTTGGCCGGTGCCAGGGTGGCGGTGTCCACCACGACGACGGACTGGTCGCCGCGGGCGGTGCCGCAGGCGATCCTGGTCACGCCCTCGACCGGGAAGCGGCGCCCGGGCTCGCCCACCGGGTCGGCGGTCACCAGCAGGGTGGCCTCCGCCAGGCCGTAGCTGGGACGGAAGGTGCCGGGGCCGAAGCCGGCCGGGGCGAACCGCTCCGTGAACCGCTCGACCGTCTCCACCCGGACCGGTTCCGCTCCGTTGACGGCCGCACGCCAGGTGGACAGATCGAGCGACGCCCGCTGTTCGTCGTCGATCTTCCGCAGGCACAGTTCGTATCCGAAATTCGGGGAAGGACTGATCGTGCCCCGGTGAACGGAGATGGCTTTCAGCCAGCGATACGGCTTCTGCAGGAAATGCAGAGGTGACATCAGAACGCCCGGAAAACCCCCGTAAAGCGGTTCCAGGATGGCACCGATAAGTCCCATGTCGTGATACGGCGGAAGCCAGCTGACCATGACGTCATGCGGGGTCCCGGCAAAGGACTGATAGATGGCCTCCAGATTGTGCATGAGATTCGCGTGCGTCAGCATGACACCGCGCGGAAGCCGGGTGGAGCCGGAGGTGTACTGCAGAAAGGCGAGGTCCTCGGACGTCGCGGCCACGGCAGCTCCGCCGGACCCGGCCGCGGCGCCGGCCTGGCCGGCTCCGGGCTCCAGGGCGTCGGTGGCGACCCACGCCAGCGGGGCGTCCAGCGCCGACCGGGTGATCGGCAGAAGATCCTTCGTGGTCAGGGCGATGCGGGCGCCCGCGTCGGCGACGATGGCGTCCAGCCGGCCGAGGCTGCGCGCGTCCTGCGGCGGATAGGCCGGTACGGCCACGACGCCGGCGAGCAGGCAGCCGAAGAACGCGGTGATGTAGTCGAGGCCCGGGGCGAAGAGGAGCAGCGCCCGCTCGCCCCGCCCGTGCCGGTCGGCCAGCGCGCCGGCCACGTCGGTGGCCGCCGCGTACAGCTGCCGATAGCTGAGCCGCCGTTCGTCGTCCTCGCCGTCGGCGAGAAAAACATATGCGGTGCCGTCGGGATTCTGCAATGCTCGATCCCGGAGTATATGAACAAGAGTAGGGGGTGCCGGCGACGATATTGCGGGCATACTGACCGCCCCTCCGGACGCGTTAAGACCGTTTCGTTCAGCTACCTGCTGGCCGCACGAGGGGCAAGACTAAAACCAGGTCCAGGCCACGTCAATCCGGTGGTCAGAGCGTCCGAGAGCGGTCGCCGATATTCTGCCACCAGGGTCGGCGAATAGATCTTGGTCAAGCATTGCGGCAATGTTTCGCGGCGTACGGCCGCCCGCCGCACCGCGTTCCGCTTCGGCCCGTCGGGAGGGGGCGCGCGCCGCACCGTTCCCGCAGGCAGGGGCGGCGGTGCGGCCTCAGGACACGCGTGCCGCCCCTGGGCCCTCACGGTGCCCTCGGTGTCCCGCTCGTCCCGTCCCCGTCGCGCTCCGTACCGCGCACCGGCGCGAGGATCATGTCTGAAACATGACAGAAAACCCTCCGGTTTCGGCCGCGCTCGCTCCGCGCGGCCGGCCTCGTGGAAGATGGGCCCCGTGACAGAGGACGCGAGCGAGGTCGTTCTGAGCAAGCAGGACCTTCGTGCGGTAGCCGCGTTCGCCGCGGCATGCGCGGAGGCGGCGCTCGGGGTCTTCGAGGCCGATCAGCCGGACGACGCGCGGCCTCGGGCCGCTGTCGGTGCCGCGTGGGAGTTCGCCCGGGGCGGCGAACGCGGGAAGTCTCTGCGCGACACGGCGTGGGCGGCGCTCAAAGCGGCCAGGAACACGGACACCGCGGCTGCCCGCGAGGCGGCGTGGGCGGCGATGTCCGCGGCAGCCGCCGCCTACCTGCACCCGTTGGCCAAGGCGACCCAGGTCAAGCACATCCTCGGAGCCGGCGCCCACGCGGCCCGCGCAGCCGAACTCGCCGCCGGCGACGACCCGAGCGTCGGCGCCGGACACCTCCAGCAGATGGTGCGCCGTGCCACACCGGCCGTCGTCGACGTGCTCCAGCGCTTCCCGGCGGCGCCGAGTGGCGGCGGACGGGTCGGTGAGCTGATCCGCCTGCTGGACACCGGCCTTCGGTCGCTCACCTTCACCGAGTGACGTTCAACGTCGGCGCAGGGGCGGGGAGTTGCGGGGGCTTGCCCGTTCTTGAGGTGCCGGGCCGGTGTGCGGCGCCGGCCGCCGCCGCGCTCGTCGCCCTGCGCTGACCGGCGTCGCCCTGCGCTGACCGGCGTCGGCCCGCTGCGGCCCCGCTTCGCCCGCTTCTGCCTCGCGTCGGCCCGCGTCGGCGCCCCGCTTCGGCACCCGGATCCGCGCCGACACGCCCCCAGGGGACCCCTTAACCACCGCAGGGGCCCCTGGGGGCTGTAGGGGTGTCCCGCGTCACCGGCGCCTGCCTAGCCTCCGACAGCGGAGGGGAAGCGGACCGGAACCCGTCCGGAGGCGATCCGCACGGCCGAGGCCCTCACGTCGATCTCGATCGGATGGCGCGCTGGTGAACAACGAAGAGCAACTGCTCGACTATCTCAGGCGAACGACCGCGGACCTGCGGGAGGCGCGGCGGCGACTGCGCGAGAACGAGCAACGCGCACACGGCCCCATCGCCGTCGTCGGCATCGGCTGCCGCTACCCGGGCGGCGTCACCACCCCCGAGGACCTGTGGGAGCTGGTCGCGACCGGCACCGACGCGGTGACGGACTTCCCCGCCGACCGCGGCTGGGACGTGGACGCCCTGTACGACCCCGATCCTGCCCGGCCCGGCAAGACCTACGCCCGCACCGGCGGGTTCCTGCACGACGCCGCCGACTTCGACCACGACTTCTTCGGCATCAGCCCCCGCGAGGCCCTCGCCATGGACCCGCAGCAGCGGCTGCTGCTGGAGACCTCCCACGAGGCCTTCGAACGGGCCGGCATCGTCCCGGCCACCCTGCGCGGCAGCCGCACCGGCGTGTTCGCCGGCGTGATGTACAACGACTACGCCACCCGCCTGACCTCCGTCCCCGACGACCTCGACGGCTACCTCGCCAACGGAAGCGCCGCCAGCATCGCCTCCGGGCGCGTCGCCTACACCTTCGGCCTCGAAGGCCCGGTGGTCACCGTCGACACCGCCTGCTCCTCCTCCCTGGTCGCCCTGCACTGGGCGGTACGGGCGCTGCAGTCGGGCGAATGCTCGCTCGCCCTGGCCGGCGGCGTCACCGTGATGTCCACGCCGGAGACGTTCATCGACTTCAGCCGGCAGCGCGGGCTCGCCCCCGACGGCCGCTGCAAGGCGTTCGCGGCGGCGGCCGACGGCACCGGCTGGGGCGAGGGCGCCGGCATGCTGCTGCTGGAACGGCTCGCCGACGCCCGGCGCAACGGCCACCCGGTGCTCGCCGTCATCCGGGGCAGCGCGGTCAACTCCGACGGCGCCAGCAGCCGGCTGACCGCGCCCAACGGCCCGTCCCAGCAGCGGGTCATCCGGCAGGCGCTGGCCGGTGCCGGGCTCACCGCCGCCGACGTCGACGTGGTCGAGGCGCACGGCACCGGCACCTCCCTCGGCGACCCCATCGAGGCGCAGGCGCTGCTCGCGACGTACGGCCGGGACCGGCCCGCCGACCGGCCGCTGCTGCTCGGCTCCGTCAAGTCCAACCTCGGGCACACCCAGGCCGCGGCGGGCGTCGCGGGCGTCATCAAGATGGTGCTGGCCATGCGGCACGGCGAGGTTCCGCCCACGCTGCACGTCGACGCCCCCACCGACCAGGTGGACTGGAGCGCGGGAGCCGTCGAACTGGCCCTGGAACGGCGCCCGTGGCCCGCCACCGGGCGGCCCCGCCGCGCCGCGGTCTCCTCCTTCGGCATCAGCGGCACCAACGCGCACGTCATCCTGGAGCAGGCACCCGCGGAGGACCCGGACAACCTGCCCGAGGGGGACGGCGGCTGGGTCCCCTGGATCGTCACCGGACGCACCCGGCCGGCCCTCACCGCGCAGCTCGCGCGGCTGCGCGCCCACGTCGACGCGCACCCGGGCGCACGCCCGGCCGACGTCGGACTGTCGCTGGCCACCACCCGTGCCCGCTTCGAGCAGCGCGCCGTCGCCGTCGGCCGGGACACCGGCGAACTGCTCACCGCTCTCGCCGCCGCCACCCCGCTCACCCCTGTCGGCGGCAAGACGGCCTTCCTGTTCACCGGCCAGGGAGCGCAGCGGCTCGGCATGGGCCGGGCCCTGCACCGCGCCTTCCCGGTGTACGCCGAGGCCTTCGACGCCGTGTGCGCCCTCGCCGACCCGCACCTGGACCGGCCGCTCGCCGACGTGATCGACACCGACGCCGGCCTGCTCACCCGGACCGACTACGCGCAGACCGCCCTGTTCGCCACCGAGGTGGCCCTGTACCGCCTCCTGGAGTCCTGGGGCGTGACCCCCGACTACCTGGCCGGGCACTCCGTCGGCGAACTGGCCGCCGCCCACGTCGCCGGGGTGCTGTCCCTGCCGGACGCGGTCCGGCTCGTGCTCGCGCGCGGCACCCTGATGGCGGCCCTGCCGGCGGGCGGCGCCATGGCCGCGCTGCGGGCCACCGAGGAGGAGGTCGCCCCCCACCTGGACGACCGGGTCGGCCTCGCCGCCGTCAACGGCCCGCGCTCCGTGGTCATCTCGGGCACCGAGGAAGCCGTCGAGGCCCTGGCCGCCCGCTTCGACAGGAGCAAGCGGCTGACGGTCTCGCACGCCTTCCACTCGCCGCTGATGGAGCCGATGCTCGCCGGCTTCGCCGAGGCCGCCGCCCGGTGCTCCTTCTCCGCGCCGCGCATCCCGATCGTCTCCACCCTCACCGGCGCGCTCGCCGACCCCGCCCACCTCACCGCACCCGGCTACTGGGTGGACCACGTGCGCCGTCCCGTCCGCTTCGCGCCCGCCCTGACCGCCCTGCACGAGCTGGGCGTCCGGGCGTTCCTCGAAACCGGCCCGGACGCGGCCCTCACCGCCCTGGCCGCGGACTGCCTGCCCGAGGACAGCGTGACCGTCGCCGCGCTGCGCCGCGACGGCGACGAGGAACGCGACCTGGTCACGGCCGTGGCTTGGCTGCACGCGGCCGGCACCGCCGTGGACTGGGCCGCGTTCTTCGCCCCGCACCAGGCCCGCCGCACCGCCCTGCCCACCTACGCCTTCCAGCGCGAACGCCTCTGGCTGGAGGCCGGCGCGGGCGGCAGCGGCGACGCCGCCGGGCTGGGGCAGCAGGCCACCGGCCATCCGCTGCTGACCGCCGCGACCGAACTGCCCGACAGCGGGGGAGCGGTCCTCACCGGCCGGCTCTCCCTCGCCTCCCATCCGTGGCTGGCCGACCACGCCGTGCACGGCACCGTGCTGCTGCCCGGCACCGCCTTCGTCGAGCTGGCCCTGACGGCCGCGGAACGCACCGGCTGCGACACCGTCGAGGAACTCACCCTGCACGCCCCGCTGCTGCTGCCCGAACAGGGTGCCGTCGCCGTACAGGCCGCCGTCGGCGGCG
>NZ_MUMF01000179.1 GCF_002155905.1 Streptomyces tricolor | reverse complement strand
GCGCCGGGCGCGGCCCGGCCGCCCTGGCCGGTACGCGTCCAGGCTCTCCAGCCGGGTGGTGGCGGACCGGGCCGCCGTGTGCAGCAGATCCAGCAACTCCTTGCCGCCGCCGGGCTGTCCGCCGTCCGGCTGCCCGGCGGCGTCGGCGCGGCGGCAGGCCAGGCCGACCACGAAGTACGCCAGCGGGTCCGGGCCGGAGCGCCACAGCACGGCCTCGCCCCGCTCCTCCAGGGCGAGGACCCGCTCGGGGTGCGCCCGCGTGAACGCGCCGAACGGCAGCGGACAGAGGGTCACGGCGGCGATGCGGTAACCGGCCTCGGCGAGCAGGGCCGCCGCACGGCGCGGCGTCGAGTAGGAGCCGATGGTCAGCCCCAGGTCCGCGCCCAGGGTGCGGGCGTGGCCGATGATGGACCCGGCCCACTTCAGACCGTCCGCGCCGCCGCTGATCGAGGGATGGGTGCGGGCCGCCGCTCCGGGCAGCGGCACATAGGCGGGGTTGCTGGTGACGACGAGCGGGCGGGGCAGCTCCCCGGGCGCGGTCGCCAGCAGCTCCCGCGGGCTCAGCACGGAGTAGTCGCCGAGCGCGAAGCTGACCCGCCCGTCGGCCGAGGCGTAGTGCCGCTCCGCCCAGCGCAGGGTCTGGCGGCCGTTGTCGACACCGTGCACGCGCGCGGCGCCGGCCCGGGCGATGGCGGCAGCCGCGGCCCCGCTGCCCGAGCCGAGGTCCAGCACGGTGCCCCCGCCGCCGGGCGGCAGCAGATCGGCGGCGACCCACACGCCGATCTCGGTGTCGGCCGGTTCGAAGAAGACCTCGGGCTCCCCGGGCGGCTTCAGATCGTCGGGGGTGAGATGGGTGTACGCGTCGACCCGGGAGACGGACGGCATGGCAGGCTCCTTCCAAGGGGGGCGAGAGCTGCGGGGGTTCAGCCGGGCAGAGAGCCGGTGGCCTGCTCCAGGACGGCCATGGCGCTGGGCAGTTTCATCGCCGCCTGTGTCCAGGCCAGCGACCGGGGCCCGTCCAGGACCTCTCCGGCGACCTCGTCGCCCCGGTGGGCGGGCAGGTCGTGCAGGAAGAGCGCCCGCGGCCACCGCGCCAGCAGCGGACCGTCCACGTGGAAGGGGCGGAAGGCCTCCCGCCAGGACGGGTCCGGCTTGCTGGTGCCGGTGGTCTGCCAGCGCGTGGTGTACACGACGTCCGCCTCGGCCGGCGCGTCCGCGAGAGCGTGGATCTCCTCGATCCGGGCCCCGGTGGCCTTCGCGTTCGCACGGGCCGTGGCCAGCGCACCGGCGGGCAGGCCGTAGCCGGGCGGGGTGGCGAAGGTGACCTCGGCGCCGGACACCGCCGCCAGGCCGTGGGCGAGAGCGGTGGCCGTGTTGTTGCCCTCCCCGACGTACAGCAGCCGGATCCCGCTCAGGTCGCCGAAGGCCAGGGACAGCACGGCGAGATCGCACACGCCCTGGGTGGGGTGCTCCTCGGCCGCCATCGCGTTGACCACCGGCAGCCCGCCCGCCCGGGACAGCTCCCGCAGCTCCGCCAGCGGCCCCGCGGTGCGCGCCACCAGCAGGTCGAGCATGGCCCCGAGGACCCGGCCGGTGTCCGCCACCGACTCGCCGGTGTTCAGCTGGAGGTCGCCGGGTCCGTACGCGACGGGCGTGCCGCCGAGCCGTACGGTCGCGCTCTGGAACGCGGTCCGGGTGCGGGTGGAGGTGCGGGTGAACAGCACCCCGACGACCCGGTCCCGCAGCGGCCGGTCGTGCGCGCCGCGGTCCCGGAACAGCCGGACCGACCGGGCGACCAGCCGGTGCAGCCGCTCGGGCGCCACCTCGGCCAGCGTGAACAGCCCCCGCTCGGGTGCGAGGGCCGGGGCGCCGAGGAGGGCGGGGAGGTCGGCGGCGGGGTCACGCATGGGCAGTCCACCTCTTCCGGGGTCGGGGCATGGTCTCCGTCCTGAGCCGTCTCCCGCCGCTCCTGCGTCACGGGTCGTCCCCCGCGCCCCCGGCCAGCAGGCCCGCCGTGAGGAAGGCGTCCCGGGCGCCGGGGACCGCGAGCACGCCGGTCTCCTCGAAGAGCCGCAGCGCGTGCCGCGCCGCCTCCCGCATCGCCCGCTCCGTCGCGGCCCGCGGGTAGGAGTCGTGGACGACCTCCTCCACCTGCGCCGCACCGAGCCCCGCGGCGGCCAGCGCGGCCCGCACCGGGCGCAGGTCGGGCAGCAGACTGGAGCGGACCAGGCCGGGCAGGCAGCGGGCGACGCGCACCCGCTCCGCGGCCGACTGCCGGGCCCACAGCTCCCGGAAGAAGCGGGCGAAGAACGCGTGGTGCCAGCCCTCGTCCCGGGCGTGGTCCCGCACGATCTGCCGTACGACGGTCAGCACGCGCTCGTCCTTGGGCACCTCGCCGAGGATGGCGGTGACCAGCGTCTCGAACACGACGACCTGGAGCAACTGGGCCAGCACCGGCTGCCCCGGCAGGGCCTCCACGCCCACCGCGTCGAGCCGTTCCCGGAACGGCGCGAAGTCGTACGGCACCGGCTCGACGCCGGAGGCGTCCGCGATCTGCCGGACGACGTCGAAGCTGTACAGCGCGTGGTAGCCCTCGTCGCAGTAGATCCGGAAGGCGTCGAGCCGGGTCCGCGCCGGGGTGTCGACGCCGCCGCGGCCCGTCGCGATGCGCTGGGTGGCCCGGTTGACCACCTCGGTCTCGAAGTGGGTGGTGAAACCCAGGTACTGGAACAGGTGCCGGGCCGCCAGCGCCTGCTGTGCCTCGGTGGGCAGGGCGCGCACCAGGGGATGAGCGGCGTACGGGATCAGGGCCGGCGGGAAGTACAGCCGCCCGGCGCCCAGTTCCTCCCGCAGCAGCCGGCGCGGGTCCCGGCGGACGCCCGCCTTCGTGTACCAGTCCCGCTCCCCGTCCTCCGCGTTCACCATCGGACCCCCTCGGTCAGCGGCCCCGGCCCGTCGGCGGCCAGCACCCGCACGCCGGGCAGCGCGCCGGACCGGGCCATGCCGTGCGCGCGGCGCCAGAGCGGCGAGTAGACGGTGTCCCGGTACCGGTCGGCGCCGTCCGGGCACAGACAGGCGACGGTGACGCGCCGGGCGTCGGCCCGGAACAGGCGCAGCGCCGCCGCGACCACGGCGCCGGAGCTGGCGCCGACCCCGATCCCGGTGGTGGCGCGCAGCCACAGGCACACCGTGACCGCCTCCGCCGGGTCGACGTACACCGTGGGCCGGTGGCCGTCGGGCAGAAAGGCGGACGGGCGGCTGGAGCCGATGCCGGACAGCAGCCGGGGCCCGGCCGGGCCGCCCAGGGCCGCCGAACCGGCCGCGTCCACCCCGACCAGCTCCCAGGCGGCGCCGGACTCGGCGGCGTACCGCCGGAAACCGGCGAGGGTGCCCCCGGTGGACACGGCCACCAGCACGCTCATCGGCTCCCCGCGCGTCTGCCAGTGCAGCTCGGGCGCGGTGCCGGTGGCGTGGGCGGCCGGGTTGGCCGGGTTGCTGTACTGGTCGGTCCACACCAGGCCCGGCTGTTCGCGCAGCAGGGCACGCACCCGGGCGAGCCGGTTCAGCAGGTAGCCGCCGGCGCCGTCCGGGGTGTGCACGGTGACGACGCGGGCCCCGAGCGCGCGGATGTCGTACAGCAGCGCGGCACTGGTGCGCGGGTCCACCACCGCGGTGAACGGCACCCGGTGGGCGGCGGCCAGCGCGGCCAGGGCCAGGCCGAGGTTGCCGGACGTGGACTCCACCAGGCCCGTGCCCCGCTCCACCCGGTCCGCGGCGTCCCGCCACAGCGCGAGCGCGGTCCGCCCCTTGACCGACCCGTACGGGTTGTAGCCCTCCAGCTTCAGCCACAGCTGCCGCGGGGTGCCGGCGACCTCCATCCCCAGGCGGACCACCGGAGTCGGCGCCAGGCCGTCCCCCGTCCCCGGCGCCCAGGTCATCCGGGGGTGCCGTTCCCGGTCGCCTCCCGCCAGACGTACCGCGCCACCTGGGCGTGGGTCGCGTACCAGACGTCGCCGCGGGCGCCGATGTGGTCCAGCAGCTCCGCCAGGACCACGATCCGCGAGCGGTGCCCGATGACGTGCGGGTGCATCGTCAGCTGGAACAGGCCGCCCTCCGCGCGGGCCGCGTCGAACTCGTCCCGCCACAGCGGGATCAGCTCCCGGGGCGGGGTGTAGGGGCGCACGGCGGAGTAGCGGTCCATGTTCAGGTAGGCGGCGTCGTCGCGGATCCACTCCGGGGGGATCTCCACCACGCCGGTGGGTTCCGCGTGGGCGAGCAGCTCGTACGGCTCGTCGTCCGCCATCAGGGAGGAGTCGTACTCCAGCCCCAGCTCGCGGGTGATGTCCAGGGTGTGCTCGCTGAAGTCCCAGGAAGGGGTGCGGATGCCCACCGGGCGCCGGCCGGTGATCCGTTCCAGGGCGTCCGCGCTGCGGAAGGCGAGGTCCCGCTCGTGCTTGTACTCCAGCTCCATGGTGCGTTCGTGGATCCAGCCGTGCAGGGCCACCTCGTGGCCCGCGTCGACGTAGCCCCGGGCCTCCTCGGGGCGCAGCAGGGCGGACACCGCCGGCATGAAGAACGTGGCGGGTACGGCGTGCCGCTCCAGCAGGCGCAGGATGCGGGGCACGCCGACGCGGGCGCCGTACTCGCCCTGCGACAGCTTGCCCGGCATGACCTGGTTGTCGCGGAGCGGGATCGTCTCGTGGTCGGGATCGAAGGAGAGCGCCACCGCGCAGCGGGCCCCGCCCGGCCAGGACGCGGGTTTCAGCGCGCGCCCGGCGCGCACCCGGCCGACGTGCCGCCGCCATTCGGTCTCGTCCCACTCCCAGGGGCGTCGGGGTGCTCCCGCGGACGCTGACATCGCCATGGACGGGTCCTCACCCTCACTCGGGCCTGCGGGCTTTCCACGACCGAGCATGTCAGCGCGTCGGCCCCTGGTCAGGGGCCGGAATCCGCCATCCTGTCAACGGCCGGCCCTGTCCGGATCCCGCGTCCCGGGGCCGCCGGGGGCTGTCCGGCGCGGCCGGGCCGTCCCTACGGTGAGGGGATACCTCCTCGCGTCCCCGCGCCGAGGGGGTACCGCCTCCTCGTGTGCCGCCGCCGCGGGCCGCGCCGCCATGGGCCGGGCCCGGGAACGGGAAGGAGAACGGCTCCATGACACCTCCGCCTCGGGCCGCACGCGGTACGCCGGGTGCCGCCCCGGCCGGGCAGCCGCGTGGTACGGCCGGTGCCGGTCCGTCACCGGACGCGCGCCGTACGCCGGACGGCTCCCCGTCCGGGCAGGCGCGGCGGGCCTCGGACGGTGTCCCGGGCGAGTCCGCCGCCGCTGTCGCCGGCGGGCCGGCTCTGCTCGACGAGGCGCGCCGGCTGGCCCCCGAAGCGGTCGCGCTGCGCCGTGCCCTGCACCGCGGCCCGGAACTGGGCCTCGAACTGCCCGCCACCCAGCGGCTGGTGCTCGACGCCCTCGACGGACTCGGGCTGGACGTGCGTACCGGCCGCGCCCTGTCCTCCGTCACCGCGACGCTGGCCGGCACGGCCGACGGGCCGACGATCCTGCTGCGCGCCGACATGGACGCGCTGCCGGTCACCGAGGACACCGGGCTGCCGTTCGCCTCGCGCACCCCCGGGCTGATGCACGCCTGCGGCCACGACGCCCACATGGCGATGCTGGTGGGCGCCGCGCGGCTGCTCGCCGGGCGGCGGGACGCGCTCGCCGGGCGCGTGGTGTTCATGTTCCAGCCCGGCGAGGAGGGCCATCACGGCGCCCGCCTGATGATCGAGGAGGGGGTGCTGGAGGCGTCCGGCGCCCGCGCGGACGCCGCCTTCGCGCTGCATGTGCACCCGAACCTGCCGGCCGGCGCGGTGCGGCTGCGGCCCGGGCCCCAGATGGCGGCCTCCGACCGGTTCCGGATCGTGGTCCGGGGCCGCGGCGGGCACGCCTCCGCGCCGCACACCGCCTGCGACCCGGTGCCCGTGGCCTGCGAGATCGTGCTCGCCCTCCAGACGGCGGTGACCCGGGGCGTGGCCGCCGACGACAGCGCCGTCCTCAGCGTGACCCGGATGGCCGCGGGCACCGCCACCGGTGTCATCCCGGACACCGCGGAACTCTCCGGCACCCTGCGCACGCTGGCCGAGCCGACCCGGCGGCGGCTGCACGAGACGATCGCCCGGGTCGCCCGGGGCGTGGCCGCCGCGCACGGGGCGACGGCCGAGGCGACCGTCGAGACCGGCTACCCGGTCACCGCCAACGACGCCGCCTTCACCGACGTCGTGCTGCGCGCCGCCGCCGACGCGCTCGGCACCGAGGCGGTGGACGTCCTGCCGGCCCCGCACATGACGGCGGAGGACTTCTCCTACGTCCTGCGGGCCGTCCCCGGCGCCCTGGCCTTCCTCGGCGCGTGCCCGCCGGGCCGGGCACCGCACGAGGCGCCGGCGCTGCACTCGCCCCGCGCGACCATCGACGAGGACGTGATCGCCACGGGCATCGCCTGCGAGGCCGCCGTGGCCCTGGCCTTCCTCACCGGCCACGCACCGGAGCGGGCCCGGTGAGCGCCCCGGGGAGGGATCCGGTGCCGGTCCCCGGGAGCGGGGTGCCGGCTTCCGGGAGCGGGCCGGTGAGCGGCGGCGCCCCCGGTACCGGCCCGGTGGCCGGCCTCGTCGTACGGGCCGCCCGTCCCGGTGAGCTGGAGCAGGTCGAGGCCCTGTGGCTGGAGGCGAGCCGCTGGCTGGCCGGGCGGGGGCTGGACCAGTGGCAGTACCCGCCGCGCCGGTGGCGGATGGCGGAGGCCATCGAGGCGGGCGACTGCTACCTCGCCCTCCGGGACGGCCGGCCCGTCGCCACCCTCACCGTGCACGAGCGGGCCGACCCGGAGTGGTGGCGCCACGACGACCCCCGCTCCGCCCTCTACGTGCACGACCTCGCGGTGAGCCGGGCCGTCGCCGGCCAGGCGCTCGGCGCCCGGCTGCTGGACTGGGCGGGCGCGCTGGCCGCCCGGCGGGGCAAGCGCTGGCTGCGCCTGGAGGCCTGGAAGACCAACCGCCTGCTGCACCGCTACTACCTGGACCAGGGCTTCGAACTCCTGCGGATCGTGGACCTGCCGCACCGCAACTCCGGGGCCCTGTTCCAGCGCCCGGCCGCCGCGCACCCCGAACCGGAGGAGAGCCGACGATGACCAGCACGGTGCGCCCCGCCGACGCCGGGGACGACCTGTACCCGACGCGCACCCCGGGGGCCGCGGCCCCCTTCCCGCGCCGCCACCCGGTCGTCTGGCGCCCCGCCGCCGACGGCCCCCTGTCCGCCGCCGAACTCACCGCCTACGACCGCGACGGCTGCCTGCACTTCGAGGCGTTGCTGCCGGCGGAGCAGACGGTGGCCTGCCTGGCGGAGACCGCGCGGCTGACGGCCGACCCCGCGCTGCGCGACTCGGGGCGGGTGGTGCCGGAACCCGACGGCGACGGCATCCGCTCGGTGTTCGAGGTGCACGCGCTGAGCGACACGTTCCGCGCGATCGTCCACTCCGCCCGGCTGGCCGGCATCGCCCGCCAGATCCTCGGCTCGGACGTGTACGTCCACCAGACCCGGGTGAACCTGAAGCCGGCGTTCGACGGCTCCGGTTTCGGCTGGCACTCGGACTTCGAGACCTGGCACTCGGAGGACGGCATGCCGGCGCCGCGGGCCCTGAGCCTGTCCGTCGCCCTGACCGAGAACGCCCCGTACAACGGACCGTTGATGATCATCCCGGGGGCGCACCGCACCTTCGTGCCGTCCGCCGGCGAGACACCGCCCGACTACCACCGGACGTCGCTGCGGGGGAAGAACCTGCCCGCCGGGCCGGCGGACCGTGCCGCGGTGGCCGCGCTCGCCCGGGAGCTGGGCATCCGTCAGTTCACCGGCCCGGCGGGCTCGGCGGTGGCCTTCGACTCCAACAGCCTGCACGCCTCGGCGCCGAACGTCTCGCCGTTCCCGCGCACCAACCTCTTCGTCGTCTACAACAGCGTGGAGAACGCGATCGGGACGCCGTACGCGGCCCCGCGCCCGCGGCCCGGCTATCTGGCGAGCCGCACCTTCACGCCGGTACCGCGCCGGGACGGCGACTGAGGGGGCCTCACGCCGCCGGTCCCGGGAACCAGGACACCATCGCGGCGTACTCCGGCGGGACGTCGCCGGCGGGGGAGAGCCAGTCGGTCTCGCCCCGGCGCCACTCGTAGGCGCGGTGGCGGGCGCCGAGTTCCTCGACGAGTTCGGCGGCCAGCCGGGACGCCTCGTACAGGTCCTGGTCGGTGGTCTGGGAGCTGGCGGCGACGATCAGGCCGCGGACCTCGGCCGAGTGGCCGTAGCGGAAGGCGCCGGTGCCGAGCAGGTGCGGGTCGGTGTGCACCGAGACGCCGTTGTTGCCGCCGAGCCGCCGGTGCGCGGCGGCCTTGGCCGCGGCCTTCGGCAGGAAGCGGCGCGCGTCGTCCCCGACGGTGAGGGCGCCGAGCACCGCGTCGGCGGGGGCGGCGCCCGGCTCGGCCGTCGGGTCCAGGACGACGAAGCCCATGGCGGGGCGCGGGTAGGGGCCGCGCGGCGCCTCGCCCTCCGGGGCGGCGTGGTTGCGCAGGACACTCGCGGCGCGGCGCCGGCCGAGGTCCGTCAGCAGGTCGGTCAGCTCCGTGTCGGTGAGCATGTACCTGTACGGATTGCGGCGTACCGCCGCCTCCACGCGGAGTGTGCCGGCCGTGCTCGTCACGTTCGTCTCCCCCTTGCTGCGCTGCCCGTTGCCCGGCAAACCGTAGCCGCCCGATGATCGCCGCGCTATAGGTCTGGACCATTTTCCCGATCACTGTTGACCTTGAGGCGAACGGCCCCGTAGATTCCCGTCCCGTCATGATCAATGGTCCAGACCAACCTTTTCCCGGGCTGTCGGGAAAGGGGCGAAGGGGATGTTCGTCTTGACGACGCAGGTACTTTCGGACCTTGCGCAGAAGTTCACGGCCGACGGATTCGCCGCCGTCGGAGAACTCGTTTCCCCCGGTGAACTCGCGGTTTACCGGGACATCTACGACCGTTTCCTCAGCGGTGACATCGAGGCGGGCGACAAGCGCTCCGATCTCGGTTCCCACGTACCGCGCAAGGACGGCGTACGCGAGAACATCACCCAGATCATGTGGCCCTCGGCGCTCCACCCGCCGCTGCGGGAACTCCCGCTGCACCGCAAGGCGCTCTCCGTCGCCCGCGAACTCATCGGCGCCGACGCGGAACTCGACTTCGACATGATGATCCACAAGGATCCGCACACCGCCGTCCCCACGCCCTGGCACCAGGACGCGGCCTACTGGATCGACATGCCCGACCACCGGGCGGTCTCGATCTGGGTGGCGCTCGACGACGCGGACGTCGACAACGGCTGCATGTGGTACGTACGCGGCTCGCACCGGCAGCCGCTGCGCCCGCACCGGCCCACCAGCGACGGCAAGAACATCGAGTGCGACTGCTCCGAGGACGAGCCGGGCGCCACCCCGGTGCCACTGCGGGCGGGGGAAGCAGTGGCCCACTCCGGCTTCACCCTGCACTACTCGCGGGGCAACACCACGGACGGCACCCGGCGCGCGTACATCCTCAACTACCGGCCCGCCGCGATGATCCGGCACGAACGCGCCCGGGGCGCGGACCACGGTCTGGGCGAGAACGTGCGGCAGGTCCGCAACGCGGACTTCGCCCAGGACTGACCAGCCAGGTCGCCGACACCTCCACCGCCGGGCCGGCCACCACCGGCCCGGCCCCAACAGCCAGATGGGAACGCTGTGAACGCTGTCATTCTGACTGGTGCCGTGATGACCCACCCGCGACGCCGCGCGGCGGCCGAGGCGATCGCGGCCAAGGACCCCCGGGGCCGCATCCGCGTCGTCACCGACCCGGACCCCTCCGGCCCGCCCACCGCGCTGCGCACCGCCGACCCGTCCTGGAGCTGCGTCGGGCCGGACGCCACCCACCACGTGGTCTTCCAGGACGACGTCCTCATCGCCGACAATTTCTTCCCCTACGCGGAAAAGGTCGCCGCCGCCGTCCCCGGCGAGGCGGTCGCCTTTTACGAGGGCTGGGAAGGGAGAAACAGCGGTGTCGTACGCCTCGGGGCACTCACCGGCGCGCAGTGGGCCTATGCCATCGACGAACACGTCCCCTCACTGGCCCTCATGCTGCCCGCCGACGCCGCCCGCGGATACCGGCGATTCGCGGCGGAACACGGCGGTGGCTGGCCGTACGACGTGGTGATCCAGCGGTATCTCAAGGCGCTGGATATTCCGGTGCGGATCGCCGTCCCCAGTACGGTCGACCACGACGACGTGCCGAGCATCGCCGGAAACAGCACCCACGGCTGGCGCCGCGCCACCTTCTTCACCGACCGGGCGCCCCTTTTCGCCGAGCCGGACCGAACCTGCCCCGAATTCTCCGTCGTGCCCTTCTACCAGTACGGCGAGTCCAAATGCGCGGTACGGCAGGCCGAGGGCTGGGAGTGCCTGGACACCGACCGGTATCTGCGGCGGGCGGGCCTGCTCGACCGCTGCGAGGCCGGCCTCGCAG